>URDK01000053.1 GCA_900546485.1 uncultured Eubacteriales bacterium
TCCGCGGAAGGGAGTTCCCCTCCTGCGAGATCGCGCCCGCGGGGCAGATCGGGATCAGCGGGCAACGGTGGTTCTGCGGGCATAGCCCGGGGTCGATCGTAAACGCCATCGTTACTTGCCGAGCAGAATCCGGTCGATATTGGCTTTCAGCGTGGCTTTGGGCATGGCTCCGACGGCCATCTGCGGATCGCCCTCGAGCGGGATGAAGAGCAGCGTCGGAATCGAACGGATGCCGAAGGCCGCGGCGAGGTCCGAGAGCGTCTTTTGCAGCTTGTGGGGCGCCTCGTAGAATATCATAGTGCGTTTTTCGTCCCTGAGCGCCTCGAGGTGCTCCTCCCGGCTCTTCTTCGACGTGGAGAGGAAGCCCTCGAAACAGAAACGGCCCGCAGGCAGGGCCGAAAGCGCCAGCGCCGTCACCGCCGCGCAGGGTCCCGGCACCGCGGTGACCTCCACGCCGCTCTCGGCGCAGGCCACGGCCAGGTCCTCGCCCGGGTCAGATACCGCGGGCATGCCCGCGTCCGTCACAAGCGCGCAGTTCTCCCCCGCCAGGATGCGCTCGAGAATGCGCTCGCCGCTGCGCTCCTTGTTGTGCTGATAGTAGCTCACCAGCGGCTTCGAGATACCGAAGTGGTTCAGGAGCTTGAGGGTGACGCGCGTGTCCTCGGCGGCAATGAAGTCCGCCTCCTCCAGAGTGCGCCTCGCGCGGGGCGAGAGATCGCCGAGATTGCCTATGGGCGTGCCGACAAGATAGAGCTTTCCTGACATCAGTTTTCCTCCCTGTGGTAAATGCGGCGCACTTCCGCCGAGTCCTGCCCGTCCGGGCCGGTCAAAATCAGCGTGGGCAGCACCTCGAGGCCCGGCCTCGCACCCTTGCGCCCCTCGACGAGGACCAGGCTCGGCTGCTTTTCCAGGCGGTGCTGGACAAGGCGCAGGCGCTTCGGCTCAAGGCCCGCTCCGCCCATGAGCGAGAGCAGCTCCGCAAGGCGCTCCGGGCGGTGGACGATGCAGAAGGCCCCGCCGGTCCTGAGGCACCAGGCCGCCGCCGTGACTACATCGGATAGCGTGCAGCCCGCCTCCGAGCGCGCCACGGCCATGCTCTCCGAGGCGCGGCCGCTGCCCTCGGCAAAATACGGCGGGTTGCACACGGCGAGACCGTAGGCCGCGTGCGGCAGAGCCGCACGGTGGGCGCGGATGTCGAGGCAGAGTGATCGGGCGCTCTCGCCAAGGCCGTTTTCGGCGAAGTTCCGCTCCGCCGCAGCCGAGACCTCCGGGTCGAGCTCCACGCAGTCGATGTTCAGCCGCGGCTCGCGCGTGAGAAGCAGCAGCGATATGAGCCCCGCGCCGGAGCAGAGTTCCACCACCCTGCCCGGCTTCGTTCTCACGAAATCCGCCAGCAGGACCGAATCCGTCGTTATCGGAAACGCCCCGCCGCCCTCATACCGCGGCCCGCCCTTCCAAAGCTCCGTCACAGGCTGTATTCCTCCCTGACCCAGTCTAAATATTCCGCATAGAGTTCGTCAAAGTACTCGTCCGTCGGGAAGGCCGCCCGATAGCCCTCGAGGTCCAGCGAGGCCGCGACGAGCTGGTCAAGCGTCAGGCGCCCATGGTCGAGCAGATACTCGCAGAAGGCGTAGGACTTCGCGTGGCTGAGCACGGTGGTGGGGTACTTGGGCTTGTAAAACGAGCTCACCACGTCGGCCGACGGCTTGGACACCATCTTTATGAACACGTCGCGCTCGGGGTGCAGGAGCATGGCGTAGGTCATGGCCTTCGCCAACGGTATCGCAGGAGACTCGAGAGTCTGCGCCTCGCTCACGTCCACGCCGGAGAGCTCCTTGAATATGCGGCGTATCTCTCCGAATATGAAGCGCTCGTCCTCAGATGCGCTCTCCATCGTGTCTATATTCTCTGCCAGGTCGAAGAACATCTCGTAGTCCTCATAGCTTATCCACCACTCGGAGCAATGCATTGCGACGCCCTCGAACACCCAGCCCGCTTCACCGCAGAGCTCGTCTATCGTCAGAGCGTGCGCGAGCTCGTGCAGTCCGGAGCTTTCGGAGCGCATATGCACCACGGAGCTGTAAACGTCGACGCAGGATACGTCGAAGCTCTCCTCAAAGCTCACCTCGTATGGCTTTGTCTGCTCGATCCGCGCCCAGCTCTCCGGCGCGTTGGTCTCGAGGTAATCCAGCAGCCAATCGAGGCCTGTGCAGAGCCGCAGTACGTGAGCCGAGGCCGCGTCGGCGTCCGGCATCCACTCCGTCGGCACGGGGCGGAAGGTGAATACGCTCCGGGTGAACTCGGCAGGATAGTACACGTTCTGCGTGTAATCGAGCTCCATGAGCGTTTGCAGCCCCTCCGTCTCCGCCTCGAGGCCGATGAGAGCGAGCCAGCCGGGGAGATATTCCGAGCAGCTGCCGCGCAGGGCGTCCTGCCCGGCCTCGCCGATGACATAGGCCGCGAGGGACTGAGCGCAGTCGGACGCCAGGTAGATGGTCTCCGCGTCCGCGAAGTCCTCCGTGAAGTAAAAGGGTGCCAGTGAGAGCAGGTTCGACCCCTCGTGCGCCGCCAGATAAGCAGCGATCTCATCCGCGAGGCCGTCCTGAACCTCGGCGCCGAAGAGCTCGCGGCTCAGGCCCTCGGCCTGCCAGCGGCCGGTGATGTTCAGTGCAGCAGAGACGAGCGCTGGGCGGTATTCCCCGCTTTCGACAGCTTCGGCGGAGCAGAAGAGCTCCGCCCCGCTCACGAAGGGCGCGTCGGCCAGCGGTTCGTTGAGTATGTAGACCTCGGCCTCACCCGCGCCGGAGAGCGCGGCGTAGTCCTCCGCAAACTTCTGAGCCAGCTCCACCGAGGCCGTCTCGTCAAATGCGTTCGTGGAAAAGTGGATGCCGAGGTCGTCGAGCTCGACAGACTTCGTTTCGATATGCGCTGGGTAGGTCTCGTCCCTCTCGCGCACTCCATCTGTGAACTCCGGCAGCTCAGGAGCCGACGAGCAGCCTGATATTCCCAAGAGCAGAGAAAAGGCGAGGATAACGGCTAACGGTCGTTTCATTCGTTTTTCCTCCTTGTTGACAACAGCGCGGCGGCACTTCTCCATATACAAAAACACCCGCCGCTGCTCGCGGCGAGGATAGTGAATAATAAAAGGGCCGCTATCGCGGCCCTAGTTTTTTGCAATTACTCCTCGACGATGGCGTCGGCGGGGCAATTCTCCTTGCAGGTGCCGCAGGAGACGCACTTGTCCTGATCGATGACGTACTTGTCGTCGCCCATGTCGATGGCCTCGGCAGGACAGTTGGCAGCGCAGGTGCCGCAAGAGACGCAGTTGTCAGTGATAACGTATGCCATGGTGTTACCTCCGTTCGGTTTGTATTTTATACATCCCAACACCGGGATTATGTACGCTTTGTATTCTACCACATAACGTAAGAAAATCAATAGCCTTTTGCTTTTCAGACCTTTCATGGATATTTCGCCCGCCGTTGGTTATAAGCGCCCTGCGTTGGAAATACTTTCACTGTCGCGCCGCTTCGCCCCCTTTGGCGCGGGTACGGCATTATAATAGGTCAGGAGGCAATGGAAGGCATGAAAAACAGCGTAAGGTTTACAGAGCGCGCATCAGGCGCGATAGCCGCGGCGCGGGATGCATCGGCCTCGCTGGGGCACAGCTACGTCGGCACGGAGCATCTGCTGCTGGGCGTAGCGGCGGAGACGGAGAGCCTCGGCGCGCGGGTGCTGCGCTGCCGCGGTCTGGACATGCTCTCGCTCACCAGGCTGGTGGAGGCCGAGAGCGGCAGCGGATCTCCCGGCTCACCCGAGCAGGGGCTCACGCCCAACGCGCGTCTCGCCATCGAGCGCGCCGCGGAGGACGCACGTCGGCTGGGTCACGGCTGCATAGGCACGGAGCATCTGCTGCTCGGGCTGCTGCGCACCCCGGACTGCGGGGCCATGCGCGCCCTCACCGCCGCAGGTCACGAGGCCGACGAGCTCTACACCGACATAATGGCCCTTTTTGGCTCGCCGGAGAGCCGTCCCGGGCGTCAGGAATCCGGCCGCCAGACCCCCTTGCGCCCTCCCTACCGCCGGACTGAGACCCGAGTCCTCGACCAGTACAGCCGCGACCTGACGCTCATGGCCGGCAGCGGGGGCACCGACCCCGTGGTCGGGCGCGAGCGCGAGATAAGCCGCGTCATACAGATACTTTCCCGACGCACAAAAAACAACCCCGTCCTCGTGGGTGAGCCCGGCGTGGGCAAGACCGCCGTGGCCGAGGCCCTGGCCCGGCGAGTCGCGCGCGGCGAGGTGCCTGATTCGCTCAAGAACCGCCGCATCGTCACGCTGGACCTCGCCTCCATGCTCGCCGGCACGAAATACCGCGGCGACTTTGAGGACAGGGTCAAGTGCATCATAAAGGAGGTACAGCGCGCCGGGGACGTCATCGTCTTCATCGACGAGCTGCACACCATAGTCGGCGCGGGCTCAGCCGAGGGCGCCATCGACGCCGCGAACATCCTCAAGCCCGCCCTGGGCCGCGGCGAGATACAGGTCATCGGCGCCACAACGCCCGAGGAATACCGCAAGCACATTGAAAAGGACGCCGCACTCGAGCGGCGCTTTCAGCCCGTCAATGTCCCCGAGCCGGACAGCGAGTGCTGCGAGCGCATGCTCTTTGCCCTGCGCGGCTCGCTGGAGGCTCATCACGGCCTGAAAATAGCGGACGAGGCCATAAGCGCCGCCGTCAAGCTCTCGACCCGCTACATCTGCGACCGCTATCTGCCCGACAAGGCCATAGACCTGATAGACGAGGCGGCCTCCCGCGTGCGGGTGGAGGGCACCGCTGCGCGCTCGCGTGTGGAGGCCTCCGACGTTGCGGACGTCGTCTCGGCCTGGACGGGCGTGCCCACCTCCGCGATAACCGAGTCCGAGAGTGAGCGGCTGCTGCATCTAGAGGACGCACTGCACCGGCGCGTCATAGGTCAGGACGAGGCTGTCTCCGCCGTGGCCCGGGCCATAAGGCGCGGGCGCGTGGGCCTCTCCGACCCGCGCAGGCCCCTGGGCAGCTTCCTGTTTCTCGGCCCCACAGGCGTGGGCAAGACGGAACTCTGCCGTGCTCTGGCCGAGGCCGTGTACGGTGACGGCGACGCGCTCATCCGCCTGGACATGTCTGAGTACATGGAAAAGCACGCGGTCTCGAAGCTCATCGGCTCGCCCCCTGGCTACGTCGGCTACGGCGAGGGCGGGCAGCTCACGGAGCGAGTGCGGCGCAGGCCCTGGTCCGTCGTGCTCTTTGACGAGATCGAAAAGGCGCACGAAGACGTATACAATCTTCTGCTTCAGATAATGGAGGACGGTCGTCTCACGGACTCGGAAGGCCGCCGCGCGGACTTCCGCAGCACCATCGTTGTCATGACCTCCAACGTGGGTGCAAAGGCCATAACCGAGAACCGACCGGCTCTGGGCTTTTCCGGGCAGGCCCGCGACAGCGATGGGGCCGTGCGCGAGGCGGTCATGTCTGAGCTGAGGCAGACCTTCCGTCCGGAGTTTTTGAACCGCGTGGACGACGCCATAGTTTTCCGACGTCTGACGCCGGAGGACGTGCGCCGCATCGCCCGGGGCATGACCAACGCAGTGTGCGAGCGCATGCGCGCTCTGGGCGTACAGCTTGAGGTGACGGACGCCGCGCTGAGCCTGCTGGCCGAGCGCGGTTTCGACCCCGCCTACGGCGCACGCCCGCTGCGCCGCTGCATCTGCACCGACCTCGAAGACCCCGCCGCCGACGCCATGCTGAGCGGCACCGTCTCCGCCGGCGACCGCCTGGTTGCCGATGCCAAGGACGGGAAGATCGTCCTCGAGACTCATTGAACCCGCTCCTTTGCTTCCACACGCGCAGGATGGCGTACGCTTGTGTGCTTCGTTAGGTTTGTTGCTGGACGCAACGGAGCACTCGCAGAAATGCAAATCTAAAAAGCGGGGACCCCCGACGGGGGGTTCCCGCTTCCGTTTATATCAGTCTCAGGTGAACAGTGCGACGAGCTTATCCCAGAGGCGGGCGAAGAAGCCCTGGTCCTCGGTCGTTTCCACTACCGGTTCGTCGCTCTCGGGGACCTCTATGGAATCGGTGGAGATGACGAACTGGACGGAGGCGGGCTCGCCGTTGCGCTCGTCCAGGAAGGACTCATAGACATATTCGCTCTCGTCGTCGCCGGTGCCGAGCAGACCGTCGAGCTGTTCGGGGATGGCCTGGGTCTCCTCGTTGAGCGTGCTGGCTCCGCCGGAGAGGCTGGATGCGCCGCTGGAGAGGCTGCTGATTCCGCTCTGGATGCCCGACCAGTTGGCCGCCAGAGTATCCACACCGCTGGTATAGGTCTTGAGCGCCTCGTTGAACTCGGCATAGTTCGCTGCGAGCTCCTCAAGGCCGCCCATCAGCTCGACGAGGCTGCCGAGGTTGATGGAACCGCCCGTGGCCGAGAGAGCGGATTCTATCTGCGTCGCCATGGTCTCAAGCGACTCCGAGACCTTGACGATGGAGGCGGAGAAGGTGGGCAGATTCTGCTCGGCAGCGTCAAATGCCGCCTTCGTCTGCTCCCAGACCGCCTTGACGGTCTGCGCCGCCTGGTAGTTGGCGACCAGGGCGCTCAGCGCAGTGTTGTCCGGATTCGCGGCCATGAGCGCAGCTATGTCCTCCTCGGTCACGCTGGCCGCCGGTATGGAGGCGATGGCCTCGGACAGTGCGCTGTATGCCGCGCTGTATGCCGCACTGAGCTCATCTATGCCGGAGCTTATCTGGTCAAGCCCGGACTTGAGCTGACGGAGCGCGGAGGGAAGCTGCGCGAGAGACGACAGGCTTACGCTGCCGCCGGAGGGGGTCTGACCGCCCATGGAGCCTATCTGCGCAAGCGCCTGGGCTATCTGGTCCGAGGCCTCCGTGAGCTGAGCCGAGCCGGCGGAGAGCTCGGCGAGCCCGCTGCCGTACTGGGAAGCGCCGCTGTTGAGCTGGCTGGCGCCGCTGGAGAGCTGACTTGCCCCGCTGGAGAGCTGGTCAATGGCGTCCACCAGCTGACCGAGGCCATCGGTCACCTCGCTCATATCGCCTAGGCTGCTGGCAACGTCATAGGGGACGGCCGCTATGGTCATACCGTCCATGCGGAAGTCGTGCACGTCGGCCGTCAGACCCACGTCGCCGTCGGTGCCGGGGAGCACCATGAGCGATATGGTCTTGGAGCTGCCCGCGTTCGCCGCGGTGCCGCCCGTGACGCTGACATTCTCGCAAAGTTCGGAGTCGAGCGTTATCGTGAACTGGAGCAGGTAGTTGTCGTAGAAGCCGCCGTCCACGGCCTCGTTTTTCGAGGTTTTTATGCTGATCTCAAGCTCGCCGGATTTGCCGCCGAGCTCATCGGGCGATACCTCCTTGCCGTCGAGATAGTAGCTTATCTCGATGTTCCAGGGCAGCTCGACGCTCGTGAGGGTGCCCTCATAGTACCAGCGCCCAGGCTCAGCCTCCAGGGAGACGGCGCCGTCGGAGTATTCGATGGGCGTGGTGTCGCTGAGGTTCACGACGGAGCTGTAATCGCCGTAGTGCGTGATTGTGCCGGCGCTGGTGACGTTCAGGGCCACGACTGCGTAGCCCTCCTGAGGCGTCCCGTTGGCATCGAGCTTTGCGTATATGACTTCCTCTGCCGTAAAGTCCGCATCGGAGGCCGCCGCTGCGGGCACGGAGCTGAGGCACAGGCAGAAGATGAGCGCTATGCAGAGCGCGGTCATGAGTTTGCGTTTCATTTCGTTTCGACCTCCTTGTCGGTCTTTTTGAGGAATCCGGATTTCAGTGTGAGCTTTGCCGTAAGCGGGTCAAAGAGCATGAGCAGCGCGGGCAGGGCCAGCAGCACCATGGCCATGGAGAGCAGAGTGCCGCGGCACAGCAGAGTGCCGAGCTCGGCCACGACGCTGAGCGAGGACGAGAAGTTCAGGCAGAAGCCCGCAGCGGAGAGTATGAGGCCGCTCGTGAGCACGGAGATGAAGTTCTTGGTGAGCGTGGCCTCCACCGCCGCGCGCTTGCCCATTGTGCGCCGGTTGACGACATAGCCCTCCGTCATGAGTATGGCGTAATCTATCGTAGCGCCGAGCTGGACCGTGTTTATGACAAGGTAGCCCAGGTAGACCAATGGCGTATCCGTGAAATACGGCACAGAGAGGTTTATCCATATGGCCGACTCGATGACAAAGAGCAGGATGAACGGCAGTGTCAGCGAGCGGAAGGTCACGAGCAGCGTGAGGAAGATGAAGGCTATGGCGATGAGGTTCACCGTGACGGAGTCATCGGTGACCACGTCGCGCATGTCCATGAGGTTGGCGCACTGGCCGCAGGCCCAGTACTCGTCGTAGAACTCAGCCGCCGCCTCTCGCACCGCGGTGACAACGGCAAAGGCGTCATCGCCCTCCTCTCCCGTGTCGGTATAGATGATTATTCTCGCGTAGTTTTCAGAGTAGAACTGCGAGACGATGTCGTCGGAGAGGAAGCCCGAGGGTATCTTGCCCACCGTGCCGGCGTAGGAGAGAACGCTGGTAACGTGGTCTATTTCGGATATCTCTTCTGCAAGCTCGGCCTCTGCGCCGGGATCTCCGCGAGGCACGAGCAGGACTATGGCCTGGCTCTCGCCGAAGGTCTCGTTTATGAGCTCGGTATCCGCACCGTAGCGAACACCGGGGTCGGGACTGCCCATGCCGTAGAGGAAGTCCGCGCGGCTCTGGCCAAGGTAGCAGGGCACAACGACGAGGATCACAAGTATGAGCGCCGGGATACGGACCTTGACGAAGATTTTGCCTACCTTACCCATTTCGGGGAGGATGCGCTTGTGGTGCGTCTTGTCGATGAGCTTCATGCAGGAGAGCGCAAGCGCCGGGAGGAACACCATGACGCTTATGTAGCTGAGCACAACGCCCTTGACAAGGTTGAGGCCCAGGTCGCTGCCTATGCCGAAGCGCATGAAGATCAGCGCCAGGAAGCCGAACACCGTCGTAGCCGCCGAGGCGGCTATCGAGGAGAAGGACTCCTTGATAGCCATGCGCATGGCCTCCTCGGCGTCGGGTATCTCCTTGCGGTGGCGCTCAAAGCTGTTGAGCAGGAAGATGGCATAGTCCAGCGATACGGCCAGCTGCATGATGGGGCTGACCGACTGCGTCACGAAGCTTATCTCCCCGAAGACGATGTTGGTGCCCATATTGATGAGCACCGCGACGCCTATGGTCACAAGGAAGAGCAGCGGCGCTATCCAGGAGGTGGTGGTGAGCAGCAGCAAAATGATGATGAGCGGCACCAGTACGGCCGCGGCGCCGATGACCTCGCTGACGGCCAGCTTCTGCATGCTGGCGGTGCTGGCCGCGTCGCCGGAGATGGCCCCGTCGTCGCCTATTATCTCATAGATGGCGTCCGTCGCCTCAACCTCGCGGCCGCTCTCGATCGTGACCGAGTAGAGCGCCGTACCATCCTTCCAGTACTGGCTGACAGTTGCCTCGTCCATGAGCTCCACGGGGGTGGTCATGTCCTCGACGTCGTCCAGCCACATGACGTCCGTGACGCCGGGCGCCTGGACGATCTCCTCCTTCAGCTCGAGAGCCTCGGAGATGGTGAGGTCAACTGCCATGACCCTCGTGTTCGGTACGCCGGAGCCGAACTCCTCCAGCATAAGGTCGAGCGCAACGGTGCTCTCTGCGTCTTCCGGCAGATAGTCCGTGAGGTCGTAGTTTACCTCGACCCCCAGAAAGAGCACGGCGCACACGATGGCACAGATGATAAAGACGGCGATCACCGGCCGGCGATGCCGGGTGATGCCCTGCGTGAATCGATCCATGGCAGTCCTCCTATTGAACGGTTTGTTGACATACTTACGTTTTTATAGTATATTTCGTTTTGCAAATGAAGCAACAGACAGTTTCATAAAATATGCAAAATATTAAACGTTTTTGGCATAATTGTATAGGAGTACACAAAAATTTTAATTTTTAGAGGTAAAACATGCCTGAAAAGAAGCAGGATGCGCGCGTGCGCTACACAAAAATGATGATACGCAACAGCCTGTTGGAGCTGTTGAGCACAAAGCCCATAGCGAAGATAACGGTGACCGAGATCTGCGAGCGCGCGGGGATAAACCGTGCGACTTTCTATGCGCACTACTCGGACCCGTCCGACCTGCTGCACAGTCTGGAGTCGGAGATTATAGAGGACGTGACGCGCTGGGTGCGTCCGGCGCTGACCGCCTCGGGCACCGACCTCAAGGACGTGCTCACGCGGCTGGTGGAGTACATCGGCGAAAACGCAGACATCTGCTCCATACTGCTCTCGGACAAGGGCGACACCAGCTTCCAGACCAAGGTGGTGGACGTGATTGAAGGGCAATTCATGAGCTCCTGGGCCTCAGCACGACAGCTCAGCCAAGAGGACGCGGAATATCTCTATACCTTCATCGCGCTGGGCAGCGTGGGCCTCATCCGCAAGTGGCTGGCCGACGGCATGAAGAAGCCCGCTTCGGAGATCGCGGACCTCATTATCAAGATCTCCAACGTTGGCTACTGCGGGTTTTGATTATGGAGCTGTACGGAACTTTGGGGCCGGCCTGCGCGGATGCGCAGACGCTGGGACTTATGCTGGACGCGGGTATGACGGGTGCGCGTCTGAATCTTTCGCACACTGGCCTGGAGGGCGGTGCAAGATTTATAGAGGCACTCTTTGAGGCGGGGCGCAGCCGCGGCGTGGAGCCGGAGCTGCTCATAGACACGCAGGGCCCGGAGCTGCGCACGGGCACGCTCGCCTCGCCGCTGACGCTCTCAAAGGGCGACATCGTGACCCTGGGCGGGGAGGGCATACCCCTGCCGCAGACCGTGCTTGAGCTGCTCAGGCCCGGGGTCGAGCTGCTGCTGGACGATGCGCGGCTGAGCCTCGGCGTGCTGGAGAGTGACGGCGCCTCGGCGCGCGCTGAGGTGCTGCGCGGCGGGGTGCTGGGAAGCCGGAAGGGCGTAACCCTGCCCGGGCTCGAGGCGGCCGCGCCGCCGCTCACGGAGAGCGACAGACAGAATCTTGCCGCGGCGAGGTCCTGGGGCGTCACGGCGGTGATGCAGTCCTTCACGCGCTCGGCGTCGGACATAGCGGCCGTGCGCGGCGTGCTGGACGCGGGCGGAGGCGAAACCATCCGCGTATTCGCCAAGGTGGAGAGCCGCGGCGGTGTGGAGGCCCTGCCCGAGTTGCTGGGCGTATCGGATATGATAGTCATAGCCCGGGGCGACCTCGGCAGCTCCTGCGGGCTCTACGCCGTCCCCGCGCTGCAGAAGAGCATAGCCAAGCAGTGCCGCGAGGCGGGGACTCCCTTCATGGTGGTGACGCAGCTACTCTATTCGATGCAGAAAAATCCCGTACCCACCCGCGCGGAGGTATCCGACATATATAACGCCGTGCTTGACGGAGCCTCGGCGCTGATGCTGACAAACGAAACCGCCGCCGGCGAATACCCCGTAGCAGCCATGGCGGCCCTCGCCAGGGCCGCACGCTCCGCGCTGGAGAACTGAAGACAAAAGAAAACCGCCGCCCCATGAGGGGCGGCGGCTGTTTTTACATCTGCCGGACTCAGGCGAGGGCGGCGGTGATGATGGACATCTGATAGACCTCCTCGGCGTTGCAGCCGCGGGAGAGGTCGTTGATGGGGGCGTTCAGGCCGGTGAGGATGGGGCCGTAGGCGTCGAAGCCGCCGAGGCGCTGGGCTATCTTATAGCCGATGTTGCCGGACTGGATCTCCGGGAAGACAAAGGTGTTGGCGTAGCCGGCGACCTTGCTGCCGGGGAACTTCAGCTGGCCAACGGTGGGAGAAACGGCGGCGTCGAACTGCATCTCGCCGTCTATGTCGAATTCGGGGGCCAGGGCCTTGGCCTTGGCGCAGGCCTCGCGGGCGAGGTCGACGTTCGGGCCCTTGCCGCTGCCCTTGGTGGAGTAGCTCAGGAAGGCCACCTTCGGCTCTATGCCGAAGACCTTGGCGACACGGGCGCACTCCACGCCGGTCTCGGCCAGCTTGTCCGCCGCGGAGAAGGTGACGTTGCCGTCCTTATCCACGGTGTCGGTGTAGTCGATGTTGATGGCGCAGTCGCCCATGGCGAGCATCTCGTCGCCGCGTACCATGATGAAGACGCTGCTCACGAGGTGGCTGCCCGGCTTGGTCTTGACGAGCTGCAGCGCGGGACGGACGGTGTCGGCGGTGGAATAGGTGGCGCCGCCCAGCAGGGCATCGGCCTTGCCCATCTTCACGAGCATGGTGCCGAAGTAGTTCGACTTCTTCAGGGCGGCGGCGCAGTCCTCGGCGCTCATCTTGCCCTTGCGCAGGGCGACCATGGTCTCGACCATCTCGTCGAAGCCCTCGTAGTTCTCGGGGTCGATTATCTCGAGGCCCTCAATGTCGAAGCCGCCCTTAGCGGCAGCAGCCTTGACCTCATCGACATTGCCGACGAGGACGGGGGTGAGGAAACCGTCGGCCTTCAGCCTGGCGGCGCTCTCGAGAATGCGGGCGTCCGTGCCCTCGGTGTAGACTATCTTGCGGGGATTCTTTTTGAGTATTTCAACAAGGTTCTCAAACATTATGCAACAGCCTCCATATTGATTTGGCGGACGCGCCGCCTCATTCAGACAATCAATTCTACCACCCTGTCCGACGCTTTTCAAGTCCCGACAGGGTCTTTACAAGGGGGCAAAGGGCAGTTATAATACTATTTGTAATCAAACATTGAATTTTGGGGCGGAGGTAACACATGCCAAGAACATTCAGCGAGGCGATGAGTGCGCTGCGTCGTGAGCAGGGACTCAGCCAGCGCAAGGCCGCCTCCGAGCTGCACATCAGCCAGGCGCTGCTCAGCCACTACGAAAACGGCGCGCGTGAGCCGGGACTCGAATTCGTGGTCCGGGCCTGCGACTACTACGGAGTTTCGGCGGACTACCTGCTCGGCAGGACCGACGAGCCCGGCGGGGCCGCGCTCACAGAGCGGCTGCGCAGTCTCTCGAAGGAGCTGCGCGCCATGGCAGACAGCGTTGAAAGCATAGCGGAGGACGGCAAGATATGAGACAGGACCACATCAGGAATTTTTCGATAATAGCGCACATTGACCACGGCAAATCCACCCTCTCGGACAGGCTCATAGAGCTCTGCGGCGCGGTAGAAAGCCGCGAGATGGAGAGCCAGATACTAGACAATATGGACCTTGAACGCGAGCGCGGCATCACGATAAAGGCCCGCGCCGTGGGTCTCTCCTACAAGGCCGCCGACGGCGAGGAGTATACGCTCAACCTCATCGACACCCCGGGACACGTGGACTTCAACTATGAGGTCAGCCGCTCGCTCGCGGCCTGCGAGGGTGCGCTGCTGGTAGTGGACGCCTCCCAGGGCGTCGAGGCCCAGACCCTGGCGAACACCTACCTCGCCATGAACCACGACCTCGAGATACTGCCCGTCATCAACAAGATAGACCTCCCCGCCGCCGACCCGGAGCGGACGAAGACGGAAATCGAGGACATCATCGGCATCCCGGCCATGGACGCGCCGGAAATCTCGGCCAAAAACGGCATCAATATCCCCGCTGTGCTCGAGGAGATCGTAAACGGCGTGCCCGCGCCGAAGGGCGACCCTGACGCGCCGCTCAAGGCTCTGGTCTTTGACAGCCAGTACGACTCCTTCCGCGGCGTCATCGTGCTCATGCGCATCATGGACGGACGCGTGCGCAAGGACATGGAGATAAAGCTCATGGCCACGGGCGCTGTGTACAAGGTCGTCGAGGTGGGACACCTGCGTCCCACGCGGCTCGAGCCCTGCGAGGAGCTCTCCGCCGGCGACGTCGGCTACCTCACTGCCAGCATCAAGAACGTCGCGGACACGCAGGTGGGCGACACGGTGACGGAGGCCGCGCGCCCCGCTGCTGAGCCCCTGCCCGGCTACGCGCCCGCAAGGCCGATGGTCTACTGCGGCATCTACACCGAGGACGGCTCCAAGTACCCCGACCTGCGCGACGCCCTGGACAAGCTCAAGCTCAACGACGCCTCGCTCTCCTACGAGCCGGAGAGCTCCGTAGCGCTGGGCTTCGGCTTCCGCTGCGGCTTCCTAGGTATGCTGCACATGGAGGTCATCCAGGAGAGGCTCGAGCGCGAGTTCGACCTCGACCTCGTGACCACCCTGCCCTCGGTCATCTACGAGGTGCGCAAGACAGACGGAACGCTGGTGCGCGTGGATAACCCGCACAACTACCCGGACCCCACCTCCATAGAGGAGGCCAGCGAGCCCTATGTGAATGTGACCATCATCACGCCTCAGGAGTTTGTGGGCAACATCATGCCGCTCTGCCAGGACAGGCGCGGCGAGTACAAGAACATGCAGTACCTCGACTCGAGGCTTGTCGAGCTGCACTATCTCATGCCGCTCAACGAGATAATCTACGACTTTTTCGACACGCTCAAGGCCCGCACGAAGGGCTATGCCTCCCTCGACTACGAGCTGGCCGACTACAGGCCCTCGGAGCTGGTTAAAGTGGACATGCTCTTAAACGGCGAGCAGGTTGACGCACTGAGCTTCATCGCGCACAAGGACAAGGCCTATCCCCGGGCCCGCAAGCTCTGCGAGAAGCTCAAGGAGAATATCCCGCGCCAGCTCTTCGAGATACCTGTGCAGGCCGCGATAGGCGGCAAGATAATCGCGCGCGAGACCGTCAAGGCTCTGCGCAAGGACGTCCTCGCCAAGTGCTACGGCGGCGACATCACGAGAAAGAAAAAACTGCTCGAGAAGCAGAAGGAGGGCAAGAAGAAGATGCGCCAGCTCGGCACGGTCCAGATACCGACCGAGGCTTTCCTCGCCGTGCTCAAGCTGGACGAGTGAGAAGGGAGGCACACATTGAAGATAACATTCCTCGGCGCCGCGCATGAGGTCACGGGCAGCTGCACGCTCGTGGAGGTCGGCAAGACGCGCTTCATCGTGGACTGCGGCATGGAGCAGGGCCGCGATATGTTCGTGAACCAGACCCTGCCGGTCTCTCCCTCGGAGGTGGACTTCGCGCTGCTGACACACGCGCACATAGACCACTCGGGCAATCTGCCGCTGCTGGCGAAAAACGGCTTCTCCGGCCCGGTGTACGCGACGGCGGCGACCTGCTCGCTGGTGGACATCATGCTGCGCGACTCGGCGCACATCCAGATGAGCGAGGCCGAGTACAAGACCCGCAAGGCCAAGCGCGCCGGCGAACCGCCCGTGGAGCCCATCTACGACATCAATGACGTCGAGGCGCTGGTAAAACACCTGCGCCCCTGCGCCTACGGCGAGCCCATACACGTCGCGGAGGGCATTGCCATCCGCTTTACGGACATAGGCCATCTCCTGGGCTCGGCCTGCATCGAGGTCTGGCTGACCGAGGGCGAGATCACGAAGAAGATAGTCTTTTCCGGCGACGTGGGCAACACCAACCAGCCCATACTGCGCGACCCGGGCGTAGTGCCCGAGGCCGATTACGTCGTCATCGAGTCCACCTACGGCGACCGGACTCACGGCGCGGAGCGGCCCGACTACATCGGTATGCTCTCGCAGATGATACAGCGCACGCTCGACCGCGGCGGCAACGTAGTCATCCCGGCATTTGCCGTGGGCCGGACACAGGAGATGCTGTATTTCATCCGCGAGATAAAGGAAAAGGGGCTCGTGCACGGGCACGACGGCTTCAAGGTCTACGTGGACAGCCCTCTGGCCGTGGAGGCCACCAGCGTATTTCTGCAGTGCGACACCAGCTTTCTGGACGATGAGGCACGCGCGCTGCTGAACCGCGGCATAAACCCTCTGGTCTTTGACGGGCTGGAAGTCTCGGTAAGCTCGGAGGAATCCAAGGCGATCAACGAAAACCGGGAGCCGAAGGTCATCATCTCGGCCTCCGGCATGTGCGACGCGGGCCGCATCCGGCACCACCTCAAGCACAACCTCTGGCGGCCGGAGAGCCTGGTGCTTTTCGTCGGCTATCAGTCCGAGGGCACGCTGGGGCGCATGCTTTACGACGGCGCCAAGGAGGTCAAGCTCTTCGGCGAGGAGATAGCGGTGCAGGCCGAGATAAGCTGGCTGCCCGGCGTCTCCGGTCACGCAGACAAGAACGGACTTTTGAGCTGGATATCCGGTTTTGAGAAGAAGCCGGCCAAGGTGTTCGTGAATCACGGCGATGACGACGCCTGCACGGAGTTCACCCGCTGCCTGACGGAGGAGCACGGCTTCGACGCCTTTGCCCCGTACAGCGGCACGTCGTACGACCTAGCCGCGGGCGAGTTCGTGACGGTGACCGAAGGCGTGCCTGTGCCGAAGAAGCAGGCTGCTCCGGAGCGCAAGCCCATGAACAAGCACTTTGCCGCGCTCATTGCCGCGGCGGAGGCCCTGCTGCGCGCCGTCAGGGGCGCTGAGGGCCGTCCGAACAAGGAGCTTAAAAAGTGGACCGAGCGCATCGAAGCGCTCACTCGCGATATAACGAATTGATATTTCGCGCTGCGCGTGAATAATGGTTTTGCCCGCCTTTGAAAAGGCGGGCAAAACTTTATGGCCTGGGAAGTTTAATTCAGGAAGCCTCCGGCGATAATAGCGTCGGAGGTACATAGGATGAAAACTCAACTGCTCAAAAAATGGGAAATATCGATGCTGCTCGCGCTCTGCATAACGCTCTGCGCCGGGACCTGGGCCAGCGCGCGCAGCAAGGCGCTCTCCGACGCGCTCGTGCGGCTCCACGTCATCGCCGTCTCCGACGAGGCCGAGGAACAGGAGATAAAGCTCCGAGTGCGCGACAGCGTGCTCGCCTACCTTGAGCCCCGGCTCGAGGGCGCAGACGACGCCGCAGCGGCGCGCGAGCTCATAAGCGCCGAGCTTGACGGCATCAAAGCCGCCGCCGAGACCGCCGCAGAGGGCCGCGAGGTCAGCGTAACGCTCAGCCGGGAGTACTACCCCACCCGGGACTACGGCAGCTTTGCCCTGCCCGCCGGCAGCTACGAGTCCCTGCGCGTAGTCCTCGGCGAGGGCGAGGGCCACAACTGGTGGTGCGTCGTCTTTCCGCCGCTCTGCCTCTCCGCCGCAGAAGCGGAAAACGCCCTCGAGACCCTCGGAGGCGACAGTGCGCAGCTGCTCTCCGGCGAGGGTGAGGGCGTGGTGTTCAAGTTCCGCCTGCTCGAGCTCTGGGGCGAGCTCATGGAGTACCTGGGTATAGATTAAAGCTCCTCCGCACGGACGGAAAATATCGTATGCGGCATATCCATGCCGTAATAGTGCTTCGTGAGCGCGCCGCGCGGTGTCATACCGTTGCGGCGTGCCACGTTTTCAGAGGCCGTGTTTCCGACCCGGATGATGGAAAACACCTCCGGCACACCGAGCTTCTCAAAGGCATAGTCCCTGCAGGCGACGGCGGCCTCCGAGGCGTAGCCCTTGTGCCAGTGATCCCTGCGGAAGATGTAGCCCACCTCTACAACCTCGCCGAACTCAGCCGCGTCCTGCATCGTCAGACCGCACTGGCCGATGAGCTCACCGCTCTCCTTGAGAATGACCGCCCAGAGACCGAAGCCGTATTTCTCGTAGCGGTTCAGCTGGTTTTGCAGCCAGGCGTGTGACTCGGCCTCGGAAAAGGCATGTTCGTACGCATACATTGTCTCCGCGTCCCTGAGCATCAGGCAGAGCGCGTCGTAGTCGTCCGGCGTAAACTCGCGCAGGCTCAGTCTTGTAGTTTCAATAAGCGTCTTCATGATGAATAGTCCTCCGTGCCGGTCGCGGGACCGCCCGTCCATATGCCGTGGTCCTCCAGCAGGCGCTCCTCCGTGACCATAAAATAGTCGTTCCAGCTCTCCGTACCCGGTTCACCGTGCTGGTCGCACCAGGTGATATCCACGTAGTAGCTGCCATCCTCAAGGTAAACAAGATTCCAGCCGTGCTCCTCGCCGTTCCAGCTGGCGTAGCCGCTTATGGCAGAGCAGCGCAGGTTTGCCTTTTCGCAGAGCCAGAGCATCGTATTCGTGTAACCCATGCAGATCGCCCTGCCCTCGATGAGTGCGCCGTAGGGCGTCTCGTTGAGCGTATCCTCGTGCAGCTCGTAGTCGTACTCGGCGCAGAGCGAGAGCACGTAGCCAAGGTAGCGGTACTGGTCGTAGGCCGAAAGACCCTCGGGCATGGACTCGACTATGTAATCTCCCACCGCGTCCAGGTATTCCAGCTCCTCGTCGGAGACGTCTATCTCACCCTTGTACGCGTCCGCGCTGTCAAAGGGCTGCGTGGCCTTGGAAAGCTCGTCGCGCCGTACTCGCTCTATCGCCGATACGGCCTGGGAGACTATCCTGCTAAACTCGCTCTCAGCCCTGTCACGGGCGCTGACATTCTCCACCCCGCCGCAGGCCGAAAGCAGGAGGAAACAGAGGGCCAGGGCTGCGGAAACAGCCTTTTTCACAGCTCCACCCCCGCTATATCCAGTATAATGGTCTGCGCCATGAGCAGCCCTGCCGACGCCGGCACCCAGACTGTGGAGCCGGGCACGCTCCTGCGCCCCGGCGGCGGCGCGTCGGGCTGTGAGGGCGGAGTTCTCCTCGGCCAGTGCTTCCTGCAGTTTCTGGTAGCGCTGGGTGCGGAACAGCTTGCGGAAAATGCGGCTGCGCTCCTCGGTGGAAGCGTTGAGCAGCCGGGTGAACTGCCCCTGGGCGATCATGGCGATCTGGGAGAACTGGTTGTAATCCAGCCCGATGATGTCTACCACGGCGGCGGTGACGTCCTTGGCCCGGGTGACGGGCGGGCGGCCGTCGGCGTAGGTGAGGCAGGCGTCGGCCTTTTCGGTGGTGAAGCCCTCGCCCCGGGCTTTCGGGCGGAGGTA
>URDK01000054.1 GCA_900546485.1 uncultured Eubacteriales bacterium
ATCGCGGTCCTTTTTCTATCTGCGCATACGATGGCAAAGGGCCCGGACGCGGCAGCGTCCAGGCCCTTGTTTTTTCAGTTTTTAACCCGTCGCCGTTTAAATATCCGGCTGCGGAACAAAATGAGGTTCATCACCGCGAAGAATACGACGAGAATGATGAGCGTGAGCACAGGCTTTACCGGCGCCAAGGTAGCCAGCAGCATCATCGGGAAGCCGAAGACTATGGCCGGGAAGTTCTGATAAACCAGATTGTCCATGGCCGGGGATTTGAAATCACCGTCTATCTCACGCAGGAGGATGACGCCGGTGCTGGCTGTGCCGGTCAGCATGCCGTACATGGCGAGGAACTGCTCCTCATGGTATTCAGGGAACAGGGACTTCGCCACTAAGGCGTTGTATACATAGGTTATCACCAGGCCCACGACGCCCATGATGATTATGATTCCCCAGTAGTCCTTGAGCACGCTGAAGCGTATCGCCGCGATGCCGGCAACGACCATTATGTCGAAGAAGAAGTTGCTCGCGCGGGTCATGAGGAAGCTGTTCGTATACTCCTTTTTGATGACGCCCTTCTTCTTGAGCCAGCCCATCACCAGCTTTACCAGCGTGGCCGTCAGCACGCCGAGCAGGAAGTTGAAGCCGAAGATGACCGACTTCATGTTGGGCAGCAGCGCGCCCAGCGCACCCATCAGCAGGTAGGCCAGCATATACGCCACGGCGATGAGCGCGATCTGTATGGTGAGCTTGTCTATGCTCTCCTGCATGGGTATCTCGTCGTCGGACTGTATATCCTCGGAGCGCAGTGCCTTTTCCTCTTTGTGCAAGACCTTTATGCGGCCGAGCTTTTTCTGGATGTTCAGGTGGATGACGCCGCCTATGCTGGCGCTCAGAAAGCCCAGAGCCGCGATGGTGAGGCCGAAGCTCTTGCCGCCCTCGAAGCCGAAGTCGTTTTCAAATATCCCGCCGTAGTTGAGCGCCTGGCCGGTACCCTGGCCGTAGCCGAAGGGCAGCAGTATCCCCGCCGCCGGGAAGAAGTCCGTGACGATGAGCGCGGCGACTATGGATATAGCAAGGCCGAAAATGCCCTGAAGCAGGTAGGTCGAAACCGTGGTCACGCCCGTGTTGAATATCTCCACGGTACGTTTCTTGGTCAGCTTCGTCTTGGAGGGCTTGAAGGCCGAGGCGATGAAGCCCAGGGCCAGGGTGTGGTATGTGATGATTTCGAGCGTATTTATGCCGTCCCCGCCGAAGAACTCGGTCTCAAACATGTTGACACCGGTGGCGAGCTTGTACAGCCCGGCTACAACTATCAATATTCCGCCGCCCAGCACGGAGGTGGGTATCAGCGACGCCTGAAGAAAATGGATGGATTTCTTCAAAACGTTTGCGGCCAGCAGACTGACCAGCAGCACCGCGGCCAGATTGAAGCCGCTCCATACACTAAAGTCCCAGAAATTTTCCATTTTCATCACCTTTGCTGATATTTTTATGGCGGTAATAGATGTTCACGTATTTCAGCGCGTTGAATCTCTTGCCGCCTTTAAGCTGATACAGCTTTTCTCCGTGATAGATATTGAGCTTGTTCCGACCGAGTACCGAGAGCGCCTCGAGTTCTGAGAAAGGGAGGGTGAGCGCGTCTTCGTCTCCCTCGTCTATCACTATCCTGTCGCCGTAGAGGCTGATGGAGGCCTCCTCGCGCAGCGGCTGCTTGCGCTTGTACAAAATGACCTCGGAGAGCCTAGCACTGTCGCGATACATGGGCTCGCTGAGATATTTGTCAAGGTCCAGGGCGCGGACGAAGTCCTCCTGGTAGTCGTACCAGCCGGCGACAAACTCGAAGGGAAAGTCGAAGCCCACGCCGGTGAGGCGCTTGTCTGCGCCGTAGTTTATCTTTCTGTGGCAGCGCAGGCACTCTATCTCGTTGCCATGGCTCTCGAACTCGGAGAGCCCGCACCAGGGGCAGACGTACATGGCCCGCTCCAGATATTCGGCGCGGTGGTCGGATTCGAAAACACCGTCCGCTATGCCCTCGTCCACCGCGAGGCCGCTCTCAATGAGTGAAAAGAGCTCCGTTTTGGACATCGCCGCGTATTCCTCGGGCTCTATGACGCGGGAGACGTAGGCGCGCATTTTGCCGCGCCTAACTACGTCGCTCCAACGCGGGTGTACGCCGTAGCCGCCCTCGATGCGGTAGAGCGCTATCGGCAGCTTTATCATCTTCGCGAGCGAGGCGATGGCCGGGTTCATATAGCCGGTGCGTCCGCTGTATGTACGGTTGCCCTCGGGGGCGATGGCGATGGTGCCGCCCTCCTTCGCAACACGGATGCAGGTCTTGACCGCCGAGACGTCGGAGGTCTGCTTTTTTATGGGAATCGGCGCCACCAGCCAGCGCAGAAGCGTGGATATCCAACCGTTTGAAAAGAGGTCCTCGCTTGCCACGTAGTACACCGGGCCGCGGAAGCCCATGCCGACAAAAAACTGGTCGAAGGCCGTCTGGTGGTTCATCAGTATCAGGTAGGGCCTGTCGCCCTGCTCCTTGAAACGTTCAACTTTTATGTTATATTTCAGCCTCGTATAAGGATACATCACCGCATATGCGATATTTCGCACAATGCGGTGACGGTACTTCATCCATGTTCTTTTGCTGCTGCCTGCTCTCTCCATTGCGTTCTCACACCCCCAAACTCCAATCACCGGAGTGTCACGGATTTAACTCACCGTGTTGTCCGTTATTTTTTAATATAATATCACACTAGTGCGAGCGATTACAAGAGAAAGGAAAAATATCATTTGTAGGTCTAGGTCTTTTTCATTTAATTTTGTGCAGCGTTGTGGTAAAATGGGCTCGCAAAGGAGGCAAATCGCATGAAAGAACGAATTGAAATAATAGAGGGCGATATCACGCGCTCGCACGTGGATGCCATTGCGAACGCGGCGAACACCTCGCTGCTCGGCGGCGGCGGAGTGGACGGAGCCATCCACCGCGCCGCGGGTCCGGAGCTGCTGGCTGAGTGCCGCACGCTGCACGGCTGTGAGACCGGCAAGGCCAAGATAACGAAGGGATATAAGCTGCCCGCCAAGTACGTCCTGCACACTCCCGGCCCCGTCTGGCACGGCGGCAATCACGGCGAGAGCGAGCTGCTCGCGGGCTGCTACCGCTCCTGCCTCGACCTCGCGGCGCAGTACGGCTGCAAGACCGTGGACTTCCCGTCCATAAGCACCGGCGTCTACGGCTACCCCGTGGACAAGGCCGCCGCAGTTGCGCTGCGCGCCATACTCGAGAGTCTTGAGGCCCACCCTGAGATAGAGCGCGTGCGCATGGTCTGCTTCGACTCCCGCACCAGGGCCGCCTACGAGACTGCCCTTGCCGCGCTGTGAGCCGCAGACTCAGCTACACCGTCCCTCCCGAGTTCGACGGGCGGCGCATACGCAGTATACTGCAGGGCCAGCTCGGCCTCTCCGCGGGCCTGGTGACGAGGCTGCGCCACCGCGAGGGCGCGGTGCTGCTCAACGGCCGGCCCGCCAAGACGCTCGACCCCGTCCGCACGGGCGACGTGCTCAGCGTTGAGGTCGGGGACGAGAAAAAGGGCGCCTTCGCGCCCTCCGGGCCCCGTCTTGCCGTGCTCTGGGAGGACGAGGACATACTTATTATAAACAAGCCCGCCGATATGGCGGTGCACGGCCGCTCCGAACACGGGGAGCCCACCGTCGGCTCCGCCGTCGCGG
This sequence comes from uncultured Eubacteriales bacterium, assembly GCA_900546485.1. Taxonomy (GTDB): domain Bacteria; phylum Bacillota; class Clostridia; order Oscillospirales; family Oscillospiraceae; genus Scatomorpha. The sequence continues at coordinate 3,727 of URDK01000054.1, forward strand.
CCTATCTCGGCACCGCCGCGCCCTTCCACCCCGTGAACAGGCTGGACCGGGGCACGACGGGCGTGATGTGCGCCGCCAAGACCGGATACATGCACGACCGGCTGCGCCGTCTGCTGCACACGGAGGGGCTGCGGCGCGAGTATCTCGCCATAACGGTCGGCGCGCCGGAGCCCGCCTCGGGCGTCATCGACCTGCCCATAGGCCGGCGCGGGGAGGAAAAGCGCTTCTGCGTCCGGCCTGACGGTGCGCCGTCTGTGACCGCGTACGAGACTCTTGCCTCAGACGGCGCTCTGGCGCTGCTCCGGCTCCGGCCGGAGACGGGCAGGACGCACCAGATACGTGTCCACCTCTCCGCCATAGGCTGCCCAATACTCGGCGACCGGCTCTACGGCCGCGTGAGCGCCGAGATAGCCCGGACCGCGCTGCACTCGTCGCGGCTCACGCTCATCCACCCGCTGACCGGCGAGACGGTAAGCGCCGAGGCGCCGCTGCCCGAGGATATGCGTGCCGTTCTCGACGCCCACGCGCTCTTAGTGGGGGAGGAACAAACGCGGCGTCAGGCGTAGCGCTGAGCGCCGTCGGGCGTGACATAGTAGACGCGCGCAAGACCGCGTATGGCTCCGGAGAGCTCCGAGAGGTCGCTGTCTGTGCCCTCGGGTATCGCGACGGCCCGGATGGCGATGTCCGTTTCAAAGCCGGCGCTCACCGCCGTGTGCGGTATCTGCGTGCCTATGATGACCTCCAGCGTCTCCGAGAGCGCCGAAATGTCCGTGACACTGCCCAGCTCCACTCCGTCCACGCTGACCGCCCAGGCCTTGTCCACGCCCTCCGCAGAGTAGAGTATCGCCTCCGTCAGCTCCGCGACTTCACCGTGCGCCGGCAGAAGCGAGAGCCGGGCCTCCGTTTCAAGCTCCGGCAACGCAGTCTCAGTGCGCGAGACCTCCTCGGCCGCTGCGTACGCCGCACGCTGTGCGTTCTCCAGGTCCTGCCGCGTCCAGCTGCCCTCGAGCGGCTGTCCGTCCACGCTCACACTGTACACCAGCCTCAGGTTAGCCGCCGCCACAAGCCCCAGTGCGCCGAGCAGCAGCAAGGCCTTTTTCAGCTGCATATGAATCACCTCACCAGTTAACATAACACATTCAAAACCGGAGTCAATACCTTCGGCAAAAGCTCCCAAAAGCAGAGCGTTTTCTCACGGCCTGTCCGCATAGACTGCTCATGAGAGGAGCGTGAAGGCATGGGCTACGAGGACAAGACGGCCGCGGCCGCGAAGCCGCACCGCATAGTTTTGGATGAGCGCGCGAGGCTCTCGGTCACGGGGGTCAGCGACGTGCTGAGCTTTGACGAGGACAGGATAGTCATGCACACGGTGAAGGGAGAGCTGACCGTGGTGGGGGAGGGGCTGCACATAGGCAAGCTCAGCCTCGACACGGGGGAGCTGTGCGTTGAGGGAAAGGTGAGCGACCTCAGCTATGAGGAGGCCTCCCCGGCGGGCGGCTTCTGGAGCCGGCTGTTCGGCTGAGCCGATGGAAATGCCGGTGTACGCCCAGGCCGTGCAGGCGGGCCTGGCCCTCCTGCTGGGCGTCGGGCTGGGAATTATTTACGACGCGTTCAAGGCGCTGCGGCTGAGCGCGGGGAGCGGGAAGGCCCGCCGGGCGCTGACCGCGACGGCAGATGTGCTGTTCTGCGCTGTCATGGCGTTCGCGCTCTTCAGCTTCGGGCTCGGCCCGGGCGAGGGGAGCCTGAGGGCCTTTATGCTCTGCTGCACGGGCTGCGGCTGGGGCCTCTACGCGCTCACGCTGTCGCCTCTGGCGCTGCGTTTTTTCAGTTTTGTTGTCAAATGGCTGTGTAAAGCGGCCGCACCGGGGCTCAGGTGCTTGTCAAAACTCCAAAAAAACAAATTTTTTCAAAAAAATATCTTCCCAAAATTTCGCACAAGGTTTACAATGATGAAAAACCGCCGAGGGCCGTCCCGCCGCGGCGGAATAAGCCCCGAAGGGGGTGGCCGCCTTGAAGAACGCAAGGGCAGGTATAGTTACTCTGCTGATAGTGGCGGCGCTTTCGCTGTACGCGCTGGCGAGCCTGGCCTCGACGAAGGCGGAAGCAGCGGAGTACGAAGCCTATCGGGACGAACTCCTCGCCGAGGCCGGCGCGCTTGAGAGCGAGAACGCGCGCCTCACGGCACAGGCGTCCTCCGAGACGGAGGAAGAGACAATAGAGCGCATGGCCCGGGAGCGGCTGGGGCTCGGCTGTACAGGCGGGGAAAATTCAGAGGGAAGCACCAGCAATTAAATACAGGGGGATAAAGAGCACATATGCAGCTTCAGGTGGGAATGGTAATCGAGGGCAAGGTCACTGGCATAACCAAGTTCGGCGCGTTTGTGGCCCTGCCGGAAGGCAAAAGCGGACTGGTACACATTTCGGAGATCGCGAATACCTTTGTGAATGACGTGCACGACTATGTCCAGGACGGGCAGACGGTGAAGGTCAAGATCATCGGCATCGGCGACGACGGGAAGATCAACCTGTCCATCAAGAAAGCGGAGGACCCTGCGCCGCAGCAGCGGCAGGACAGGCGTCCGCCCAGACCGGCGGCATCGGCGCAGCAGCCCAGGCAGTACGGCGGGCCTCGCCAGGCCGTGCCCCGCGCGAACGGGCCCACCGGAGACGTGAGCTTTGAGGATAAGCTCAAGCAGTTCATGCAGGAGTCGGACAGCCGCATGGCGGATAACAAGATGTATTCCGACCATCGCACCTCCCGCAGGAGAAGATAAGCGAAAGGCGGAGCGAGAGCTCCGCCTCTTTTTATGCGCGCGGCGTGTTGACAAGGCCGCACAAATGGGGTAAAATACTAAAGCTCTGAGCCCCCGTACCTCACCAGGATAGAGGGTCCGCCTCCTAAGCGGCAGTTCGTTCGAATCCGGCTGGAGCCGAAAATTGAATATTTTTTGTATAAGTCTCAGTAGCTCAGTTGGATAGAGCACGCGCCTCCTAAGCGCGGGGTCGGAGGTTCAAGTCCTCTCTGGGACGCCAAAAACACCGCTGCAAGCCGTTTTTCGCCGGTTTGCAGCGTTTATTTTTTCTTCTCCCGGATTTTTCGTTCCAATAAAGCCGGGAGAATTTTATGCGCTGCAAATGTATATCCTGCTAAGAAGAAACGAACGATTTCCACGTTCCTGCTAAGAAAAATCCTATCTTTGCTAATTGGAATTTTCGGACCTACCTGCCGCCCGGTGCCGCCGAGAGCAGCGCAGCCAGGGTGTTTGCCAGTTCCGGTGACTGCCGGAGCTGTTCCACCAGGGCCTCCAGATCGAGCGTCGCCGGTGCCGGTTCCTTCGGCTCCTCCGGGGGACGAACTGCGCGCAGGTTGGGATTTGCGTAGAAGGCGCTCTCGAACTTCTGGGCGTTGATCTTGCGGTCCTCATCCAGGATATGCGCATACACGCTGGTGATCATGTCGATCTCCGCATGGCCCGTGTCACCCTGGGTGGCCTTCAGGTCGCCGTGGTTCAGTTTCAGCTTGTAGGTGGTGCTGGAATGACGGAGGGAATGAAAGACCACTCTGGGCAGCCCTGCCTTTTCCCGCAGCTTCTCAAACTCCTTCAGGATGATGCGGTCCTCGCAGGGGCGCCCATTGGGCAGCGCCACCACCAGGTCAAAATCCTGGTACTCGTCACCGAGAAATCCGCGAAGCTCATCCTGGGCGTTTTTCCATTCCCGCAGGATGTAGGCCAGCGTCTTGGGCAGCCATACCTTGCGGATACTGGAATCGGTCTTGGGCTTTTTCAAGATCACTCTTGTGCTGGTGTTGGGAAACAGCGGCGTAAAGATGTGGTAGACATCCTTCTGCCCCAGCATCTCAATGGCCCGCTTGGAGGCCCGCGCCAGCTCCTTGTCGATGAAAACATAGGCGTTGTCATCGGCAATATCCTCGTCGGAGATGTGGACGTTGTTCCAGGTCAGGCCCAGGATCTCACCCATGCGCAGAGAGCAGGCAAAGGACAGGTTCATCGCCACATAGAGCTTGCTGTCCGTACACTGATCCAAAGCGGTGCGGATCATATCGGCGGTCCAGATGTCCCGCTTCTTGTACTCCGTTTTGGGCAGGATCACATTTTCAAAGGGGTTCTTGGCGATCAGCTCCCACCGTACCGCCTGCTTGAAGGCGCAGCGCAGGAGTTTGATGATCTTCTCGATGGTGGCGTTGGTGACCAGATCCGTCTTTGCGTGATGGGTCCTGGTATTCACTGCCGGGGTTTTCTGCAGGGTCTGGATGTACTTGTCCACCACCCGCGGCGTGACCTCCTGCACCTTCAAATCTCCAATGATGGGGTTGATGTAGTTGGAGATCAGCGAATTCTGGCTGTCGTACATGGACACGCCCCACTTCTTTTCCCCATAGAGAGAAACAAAGTCCAAAAGAAATTCTGCGATGGTCTGGTTGCTGGGCGGAAGGAAGGTCCCCGTGAACTGCTGGTTCTCCACCTCCGCTTTGCGCTTCAATGCGTCCTGGTAAGAGGTGCGGGTCTCCCATTTCTGCCGGGTCTCACCGTTCTCGTCCGTATAGTTGTAGACGATGGAATAATTCTTTTTCCGTTTGATAATCGATGCCATAGCGATACTTCCTTTCTAAGTCATAGGTCGAGCGACTCCAGCCACTCATCGAATGACCGCTTGGAAATCCGTATGGCGTTGCCAATTCGTACGATCTTGAAGTGTCCTTCCTTCACGAGAAGATAAGCGGATGTGCGGCCAATACCCAGGATCTGAGTAATGTCCTCTACCGTATAGGTTCTACGTTCCGGGGACTCCTTCTTCGTACCGTTCCATGCTTGCGACATGGCAGCCCCCTTTCTAAAACAAGAACGGCGCGTAGAAGGAAGGTCATAATTTGCCTATCCTCATTTTAACGCGCCATTCCGGGTTTGTCTGCTGCTAATCGAAAAGTTTACGAACTATCCATAAACTCAAAGCAACAGAATGATTGTAAAAAGAAAGAGGCAGAAAACGGACGGCTGCTGGCACAGCTCCACGGGAATTTCACCCCGGCCCATGCTGATGGGTGCGGCGCACGATGCTTTGCGGGCGTCCAATGCGCGAGTCTCATTATCCTGCCTGCGTATCCTCGCCCACAGGCTGCCACACCTGTTTTACGATCCGGTTTTGTCGCTCACCTGTTTAGCAGGGGTCCCGTCCTGCGGACTTGCAACAGGGTCTTGGCGCACCGGCCGACCGGCTCCACGCAGACAGATCGTATCCGTCTGCCTTATACTGCACCGGAGGCCTCCCGCCGGGCTTTCTTTGTCAAGGAGCTATACAGGGGCACCGCATGGAAAGGGGGACACGCAGCGCTCGGTCCTGGATCAGTTCAGGTCAAAATCCAGGATGGAAATAATCAGCTTTGCTTCCAGCCGACCGCGCAGATCTTCGTCCACCTGGGGACGGGGATAGCCGTCAGGGCCATAGCTCGTCCGTGTAGACAGCGCGGCGATGTAGCCGGAGTAATGTCGGACTACCCGGCTCACCGCTTCAGGGTCTCCTCCGACAGCGGCAGCGATCACCGGGTAAGGGATCAGCGATGCCCGCGTGCACGCAGATTTAGTCATCCGCTTCACCTCCCATCAGCTCCTTCAGCAGCCGATAGGCTTTATGCCTGCGGGTGTTGACCGTCCGGCGGGCCTTATCCATGTACTTGGCGATCTGTTCATCGGTCATCCGCAGGAACCAGTGCATCATAAAGATTTCCCGGTCCTCCTGGGACAGCCCCAGAAGCGCCTCGGCCAGCCGGTCATCCTCGATCAGGATCACAGCCCCTCCCACAGGGAAGGTCGTGTACTCCCACGAGTAGCGGTCATAAACCGCAAGCTGGGCCATTTCGGCCTCGGACAGCTCCTCCAAAGACGCGAAACGCTTCTGGCGTCGGCTGATCTGGCGATAGCCGTTGCACGCCTCGCATTTCAGCACCTTCTTGCAGTAGCTGTCAAAGGCGTACTGCTTGTGCTCGTAGTGGCGGTCAGGTTTCAAGTTCTCACCTCCCTTCGTGCCGGGAGGCAGTTCTTTTCTTCCCCTTTCGCTCACTACTCGTTCACGAGTGGTCCGGTTTGGCCGGTTTTCGGGATCTATCTGAAAAAATTTTTTGCCGCTCATACTTGGCTCCTTTCGTTTCGTTCGGGTTGATAGGCCGGAACGAAACGGGGCGGGGAGCGGCAGCCCACGCCCAGGCACTCAAAGAGACGGGGTTTGCGAAATATGAGCCACAGTATATAAAAAGCGAGCCACGACTCACTTTCATGAGCGTGGCTCGCTGTTGCGTTATTGGTATATTTTTCGTAGTGGCATGGGCGTCCGCCGTACAAACGGTAAACCCCGCCTTATTTTGACCTCCTTTGTGTTGGCACTCTCATCCATATCTCCCTTTACTCCGAAATATGAGTTATAACTCACTTTACATGAGTTCTATGGTTATTTATATGAGCGGAAGCACACCCTACAATGATGTAGAGGTGATGTGCAGTGAACAATCCGCTGGATCTATTTGCATGGAAGGTGCGGTCAGAACGGAAGCGGCAGCATCTGACGCAGAAGCAGTTGGCTGAACGCCTCGGTATGAACCCCCGCACGATCATAGATTTGGAGACCTGCCAGAGTAATCCGAAATTTGAAACGGTGGTCCTTGTCGCCAAAGAATTGAATATCAGCGTGGACGCCGCCATCTTCCCGGAAATGGTAAATCAGACAGTCTCGAAAACAGTCGTGGACTTCTTTGCCGGGAAAAGCGAAGCAGAGATTGAAAAATTTATCGCGCTCTGCAAACAGGCGGAAGCCTTCCAGAAAGACGAGTAACGCGGTCGGGTTCGATGTGCCCGGCCGCGTTACTGTTTCACCCGTTTGCTATGCGGGCAGATTATTCATTTTTTGTTTTATAGGCATCGCGCAGATGCTCGAAGGACTCCTGGCTGATGACGTGCTCCATTCGGCAGGCGTCCCGCTCCGCCGTTTCCGGGTCTACGCCGGCTTCAATCAGCCGGTCGGTGAAAAAGCGGTGCTTTTCGTAGATCTGCTCCGCCACTTCCCGCCCCACATCGGTCAGATGCAGGAAATAGTCGCTGTCCATCGTCAGGAAGCCCCCGTCCCGCAGGGTCACCACCGCATGGCACACGCTGGGCTTTGTGACCTCCAGGTGCCGGGCGACATCCACGGAGCGCACCATGCCCATCTTCTTATGGAGAACAAGGATAGCCTCCAGATAGTCCTCCCCGGACGCATGAAGTTTCATCAGTACCTCCTTATTACGAATTAAACGCTTAACTTCCAATTTGCAGAAGCTGTCTGCAAATCGACCAGTCTACGATATAGGCCATTTTCTTTCATAAGTTCTTCGTGAGTTCCGTTTTCGGCTACAATACCATCTGACAATACAACGATGTTATCAGCAGACTCCACCGTCCTCATTCTGTGAGCGATTATAAGAACCGTCTTGCCTTTTACCAGCCTGGATATTGCGTTTTGAATTTCAGTTTCGTTATCTACATCAAGAGAAGCAGTAGCTTCATCCAGAAGAATAACAGGAGCGTCTTTCAAAAGAGCGCGTGCGATAGAAAGGCGCTGGCACTCACCGCCAGATAGTGTTGAACCATTTTCTCCGATTACCGTCTGATAGCCGTCCGGCAATTTTGAAATAAATTCATCACACTGCGCTGCTTTAGCTGCGGCAACCACTTCCTCGTCCGTTGCGTCCTTTTTACCGACACGAATATTTTCCATGATGGTGTTATTAAACAGCACAACATCTTGAAAAACGATAGAAAAGTTTTTCATCAACATGGTTGAATTTAGCGGAGCAATATCGGTTCCGCCCAACAGTATTCTTCCTCCGTCCAGAGGATAAAATTTGGCTGCCAGTTTTGCGACTGTACTTTTGCCGCCGCCGGACGGGCCAACCAATGCTGTGACCTGTCCCTGTTTTGCAGTAAACGAAACATCCCTCAGTACCGGTTTGCCCTTTTCGTAAGAAAACTGGACATGATCGAATGTAATATCGTACCCGTTTGTATGGATATTCTTCTCGCCGGTTTCTTCCGGGTATTCCTCTATTTCTTTCAAGCGGTTTACCTGAAGCTGTACAGAAAACAGCTCCGCCATATTTGACATCGCCCCGGAAAGTGGATCGTAGAGGCGTGAGGCAGCAATCAAAAACAGGATATAGGTAAACAGAGAGGTATCTCCACTTACCACAAGACTATTACCTACTACAATCACCGTTGCCAAACCGAGCCGTAAAAACATCTGGCCGGTTGTCAGCAGACTTGCCGTTGTCATTTCGGATGAAATCTGTGCTTTTTCCGCAGCATCCATCTTTGCGTCCAATTTGCGAAGATAATCTTCTTCCTGATTGCAAGCCTTTATATCCTGTACGGTTTCCAAGCACTCCTGAATGCCTTCTGCAAGCTCCAGTCTTGCGTTCATGTGCTTTTTGCTGAGTTTTTCCTGCCATTTCCGTGACAGAATAACGATTGCAAATGAAATCGGGGCTACCCAGAGAAGAGCCAGGCCCATTTGCCAGTTGAAAATCAGCAAACCGATACAAACAATCCCCGTAGAGATAACTGCTCCAAAGAATTGCGGAACCGTATGGGAAAATGCGTGCTCAAAGTTTGCACAGTCTCCCATAATAGTGCTTGTCAGGTCAGCAAGATCACGCTGGTGGAAGAAGGTCAGCGGAAGGGTGCGCAATTTTTCCGCAAGACCGATACGCCTCCTTGCGCTTTCGTCATACGTTCCGAGATATGCTGCGGTGTACTGGCAATAATGAAAAATAAAAACAACAGCTAAAATCACAATTCCAATCACAGTGTAAACGGCGGCACTGATCTCTGGCGCACTCGCTCCCAAAACAGGCGCAAGAAGCTGATTGAGGACGATAGCCAGAAGAATAACAGGAAACATAAGGCTGATATTGGCCAGCACCGAATAAACGATCCCTTTTATCAGGTCTTTTGCACCCTGATCGCTTAACGCATACTTCTTTTTTAACGCCTTAATCATGCTGCTCATCCTCCTTTCCGACCTTCCAGGCAATCGAGGTTTGGTAATCCTTCCACATAGAAGAATAAATACCATTTAAGGCTACCAATTCTTCATGCGTACCTCTTTCTGCAATCTGCCCCTCCTTGAACACCAGGATAAGGTCTGCGTCTTGTATCGTAGAGAGCCGGTGGGCAATCATCAGAACCGTTTTGTTTTGGGTCAGCCGCTCAAAAGCGAGCTGTATCTGATGTTCATTTTCGGCATCTGCAAATGCTGTGGCTTCATCCAGTACAATAATAGGGGCGTCTTTTAAGATTGCCCTTGCAAGAGCAATCCTTTGATTTTCGCCTCCTGAGAGATATGTGCCTCCTGTTCCAACGAGCGTATCAAGCCCATCCGGGAGCCGGTCAATAATGTCCTTGCATTGTGCTTCATCGGCTGCTTTCAGGACTTCTTCTCTGGTCGCGTCCGGGCGGGCCGCCTTAATATTATTCAGCAAGGTGTCCTTGAACAAACGGGTATTCTGAAATACGAAAGCAACTCTTTTCATCAGTTCCTGCTTCTCGATATTGCGTACATCCACGCCGCCAATCGTAACAGAACCTGATTGAACATCATAAAATCGGGGAATGAGGCTTGCCGCTGTACTTTTACCACTGCCAGAGGCACCAACGAGCGCCACTGTTTTTCCTGTCGGAACCTCAAAGCTGATATGGTCTAAGGCCTTCTCTTTGGCACCTGGATAGGCGAAGGAAACATCCGAAAACACAATCGAAGCGTCTGCCAGGATCAGGGGCTGTTCCGGCTCCTTCAATGGCTGTTCCTGCAAAATTTCATCCACCCGGTTGACTGCGCTTTTAGCCGCCATAAGCTGCTCGCTGGCAAACATGATACGGTTCATCATAGTTGCACAGACCGGAGTAAACAAACTGTAAAACAGAAAATCCATCACAACATTTTCATAAGCCGCCTGGCCGCTGACCCCGGACAAAATAAACATGGCGACTGGAATAAGTAAAACAAATGTGCCGTTCAGTGTTACTGTAAATCCAGTAAGAGGAATACGGCATTTTAAGGCATACCCGGAAGCAAATTTTTCGTATTCTTCTATTGCAGCGTGAAAATTTTTGAAGGAATAAATAGTCTGCTGAAATACTTTTACAACAGGAATACCGCGAATATATTCCACAGCTTCTTTATTCATCGTTTCCAGTGCAGTCATATACTTGCCCATAAACTGCGCATTATCTCCGCCCATCATCTGTTTTAGAAAGATGACACTGATTCCCATAGGTATCAGGCAGCAAATTCCCAGCCGCCAGTCAAAAAGGAAAATCAAAATAATGACGGCGACCGGCATAACTGCGGCTCCGGTCAGATCGGGAAGCTGATGGGCCAGAAATCCTTCTGTAAGGCCTGCATTATCATCAATGATTTTTCTGAGCCGTCCGCTTGCATTTTGGCTGAAATACCCCAACGGCAGCGTCACGATATGATGGATTGCAGATTTTCTCATATTGGTGGCTGTACGAAACGCCGCCAGATGAGTACAGTTCAGGGCGATAAAATAAATTAAAATGCTTGCTGCCGCAAACACAACCGCCATCCACGCATAATGGGTGCTTTCCGTTGCAAGAGATATATCCCCGGCGGCAAACGCCTGGATTAAATCACGGATAACAAGCCAAATACAAACAAAAGGCAGCATAGATAAAATGGTACTAATCCCGGAGAGGACACATCCCAAAACGGTCAAAGCATGGAATTTCCCTGCATATCCGAACATTCTGGACAGCTCTCCATTTTTTTGCTTCTCCATAAGCAAGGCTCCTTTCGTAGTAATAGACGGGTTAGTAACTTCTAACCCGTCTATTATCATAAAATCATTTAGTTATTTCTGCCACTCCATACAGAGCATATCTATCCAATCAGACACACAACTCATTGACACATCAGACAGGAATATAATCGAGGAAGATTTTCCTGTAATGAGAATGTTTCTACATGACCTTCATCAACAAAATGCAGAACCCGATTACAAGTCATAGCAGCAAATTCATAATCATGGGTAATGATTAAAATGGTCTTTCCTTTTTGCGCCAGAGCTTTCAAATGCTCCGATATTCTCATCATATTTTTGAAATCAAGACCGCTGGTAGGCTCATCCAAAATCAAAACGGGGGTATCTATCCAATCCGATACAGCGAGAGCGAGCCGCTGTTTCTGCCCGCCGGAAAGAGTAGCAGGATGCCGTTCTTTCCATTCAAACAAGCCATATAATTTTAGCAGATCATCGCGTTGCTCCTGGGTACTGCCTTTTCCGTTTAATAGCAGTTCTTCTTCTACGCTGTCCCCAAACAACTGGCAATCTGTATTTTGCATAACAAAGTAGGCAAAATTTTTCCTTTTGCCTTTAGATACCTTTGTCCCGTTATATATGACCTGACCCTCTTTTTCCTTTTGCATACCACAAAGAATATTCGACAAAGTAGTTTTCCCTATTCCGTTATGGCCTACAATCGCAATCAGGTCGCCAGCATACGCCCGAAAAGATATATCGTGGAAAACCGGATGTTTGCGATAGGAAAACGCCAAATCCTTTACCTCCATCGTCATATCTTTTTCTTTTGTAGGGGGAATATCTACTTCAATATGGTGTAAATCTGCCGCCCGTATTCCTATGGCTCGTCTTTTTTCTTCTGGAATAGAGAGCAGTTCTCCCGCCGTCCATTCTTCTTTTATGCTCCCGTTTTCCATATAAAGAAAACGGTCTGCAAGGTCAGTAAGATAATAAAGCCGGTGTTCAGCAACAATGATTGTGTGGCCTTCCGCTTTTAGTCCACCCATCAAATTTTTAAGCGCCTCAACGGAATACATATCCAAATTGGCCGAAGGTTCATCAAACACATAAATTTCCGGGTCAACAGCATTGACGGAGGCCACCGCTATTTTCTGTTTTTCTCCGCTGGACATCGGATAAATTTCTTTCCCCCGCAGCATATCTCCGTTAATACGTTTGATCGCACTTGAAACCCGTCCATCCAGTTCTTCATACGGAACGCCATAGTTTTCACACCCGAACGCAATTTCATCCTCTGTAATACTGGCAAAAAACTGGCTCTTTGGATCTTGAAAGATTGAACCTACTTTTTTCCCGATTTCATACAGAGGATATTCCGATATGCTGCGTCCCAGCAGTGTGACTCGCCCTTTCAGCGTCCCTTCGTAAAATTGTTCAGCTAACCCGTTTATCAATCGTGTTAAAGTTGTTTTTCCGCAGCCGCTCCCGCCAGTCAGAACAAGGAACTCGCCCTTTTTTATATCGAGGCTGATATGATGGATACTTTCTGTTTCGGCTCCCGGATATTCAAAAGATACATCTTCAAACTGGATAACGGATCGCCTTGCTTTATCATTTATCATTATGCTACCGTCCTTTCCAGCACAAAATAGAGTGCGGTTACGCAAACAGCAACCACGCACATAATCCAATCTCTTTTTTGAAATTCTATCTTCCTGCGGCAGGTATGTTTTCCCGGATTGGAAATCCCCCTGCTTTCAGCAGAAGCTGCGAGTTCTTCAGCTATTCTGGATGAACGGAAAATAACAGGCGTAACAATATACTCCATTGCGTCCAAAGGGTGTTTCCATGACAACAGTTTTCGCAGCCGAAGTGAGGCAAACACATCGGAAAATTCACTGCGCACAGTAGGGAAGAAACGCAACATGAAGGTTACGGGCAGGGCAATTCCATCAGGAGCGTGGATTTTCTTAAAAACTGCTACAACTTCTCCCGGCGGCATACCAATCACGGGCTGCGCAGCCATAACCATCATCAAAATACGCAGCACCATGAACAGGAACATTTCCGGCATAAGAATGGTAATGCCCTGTCCTCCTGAAAGCAGCCTCAACACGATAAAAATGCCGCAGACGATCAGATATTTTATTGTCTGCCTGCCAAAGCCCTGAATAATCAGATACACACTCAAGACACCCAAAAGTGTGTATATCAAAATGTCGCTTGTGAGCACCGCCACAAGCGACATAGTGAGAACTATGACAAGCAATTTGGTCCGAAAATCAAATTTCATGCTCATAGTTTATTTAATCGCGCCACTCTTTCTGAAGTGCTTTACAATCAGTTTGTTGCTAATCATGCAGCCAAGGATGGCCAGAATAACAGTAACAGCCAGGCTCAAAATAACATACTTCGGATCGGTGTAATACTGGGTCTGAACCTGAACCTGCTGCTCACTGACGCCAGTGGCAAGAAATGCGTCTTTGAAAAACCAGATTTCTGACATACCGTGTGCAGCGCGAACCAATGCTGTAATTACCCACGAAATAGATACACGCTTAATGTCATGGTAAGCATCCTTTCCGCACATGGAAAGCTCTGCGATGATACCGCCGCCCAAAAACCACGGGATCATAAACGGCCCCATCATCAATCCGGCGATAATCGCCCACATGATATTGTAGACAAGAGCGGGGCCATGCTTGCCGACTTTCATGCACATGTAAACATAGAACGGTGCGAGGATAAGTGCCGCACCGGCGGCGTTAAAAATCATGGAATAGAACAGAGAAGCGCCAGTCAGGGTCGAATAGACCATAAATACAACGAACATGACCGCACAGAAGATACCGATGATTGCCGCGTCTTTGACAGTGAACTTGTTACCTGTCGATTTTTCATTTTCCATTTGGAAATCCTCCTTTGTCTTGCAGAAAGTTAGCAGTACCTAACCCACTATTCAAAAAATAGGCCAGCTTCAAGCGGGCTTTCTGCTTTTATCTGACAAAGGATATTTTAATACAGCTCAGATTTCTTCGCCACTCCATACGGACCCGCTTCTATCCAAACGGACACTCTTTCTGAGCTCCGTTGGAGAGCTGCCATACGCTTCTTTGAAAGCAGAAGTGAATTTATTCGGATTTTCATATCCGATTTTGCCTGCAATCTCCGTTACTGACAACTCTGTTTCCAGCAACAATTTTTTGGCGACTTGAAGCCGATAGGTACGAAGATAAGAATAGACAGAGGTTCCATAGACACCTCGAAAGCACTTTTTCAATGCTGTTGTAGAAATCTCGAATTTCTGGGAAAGCTGTTCAATCGTATGATGTGCTGTCAAGTCCTCCGTAATATAGGATGCTACTGCTTTAATCAATGAGACCTGATTTTGATTGAAATAATCCGTCTGTAAAACCTCTTCTGCCGTATTGAGATCGCTTAAAAACAGAAGCAGCTCCAGTATTTTGACTTTCATGTATCCTGGTTTTCTTTTTTCCCGGACATGATAGAGTTCCGAAAAAATATGTTCAATAGACGGATTGGCCCGCATGATGCAGCAACGGTTTCCTTCGCAAATATATTTTTGTATGTAATGCAAATCAATATTCAATAGTTCCATGATTTGCCGTACTTCCGGCAACAATTCATCCAGATTGATGATGATGGAAATACCGTGATAGTGGTTCAGCGGAAAACACGAATTTGACTTTTTCTTCATCATGGAGCTGATCGACAAATCGCCTTCCGCCATATAGCAGCAGCTATTTTCACCAAAGCTGCACTCGAAACGTCCAATCAGGCAGTGGTTAATCTCTATCATATTTTTCGCAGTGGCCTGGTTTTGGTTACAATAGCCTATGTGCATATCGTTGTAGTAAAGTTCAATACCCGGAAAAACCTGATAAACAGTGATCAGTCCATATCCTGTTTCATTCGACAGCCGGAAAATTTTGCAATCCTGCCGCAGTTCATCTTCTTCAGGAGAGCCGTATAGCTTTGTTCCTTCAAATTCATCTGGCAATTCAGACCGTGATAATATTTCAATCGCACCAGAGAGTGCTTGTTTTTCATAGGTCAGCACTATCCATTCCTCCCTTCAGTTCGCCATAACTAACTGCTATTAAGTATATGTGATAATTTCTTCTGTGTCAAATTTTGATAAAGGCCCATGACGTTAAAGATTTTTAGATGGAAATAGCCAAAATCTCTGTTTCAAATTGTAGTATTAGTAGAGGGAGAATACGAGGGTAGGGTTACGATAGCAAGCACAGCCAGCGAGTACCCACTGGCGGATTTTCGGTTTA
>URDK01000055.1 GCA_900546485.1 uncultured Eubacteriales bacterium
CCGACCACGGCGAACGTGCCGCCTGCAAGGTGACCGTGACCCGCAAAAATGAAGAAGCAGCCAGAAAAAAGCCCACGCTGGATACCACCAGCCTGAGCCTTGTGCTGCAGTACAATGACCTGCACCCCACCCATCAGCTCCGGTTGACCAACAGCGACCACTCCTTCCTCTATGTCTACCAGTGGATGAGCAGCAACCCTGAGGTTGCCACAGTCAGCGACAAGGGGCTTGTCACGGCTCAGGCGGCGGGCACCACCACCATCACGGCAATGGTCTCCAACGGCCAGGCTCTGCGGTGCAGCGTCACGGTGACTTCGGATATCGGCAAGGTGACCCTGAACAAGAGTGACCTGCTGCTCCGTACCGTGGGCACCCAGGAACGTCTGACGGCCACCGTTGCGGTGGAAGGCGGCGGCAGTGTGCCCATTACATGGGTCAGCAGCAACCCCGGTGTCGTTACCGTGGATGCGGATGGCGTGGTGACCGCCATTGCCGATGGAGAAGCCAAGGTCACGGCCCTTTCGCCTGCCGGACGCTTTGACGTGTGCAGCGTTGTGGTGGGTATGGCGGCGGAGAAGTACGAATCTGAAGCCGACCTTGCCGACGAGCTCAAGCTCCCTGACCCCTACGTTGCCGTAAGGCTGAATAAACTGGCATAAAGAAAAAGTACCCGCCCATGGCTGTTTTAGACGGCTATGGGCGGTTTTTGCGTGTATGGAAACGGATGCGCTGGGAAAAACTTGCCGAAGAGGAATTTTTTGCAAAAAATATTTTGCGTTGCGTGTTGCGGTGTACCTGACACATCCGGCTGCCTCCGGCAGGTGAAAAAGGACAAAATGGCCCGAACGTTGTTTAAGACAGGGGGCGGATGCCCCACGGAGTGGCAAAATCTCTGCAAAAAAGGCGGCTGTCCGGCTTGAATGACACATTTAACAAAAATTTTACGTGAAGTGATTGAATTTGCAACTCTTGACAGAAGGCGGGACAAACCATTATCCTTTTATCAGAGGAAAGTATTTTATGTCGCCAGACGTTGGAATGCCTGGTGTACAAGTGTGTGTCAGGAGGGAAAGAATATGTCCAACTACCGGAACCGAATCGGGGAAGCCATTGCCTTTGCCCGGAACGTGGCGGGCAGATCCCAGCAGGAGCTTGCGGATATGCTGGGGCGGGACAAGCGCACCATTCAGAAATGGGAGCGGGGCGAGATCCGCATTGCGCTGGAGGATTTTCTGGATGTATTCGATACTCTGCACCTGCCGGTGGGGCCCTATGAAATGTGGATCCTGCATCCGGAACTCTTTCCGCGCGGCATGGAGGAGATCAAGGGCTTCAGCACCGAAAAGAAGCGGAGGACACTGGCGGATTATTATCTGCATCAGGCTGCACCGCTGGAGATCGAGCAGGAGTATTACATCCTGTTCGGCGACCACGGCAGCAACAGCTGCGGCATCCGGCAGGAGCTGCTGGCCAACCTGCAGACTCCGCTCCGTGACCGCAAACGGATCGTGAACCAGATCATCGACAACTACTATGAGGCCCGGGCCATCGGACATCTGACCGACCCGGAGGGCCAGCAGCCAGTGATGCCCATTCTGGAAGCCTGCTACGATGCCAGTGCACGGAGCGTGAAAGCCAACGAGAACCGATACAGCATCGGCAGCATCGAGGACTATCTGGACGATGCGGAGAAACCGGCAGAAGAGTGAACCGAACAGCAGACGGCCATGTGCAGCCGCCTGCTGTTTCTGCGTTCGGCTGCCTGCGGGAAAATATTGTGAAATTTGCGGATTCCTGCTATACTTATCCTATTGATGAAAAAGAAGGGTGAGATAAATGGCATACAACATGGGCGGTCGGCGCTTCCGGCCGGTGGGCAGCGGAAAAAAGCGGACTGCGCCGCAGTACGGGCCGGTGGGCACAGGCTGCCCGTTTGTGGAGGAGGCCGTGGCGCGGCTGTACCGGGAGCAGAACGAGGAACATTTCTGGAGCCTGATGAACGCCCTGAACTATGCGCTGGAATTGCAGACCAAGGTGCTGGTGCCGCTGGATGCGGCGGTGGACCCCCAGAGCGGGGCCGCCCCCTGGGCACACCTGCCCATCCCGGAGGAGCGGGCCGAGGGCCTGCAGCCCTGGCTGCTCCACACCCGGAAAGAGCGGAACTATCTGCCGCTGTTCACCTCGGTAAAGAACGCCGAGGCGGAAAAGGCCAGCGCCACCCGCCCCATGGTGGAGCGCAGCCTGCGCAGCGCCATGGAGTATGCGCTGGAAACGGACGGCATCGATGGTGTGGTGCTGGACCCGTGGACAAGCTCTGCCACGCTGGATGTCTCCCTGCTCAGCGGGCTGCTGAGATCGGAGCGGGGAAGCGACAACCCCGGCGCTCAGGAGCTGGAAGGAAGAATTCGGATACCGGGACGTGAAGCTCGCATACGCCGGCGGCGTCAGCTTCGCGCAGCTCGAGGAGCTGCGCGGACTGGGCGTGGACATAGTCGGCGTGGGCCGTGCCATCATAGACGCGCCGCTGCTGGATATGCACATGGACGTTGTGAAGGTCGAGTCCGACGAGGATCACGGGCACAAATACGACCTGCTGGACAAGAGCGAGCTGCTCATCCAGGGCATACGCCTCGAGCGCGGTAACCTGAACGTCATCTCCGACATAGTTGCGGAGGAACTCGGCATAGACCCGGACGACGTGCTGGTCATCGACGTGCGCGACAGCTCCGTGGCGCTGGACATACTGCAAAAGCAGCTAGATCCGAAGGTCTTCATAGGCAAGGAGCGGGCCATCCTAGACAGGCTCTCCCGGACGGACGGAGTTTTTATCTCGGACGAGACGCGCATCTCTTCCCGTGGCATGCTGGGCTGGATAGTCGCGGACGAGGAAGAGACCACCGAAATGTTCAGCGGACTTGAGCGCGGGCAGCAGAACACGGAAAAGATAACTGAGATAATAAAAAAGCGGGCCATCGTTTTCCCGAGCGGTACAGAGGTCGAGGACGGTGAGATCGAGGATACGAACACTCCGCTTCTGATATCCAAGCTAACCGAGGCCGGATTCACGGCGGAGGCCGGCCCGGTGCTCAAAGATGACCTGGACCTCTTTGCCGGGAAGCTGCGCAGGGCGATGGACGGCGGATACGGCGTTCTCATCACGACCGGCGGCGTGGGGGCGGAAAACAAGGATTTCAGCGTTGAGGCCATACTTCGCCTCGACCCTGCGGCGGCTGCTCCCTATATAGCCAAGTTCAAGGTCGGCGAGGGGCGGCACCGGAAAGAGGGAATACGCATAGCCGTGGGCCAGGTGGGCTTCACCACGCTCGTGGCCCTTCCGGGACCCAACGACGAGGTCGCGCTGTGCGCGGATTGCCTCATAGAAGGTATCACGAAGGGGTGGAGCAAGGAAGTGCTTGCCGGGCGTCTCGCAAAGCTCCTGAGGGCACGGCTCACAGAGAAGATGGCCGGACACCACGCACACGGAAATTAATACTATCCCCCTTTTTAAATAGCCAAAAATTATTGTAGAGAAGGAGAAGGCAGAAATGAAAATTGTTCAGCGCGTATCCTCAGTAAATGCGGACAAGTGTGTCGGATGCAGAAGCTGCGAGGTGCACTGTCCCACCGGGGCGATCAAGGTGAGGGCTGGAGTCGGCGAGGAGGGCTACATATCCCCCTGCCAGAAGGCCTGCCCGGCCGGAATCAATGTCTCCGGCTATATCGCCCTCGCCGCCGCCGGCAGGTATGAGGACTCCTACCGCCTCATCAGAAGGGACAACCCCTTCCCCTCCGTCTGCGGACGCATCTGCACCCACAACTGCCAGAGCGAATGCAACCGCAACAACTACGACAGCTCCGTCGCCATCCGGGACATCAAGCGCTTCGTGGCGGACAAGGCCTTTGAAAACGGCATCAAGCTAGAGAACGTGTGGCCACTCAACGGCAAGAAAGTCGGCATCATCGGCGCAGGTCCCAGCGGCCTCACCGCGGCCTATTACCTGGCCCTGAGCGGCTATGCCGTGGACGTGTACGACTCCGCGCCTGTGGCAGGCGGCGTCCTCGCCTTTGGCATACCCAAGTGGAGGCTGCCCAAGGACGTCATCGAGCGCGAGGTCAAGGCCATCGAGGCCGTCGGCGTGAAAATACACCTGAACACCGAGATAGGCCGCGACAAGAGCTTTGACGAGCTCCGGTCCGAGTGTGACGCCATATACATAGCCACCGGTACCCAGTTCTCCAAGAAAGCCGGCGTCAAGGGCGAGGATCTGCCCGGCGTGACCCACGGCCTGGACTTCCTGCGCGACGTGAACCTCGGCAAGAAGCCGGTTGTAGGCAAGAAGGTCGTTGTCATCGGCGGCGGCAACACCGCGATGGACGCCTCTCGCACTGCCCTGCGCCTCGGCGCGGAGGAGGTATCCGTCCTCTACCGCCGCCGCGAGGTGGACATGCCCGCCGACCAGCGCGAGGTCATGGAAGCCAAGGAGGAGGGCATCAAGTTCATCACCATGTCCGCGCCCGAGGAATTCGTGGGCAACGGCAAGGTCGAAAAGATAGTGTGCTCGAAGATGGCACTGGGCGAGCGCGACGCCAAGGGCCGCCGCGGCACCGTCAAGATAGAGGGCGAGACCTTCGAGGTCGAGGCCGACACCGTCATAGTGGCGGTGAGCCAGTACTCCGACTTCCCCTTCATCGGCAAGGACGAGGTTGAAATGACCGAGTGGGGCAAGCTTATTGTCAACGACGACATGATGACCACCCTGCCCGGCGTGTTCGCGGGCGGCGACGTCGCCAGGGGGTCCGCCACAGCAATACAGGCTATAGCAGATGGCAAACACGCGGCGGAAAAGATAGCTGCGTATCTGGGTCTCACCACCTCCATCAACCAGGGCGCGGAGATAGAGCTGCCGCCCAGGGGCGAGAAGAAGATAAACTACAAGTCCGCCGGCAAGATGCGCAACCTTCCCGCCAAGGAGCGCATACACAGCGAGGAAGAGGTCGCCCTGGGCCTAACCGAGGAGATGCTCCAGGCGGAGGCCGCACGCTGCTACCGCTGCTCGGGCAAGGCATCCGTGGACACTGAGCGCTGCGTCGACTGCGGCATGTGCTGGGAGCACTGCAACTACGGCGCTGTGGAGCTCAAGATGCTCGACCAGCCCATCATCCACGCTGTTACCCAGACCATAGAGCCCGAGCTCTATCAGCAGGTGCACGACGTACTCAAGAAGATACATGAGTACCCCTTCGACATGATCTGCCCCTGCTCCCTCACCCCCATGTGGGAGATAGTCTGCGCCATTCTGAAGGGTGCGCACACCTACGCGGACCTGACCGTGGCCACCGGCGTGCGCAGCGGCTGCTCCATCTACTGCATCACAAACACCCTCGCGGCCTTCGAGGCCTGCGGATATCCCCAGACTCCCCCCGATAACGGTGGCTGGAACTATCCCAAGGTCACGCTCTTCAACCTCGACTCCGAGGCCTGCGCGCACGACCCGCACATCAACCTCAAAAAGGCGCAGGACCGCATCTGGGACGAGGAAAAGTTTGAACAGGCATGGTCTGAATTTATTGCAAGTCAGGAGGCAATGAAAAAATGAGCATTAATTACGATGAACTCATCCATCCCGTGCAGGAGCCGACGACCTATATGCCGTCCGTCTACTGCAATACCCCCGAAATGCACGCGAGGGACCTGCCCGACATGGTCTCCGTCAATCTGAGAGAGCTTTTCCCCAGCCTGCCCGAGCCCTGCTACACGAGGGACGGCGACGACCTCACGATAATCGCGAAAAAGACCCGCGAGGCCCTCGAGCACGTGGACATGAGCGACATCACGCCCGAGACCTCTGTCAACATCGTCTGCGCCGAGCACGGCTTCTGCCTGTGTGGGGGCAAGCCCTACATTGAGATGATAAAGACCATCCGCGACGTGGTGCTCGAGCGCACTGGCTGCATCGACCTGCGCCTGCGCGTCGTAATGTGGCGTACCCCCAGAGAGTGCACCGAGGCCATAGAGTACTACAACCTCAACGAGGAATTCGACAACAACGTTGGCTACTCCTGGGCCTATGACAAGGCCGTGCCCATCGAGACCCGCATCGGCACGATGTACGGCCTTGAGAAGGTATACGACGCGGACAAGTTTATACTCGCCTACTACGACGACCCGCGCGAGCTGTACCTCCACAGGATGTACCGCAAGTCTTTCAAGGCCTTTACCATGAACATGGCCCGTTTTGAGACCCGCTCCATGTACCACGAGGCCATAGGCAAGTTCCACGGCCAGACCAGCAACCTTGCCTCAATCGTCCCGACCTCCATCTACGACTCTGACTTCGTGCAGAGCAAATGGGCTTTTGGCTGCTTCCTGACCTCCTCACCCTCGGGCATCAACGGAGTCTACGCCGGGGACGACCTCTACGAGATAGACGACCACCTGGACGCGAGCTTGCTCAGGACCTATTCCTACATCGTACAGCTCTACCGCCAGCTCGAGAACGTAAACGTCATAGTCGAGGGCGGCAGGTGGCACAACTATGTCCACGGCGGCGGCCTCATCAGCGGCGTCATGCTGCACCTCAGCAAGGACCAGATGGACCTCGACGACGACTCCGTGGACTCCGTCGCGCCCGGCCTGCGCTCCTACATCATCAACCAGTGCTGGTACGGCCTACCCGCCGGGGCGCCCGTGCCCTTTATCCTCGTCGGCGACGAGCTCACGGAGAACATCACGAAAAAGGACATCTTCTCAAGGTATCTGAGCCTTACGCCCACCTTTAAGTCCTGCAAGACCCTGCCCGAGGCCATCGAATATTCAACGAAGGTCTCGAACGGCGCCGGCTACCTCATCTTCGACGGCAGCTTCGGCTTCGTGAACTGCTCCCGCTCTATAGCTGAGGAGATGATACGCAAGGCCCCCGGTATAATCAAGCTGGTGGACGAGGAGCTATA
The DNA here is from genome assembly GCA_900546485.1 of uncultured Eubacteriales bacterium. Lineage (GTDB taxonomy): Bacteria > Bacillota > Clostridia > Oscillospirales > Oscillospiraceae > Scatomorpha. The sequence goes on from URDK01000055.1 coordinate 6,952, forward strand.
TCCCAAGTACATGAAGCAGAGGGGCCTTGAGATAGAATAACTGGCGGGGCGCAAGGAGGAAGCAAAGTGCAGCAAGGCAGAAAACTGAAACTCTGGTTCGGGGCTGACGCACTGCCTAAGTACGGCGGCCAGATGTCTGAAATGGTGGACTGCGCGATAAATGGCGGAGTCGGCGCCTTTGAAGCAGAGCCGAGAGTGGTGGCCGCGCTCAGAAAGTACCCCAGGGAGAGTTACCGTGTTTTTGGCCGCTGCGACATCTACGGCCTCGGCGGCTCGGACGCCGGGGCCTGGCTCGAACGGCTGCGGTTCAGTCTTGGCATAGACCGCTTTGACTTCTTCATGCTCACGAATCTCAACGAGGCCACCGCCGGCCCGGCTTACGACGAAGGGCGGCAGCTCGAGGCGCTCAAGGAAATGCGCCGTCAGGGTGCTGTTGGACATGTTGGCGTGCAGTTCTCGGGCGGCTTCAGAGCGCTCAAGAATTTTTTGGACAGGCATGGGCAGGGTCTGGACTTCTGCTGCATCCAGTTCAACTACATGGACTGGTCGCTGCAGCGGGCGCGGGAAAAGGCCGGTATCCTCAAAGACTTCGGCCTTCCTCTCATAGCGTCTGAGCCGCTGCGGCACGGCCTGCTGGAGAGTCTGCCGCCCGAATTTGAGGCCGAGCTGAGCTCAGCCCGGCCCGACGAGGGAGCACTCGACTGGGGCGTCAACTGGCTCAAAGCTCAGGATACGGCGGCTACAATAGTGAATACGCGCTGCAAGGACGAGCTGGCAGCATATATACGGGCCTCCCTGCTCGGAAAGGAACTCAGCCCGGAGGAACAGTGCCTGCTCTACTACGTTGCCGGCAAGCTGCGGCACATCGAGGAGGCCCCGCCGTGTACGGACTGCCCGCACTGCGCGGGAGCCTGCCCCGCCGGGCTGGAGATACCCTTCTACATCGGCCTCCTGACCGACCTCCGGGTACAGCGGGACGAGGCGCTGGTGAGGCAGTACAGGTCTCTGCCGCCCGAGCGGCGGGCCTCCGCCTGCATCGGCTGCTTCAAATGCGTGTCCAGCTGCCCCAAGCAGATATTCGTACCAATGCTCATGGCTGAGCTCGAAGAGATCACTGAATCGGGAGGAGACGGCAATGGAGCTGCATGAATTTTTGAGGCCGTACAAAAAGGCCGCGCTCATATACCGCGGCGGTCTCTGCTCCGCCTATCTGCTCTATGCGGCGGCGGCCTGCCGGGTACATATCGTGGCCTACATGGTAGAGAGCCAAGAATCTCTGAAATACGCCGTCTCCATCGCCAAAGCGCTGGGAGCGGAGGCGCGCCCCCTTGCCCGTGAACCCGGAGAGGACGAGCCGGCGCTGCTATGCCGGATTCGGGATACGGCGCTACGCGACGGATATGACGTGCTCTTCGACGCCGCCTGCGCAGACCTGGCGGAGGACGACCCGGAGATACGCCTGCTCGAGGAGCTGGGCGTGCTAATGCCCTTCAGGGCCTGTGGGCTTGATGAAAACGAGGTTAAGCGCAGGGCCGGAAACGCCGGATTCAGGCTGGGTTGAAGGCCGTGGGCGCGGGGAAATCATCTTATAAGCGAGGAGATTAAAACATGGATGAAAAAATGAAGAAGCTTCTCACACCCATCAACATAGGAAATGTCACCGTCAAGAACCGGTTTTTTGTGGGCCCCATGGGCATCGACTACAACAACGGAGCCTACTCTGAGCCCACGGCGGAGAACATCGAGTACTTCGTGGAGCGTGCCAAGGGCGGCTTCGGTGCCATCTTTACCGGCTGCATGATGCCCGACAATGTGACCTCAGATAAGGTTGCGGGCAAGAGCATGCTGAATAACCCCAATGCGGCCCGGCTCGCCTTCACTGCATTGACGGAGAGGCTCGCCGCTTACGACACCAAGCTCTTTGCCCAGCTCACCTTCGGCGCAGGCAGAAATTATCCGACAATGCTCGCGCCCTCGGCCGTTGAAGTTTATAAGTATTCCATGTTCAAGAGCGTCGAGATGACCAAGGACGACATCAAGGCCAAGGTGGAGTCTATAGTCAAGGCCGCGGCCATTATGAAGTCTGCCGGCGTCGCGGGCGTCGACTTCCACGCGCTCCACTGGGGCTACCTGCTCGACTGCTTTGCGATGTCCATCACGAATAAGCGCGAGGACGAGTACGGCGGTACCCTAGAGAACCGTCTGCGCATCGTCAAGGAAACCATAGACGGCATACATCAGGAGTGCGGCGCGGACTACCCCGTGACCATGCGTCTCGGACTCAAGAGCTACATCAAGGCCCTGAACAAGCCCTCTCTCGACGGCTCCGAGGAGGCGGGACGCACGCTTGAGGAGGGCATTCGCATTGCCAAGCTGCTCGAGGAGATGGGCTTTGCAGCGCTGAGTGTGGACGTGGGCATCTATGACTCCTTCTACCACGCCTGCCCGCCGAGCTATATGCCCAAGGGCCACGCCCTCGAGCTCTACGCCGAGTGCAGAAAGGCGGTCAATATCCCCGTCCTGGCCGGTTCCCGCATGGGCGACCCCTACCTCTGCGCAGACGCTCTGGACAAGGGCATGTGCGACGGCTTTGTGCTCTCGCGCCCGGCGCTCGCCGACCCGTATTTCGCCCGAAAGGTCGAAATGGGCACGCCCGAGAAGATCCGACCCTGCATCGGCTGCAACATGGGCTGCATAGGCCGTCTGCTCGAAAAAGGCCTGCCCCAGACCTGCGCCGTCAACCCGCGCGCCAACCGCGAGCTGCTGACCCGTCCCAAGAAGGCAGCCGAACCGAAGAACATCATTATCGTTGGCGCAGGCGTCGGCGGCATGGAGGCTGCCCGCACCGGCAAGCTCTGCGGCCACAACGTTGAGGTCTACGAAAAGAGCAGCACGCTCGGCGGCCAGCTCAACGCCGCGGGCGCTCACGATTTCAAGGCCGACATCCACGGCCTGCGCGACTGGTACATCCGCGAGCTCAAGGAGCTCGACGTCCCCATCCACCTGAACAGCGAGGTCACGCCCGAGCTGGTAAAGGAGAAAAAGGCCGACGTTATCATATTCGCCACCGGCGCTTCGCCCATGATGCCCCAGTCCATCGCCGGCATCGAGAAAGCCGCCTCCGCAGTGGACGTGCTCGAGGGCAAGAAGACCGTGGGCGAGAGCGTTGTCGTTGTCGGCGGCGGCATGGTCGGCTGCGAGACGGCGGTCGACCTAGCCAACCACGGCAAGAAGGTGACGCTTGTCGAGGCTCTGGACAACATTCTCAGCAGCGACTTCGTGCCTCAGCAGCACAGTATGATGCTCAGAGACCTTATCGAGGACAGGAAGATAGAGGTCATCACGGGACACAAGCTGGTTGCCGTCACCGATTCAGGCGCCGAGCTTGAATCCGTGGCCAACGGCGAGAAGAAGACCGTGAGCGCAGATACCACCGTCATCTCCGTCGGTCTCAAGCCAAATCCCATCGTTGTCTCCGAATTCTATGGCCTCGGCGCGCAGGTCTACAAGATAGGAAGCGCCAAAAAGGCCGGCAACGTCATAGATGCCGTTGGCGAGGCTTTCGAGGTCGTCTACAACCTCGACTGATCAAATGGCGCAGGCCGGGGCTGCACAAGTCGGCGGCCCCGGCTACTTTAAACAGTAAGGCAGGGATAGCATATGGATAAGCAGGAACTCACGCGCCTCCTGGAGTCGGTCGCCGCGGGGAGCGTCACGCCGGACGAGGCGGCACTGCAGCTCAAGCTCGAGCCCTTCCACGAGGTCGGCGGCTACGCCCGCGTGGACTTCCACCGCGGCATCCGCCAGGGCGTGCCGGAGGTCATCTACGGCGAGGGCAAGACGAAAGAGCACATCCTCGGCATCGCGCGCACAATGCTGGAAAACGGCCAGAGCACGGTGCTCATAACCCGGCTCTCGCAGGAAAAGGCGGACTTTATAGCGCGGGAGCTGCCCATGGACTACAATGAGCTGGCGCGCACCGGCCTGCTTGGCAAGGTTCCGGAGCCCTCGGGCATGGGCAAGATCCTGGTCGCCACGGGCGGCACGAGCGACATCCCTGTCGCAGAGGAGGCTGCCGTCACGGCTGAGGCGCTCGGCAACGAGGTGCAGCGTCTCTACGACGTCGGCGTGTCCGGCATCCACCGGCTGCTGGGCAACATGGAGTACGTCATGAGCGCCAAAGTCATAATCGCCGTGGCGGGTATGGAGGGCGCCCTGCCCTCGGTAATAGGCGGGCTCGCGGACTGCCCGGTCATTGCCGTGCCGACGAGCATAGGCTACGGTGCCTCCCTCGGCGGCATAGCGGCCCTGCTGAGCATGCTCAACTCCTGCGCAAGCGGCGTCTCCGTCGTGAACATAGACAACGGCTTCGGTGCGGGCTATATGGCCAGCATGATTAACCACCTCGGCGAATGAGAGGGGGAGAACGATGAAACTGCTCTATTTGGACTGCTTTATGGGCGCGGCGGGCGACATGCTCACGGGTGCGCTGCTGTCGCTGTTGCCGGAGCCTGAAAGCTTTGTTGAGCGCATGAACGCCCTGCTCGGCGGACGGGCACTGCTCTCCTGCGCGCGGGATGAGAAGTGCGGCATCTCCGGCCTGCACGTCACCGTGACCGTAAACGGCAGGGAGGAGGACGAGCACGCCCATGAGCACGAGCGCCACGGTCATCACCATTCCCACCACCATACCAGCGTCGGCGAGATCTGCAGCATGATAGACGGCCTCGAAGTGCCCGACAAGGTAAAGTCAGACGCCAAAAGTGTGTTCGGTCTTGTGGCCGAGGCCGAGAGCTGCGTACACGGCAAGCCGGTGGAGAACATCCACTTCCATGAACTCGGCACGCTGGACGCTCTGGCCGACGTGCTGGGCGTGTGTCTCCTGATGAACGAGCTTGCGCCGGAACGTGTCTGCGCCTCGCCTGTGAACGTGGGCAGCGGGCTGGTGAGCTGTGCGCACGGGCTGCTTCCAGTGCCTGCCCCGGCCACGGAGAGACTGCTGCGCGGCGTGCCGATCTATTCGGGGGAGGTGGCCGGTGAGCTGTGCACGCCCACGGGGGCGGCGCTGCTTAGGCACTTTGTGGACGAGTTCTGCCGCCTGCCCGCCATGCGCGTGGAGGCCGCAGGCTATGGCACGGGGAAAAAGGACTTCCCGGCCGCAAATGTCGTGCGTGCCCTGCTGGGAGAGACGCTGTGAGAAAACTTAACTTTTGTTATTCGGCGGAGCCAGGGAAAACCGGGCTCCGCTTTTGTCATGCTCAGCCAAGAGTTGCGAAAATATTTTCTTTTTGGTTTCTGGAGTTCTGAACTTGAGTTGTGATATCTTTTCAAAAAAGAACAATGAAGCGCGGCAAATACCACAAATAAGCACAATAAATATTGTGGATTTTTGCGTGCCAGTCAAAGAAAACGCTTTCCTAAATCTTCGTTGACGCCTTGACTTTGCGGGTGATACTATTTCACCAAGGTTCGAATTTCCCGCATTAAAATGTGAAAACGGAGGTCATGAAATGAAAAAGCTGTTTGCAATTCTTGTGGCGCTCGTCTGCCTGTTCTCGCTGGGCACGGCGGCGCTGGCAGAGGGGGAGGAGATGGTCCCCGTCTGCATCAGCGTGCCCGAGGGCTGGGAGGCGCCCTGCCTCTGGGCCTGGGCCGATGACGGCACCAACGCCTTCGCTGCCTGGCCGGGCGAGGAGGCCGATCCCCTCGGCGACACCGGCTGGTACTACTGCTATGTCCCCAGCTTCGTCCAGAACATAATTGTCAACGCCAACGCCGGTACGGTCCAGACCGAGGGCGTGGTTGTCGAGGCCGGTAAGGCCGCCTGGATAAGCGTCGCCGACGACAACACGGCGACCGTCAGCTATGACGCGCAGGTGGACACCGACATCCCCGAGTACGTCGAGAAGATAACCGTCCACGCCTACGTCCCGCTGGAGTGGAAGACCGTCAACCTCTGGGCCTGGCTCGACCCGGACGGTACCAACGCCTTTGACACCTGGCCCGGCAAGGCCATGACCGAGAACGAGAATGGCTGGTTCACCGCCAAGGTGCCCGCCTGGGTCAACAGCATCATCGTCAGCGGCAACGAGGGCGAGGTGCAGACCGAGGACGTGACCATCGAGCCGAAGGAGCTCTGGATAACCGTCTATGACGATTTGAGCTACGAGCTCGCCTACGAGGACCCGGAAACCGCCGGAGTGGAGAACATAACCGTCTACGCCCAGGTGCCCGCCGACTGGGAGGGACCCTGCCTCTGGGCCTGGAGCGCTCCTGACGGCACCAACGCCTTCGCCAACTGGCCCGGCGAGGCCATGACCGAGGCCGACGGCTGGTACGCCCTCGAGGCCCCCGGCTGGATAAATTCCGTCATCATCAATGCCAACGAGGGCAGCGTCCAGACCACAGACCTCTCCGTTGAGAGCGGCAAGGACGTCTGGGTCGTCGTCACCGACGCAGAGAACGCCTCTGTAAGCTATGAGCAGCCCACGGGCGACGCGGCCGAGACGGAGCCGACGGCGGCTCCCGAGGCCAGCCCGGAGACCTCCGAGGCCCCTGTTGAGGCCGAGGGTGGCAGCAGCGCTGTGACCTGGATAATAGTCGCCGTCGTCGTTGTTGCGGTAATCGTCGTGGCTGTGGTAGTATCCAAGAAGAAAAAGAAGGATTAAAGCGGCTCCGCAAAGCGGGCGGGCGTGGTAAACCGCGCCCGCCCATCCGGGTTTTGGAGGTATGTAATGAAAAGGATAGTTTCAATACTGCTCATCGCCGCGCTGCTCGTGCCGCTCGCGGCCTGCGGCGGCGGGAGCGTGGACACAAACAAGCTCGTCATCTGGCACGATAAGGAGGACGCCGTCGTCGAGGCACTCTCGGCCTACCTCACCGAGGCAGCGCCGGACGTGGAGGTCGTGTTCGAGAAAAAGACCAGTCTCACGGATTCGCTCAAGCTCGTGGGCAACGACCCGTCCTCCGCGCCGGACATGTTCATCTTCGCACACGACAAGATAGGCGTCTTTGCCGAGATGGGCATACTCGCGGACGTGAATACCCTGCTGCCCGAGGGCGCGCTCGCAAACTGGCTGCCCATGACGATAGAGGCGGCGACGTACAAGGGCACGCTCTATCAGCTGCCGCTCTACTTTGAGACTCTGCTCTTCATGTACAACCGCCGCTATATGCAGGACGACCAGGTCCCGGCGACGACGGAGGAGCTCTACGCCTATATGGAGGCCAACACCGGACGCGGGCGCTACGGCTTTGTGGAGCAGCACTCGACGGCCTATTACTCGGCGGCCTGGATACACGGCTTCGGCGGCTCCATAATCTCGGAGGACGGCACGCCCTTCCCGGAGCCCGAGGCGGTAAAGGATGCGCTGCGCTATCACCTCAAGTTCGTGGCCCTCATGCCGGGCGAGACGGAGTATTCGACGGTGAACACCCTGTTCCTCGAGGGCAAGGCGGACTCGACCATCGGCGGGCCCTGGATGGTGCCCAGCGCGCGTGAGGCGGGCATCGACCTCGGCATAGCGCCCATGCCCACGGTGGACGAGACGGGCGAGGCTCTCGCGCCCTATTCGGGCGTACAGGGCGTGCAGGTGCTCAAATACGCCGCTGAGAACAAGACGGAGGCGGTAAAGACCGTGCTCGAGGCCCTCTGCGGCGCGGACATAGGCATAGACCTCGCCCTTGCTAGCGGCTGCGCCCCCGCGAACGCGGACTGCTACGACGATGAGCAGGTCGCAAACGACGAGCTGGTGCAGGCCATGCGCAGCACGGCGGAGATCGCCATCCCCATGCCGAACATCCCCGAGATGGACGTCATGTGGACGGTCGTGAGCAACCTCCTCACCGACGTGAACCTCTCCGGCGAGGACGTGGACGCCGCCTTTGACGAGGCGCTCTCCGAGGCCGAGAGCCTCATCGCCAACATGCAGTGATGGACGAGAGACTGAAAAAACAGCGCCGGGGCTGGCTCAAGAGCTACCTCTGGTCGGCCCCCTCGCTGGCGCTTATCGCGCTCATCGTCGTTTTCCCGATACTATATACGTTTTTCATCTCGCTGACGAACATGAACGTCTACCACTGGTTCGACTTCACGATAATCGGCCTCGACAACTACGTGAAGGCGCTCTTCGTGTTCGACTCGGGCTTTCTCTCGGCGCTCATAAATACGGTGCTGTGGACCATCGTGAACATGGCCATACAGCTCGTGCTGGCCTTTGTGCTGGCGAGCCTGCTGAACATACAAAAGCTCCGGGCCCGCAAGCTCTACAAGACGCTGCTCATGTTCCCCTGGGCAATGCCGGGCTACGTCTCCATCCTGCTTTGGAAGACGGGCATGTTCAACACCGAGTTCGGCCTTTTGAACCAGTGGATGGAGAAGCTGGGGCTGGAGGCGCAGCGCTGGCTCGCGAATGACGTCTCGGCCTTCATCTGCTGCACGGTGGTGAACCTCTGGCTGGCGCTGCCCTTCATGCTGATGATAATGGACGGCGCGATGCAGAGCATCGACCGCAGCTATTACGAGAGCGCGCTGCTCGACGGGGCCAACTGGTTCCAGCGCTCCGTGAGCATCACGATCCCGGCCATAAAGCCCATCATAGCGCCCGCGGTCATAATAACCGTGTTCACGACCTTCAAGCAGTTCGATGTCATCTATCTGCTCACCCAGCAGATGGGCGCCAAGACCGGCTCCGGGCTGCACACGATATTGACCTACGCCTATGAGAACGCCTTTATCACGAACAACTATGGCTACAGCTCGGCCATATCCATAATCATATTCCTGCTGCTGCTCGCATTTTCGGCGCGCTATCAGCTCGGAGGGGAGGGGGAGAGATGAGAGGCAAAAAGCTGCGGGAGGGCCTTGGGCTCACGGCCCTTAACCTCTTTTTCATCGTGCTCTGCTTCGTGACGCTCATACCCATCCTCTACGCGCTGAGCGTCTCGTTCAACGGGCAGAATGCGCTCTTGAGCTCCGACTTCTCCTTCATCCCGAAGGACTTTACGCTGGACAACTACTTGCAGGTGTTCACGGGCGAGGACATCATGACCTGGTTCGGCAACAGCGTCATCCTTGCCGTGGCGACGGTGGCCATCTCGCTCGCAGCGGCGGTGCCGGCGGCCTACTGCTTCTCGCGCCGGAGCTTTCCGGGGCGGCGGCTGGTGCTGCGCTGGCTGGTGCTGCTCAATTCCTTCCCGGCTATACTGAGCATGTTCGCGGTCTACCGCCTGCTGCGGCCCATGGGTCTCATCAACCACCGCCTCGGCCTCATCATCGTCTACACCGGCACTATGGCCGTCTTCAGCCTCTGGAACATGAAGGGCTATTTCGACACCGTGCCCATAGAGATCGAGGAGGCTGCGCGCATGGATGGGGCGTCGGATCTGCAGGTCGTGACGCGCATCGTGCTGCCTCTTGCGAAGCCCAGCGTCATCGTCACGGCGCTAATGGTGCTCATCTACGTCTGGAACGAGTACATCTACGCCACGACCTTCATGACCGGCGAGGCGAATTACACCCTGGCCGCGGGCCTCTACGCCCTGCAGGCCACGGAGACGAGCGGCTCCTGGCCCGTGTTTGCGGCGGCGTCCATAATCGTGTCGCTGCCTGTGCTCATCATCTTCTTCCTCTCCCAGAAGCACATGACCTCCGGCCTGACCGCGGGAGGCGTGAAAGGATAAGTATGAAAAAAGACGCCATTTTGCACATACCCATGTCCGAATACGCCCATGGGCTGGACGAAAAACGCATAGTCATCCGCCTGCGCTCGGCCCGCGGCGACCTCGAGCGCGTCACGCTCTGGTACGGCGACACCGCCTGCCGCCGGACGCCCATAGACTGGTTCCCCGAGCCGATGGAGCGCGTGCTCTCCGACGAGTATCACGACTACTGGGAGCTCACGCTCGAGAGCCCCTACCACCGCATCTTCTACCACTTCGAGCTCTTCGACGGCGCCGAGAGCTGCTATTACTACGGCGGCGTGTTCACCGACCATCTGGTGGACGACCGCTCCGAATACTTCAAGCTGCCATTCAACCACCGCGCGGACATCGCCCGCGTGCCGGACTGGGTGCACGGGGCCGTGGTGTACAACATCTTCCCGGACAGCTTTGCCACCTCGCGCCGGCACATCAGCCTCGAGCCCACCGAGCGCGATTTCGGCGGCCTCGCCACGCATGGCAAGCTCGGCGGCACGATACGCGGCGTCACCGAAAACCTCGACTACCTCGCCGACCTCGGCGTGAACTGCATCTACTTGAACCCCATCTTCGCCGCGGGGGAGTATCACAAGTACGACCTCATCGACTACTACCACATCGACCCCTGCTTCGGCACCAACGAGGACTTCCGAGAGCTGGTCGATACGGCGCACGGCATGGGCATGTGCGTCATCATCGACGGCGTGTTCAACCACTGTGGCTGGCGCTTCTTCGCCTTTGAGGACGTGGTGCAGAAGGGGGAGGGCTCGGCGTACGCGGACTGGTTCTACCGCCTGAGCTTCCCCGTCGTGCGCCCGGACGACCCGGAGGCAATACCGGGCTACGAGTGCTTCGGCTACGAGCGGCTCATGCCCAAGCTCAACACGGCGAACCCCGAGGTCAGGGAGTATTTCTGCGCCGTGGGCGAGTACTGGGTTCGCGAATTCGGCATAGACGGCTGGCGGCTTGACGTGGCCAGCGAGGTGGACGACGCCTTCTGGCGCGAGTTCCGGCGGCGGGTCAAGGCCGTAAATCCCGACACGCTGCTCATAGGCGAGGTCTGGGAGAGCGCGGGCCACTGGCTGGACGGGAGCATGTTCGATTCCGCCATGAACTACGAGCTCCGCCGCCACTGCCGCCGCTTCTTCGCCGAGATGAGCGAGGACGCCTATACCTTCTCCGGCCGCTGCACGGACATGCTCATGCGCTACCGCAAGCAGCTCGTCGCGGCGCAGCTCGGCGTACTGGACAGCCACGACGTGAGCCGCTTCCTCTCCCTCTGCGGGGGCGATGAGCGGCGGCAGCGCCTCGCCGTGCTCTTTCAGATGTGCTTCCCCGGCATGCCCAGCGTGTTCTACGGCGATGAGCTGGGTATCACGGGCGTGCTGGAGGCCGACTACCGCAGCCCCATGCCCTGGCAGGGCGGGAACACTGAGAGTCTCGCGTTCTACAAGCGTGCCATCGCATTGCGCCGCACTCTCGCACCGCTGCAAAGGGGCGAGTTCCGCATACTCAGCGCCGAGCGGGGCAGCGGGCTCTTTGCCTTCGTGCGGGAATATGAAGGCGAGCGCGTGACCGTGGCGCTCAACTGCTCGGAGAGAGCCGAAAACTTTGCTCCCGCGGGCGAGATGCTCTGGTCTGAGGGCCTCATCGGTGGTAAAATAGAGCCGTACGGCTTTGCAGTTTCCATCGAGAGGGGGTAGGGCGCCTTGGCCGTCACGATAAAGGACGTGGCAAAGGCCGCGGGGACTTCTATATCCACGGTGTCCAAGGTCATAAACGGGCATTACAGCATCTCCGAGGCCACGGCGGAGCGCGTGCGTGTAGTCATGCGCGAGCTGGGCTATTACCCCAGCGCCAGCGCCCAGAGCTTTGCCCGCGGCTCCACCCGCGCGGTG
>URDK01000056.1 GCA_900546485.1 uncultured Eubacteriales bacterium
CCGGCGTAATGACGGCGGCGTCCTTCTGGAGCCTGCTCTCACCGGCCATCGAGCTGGCGGAGACACTGGGCATGAACGTGTGGTTCACGGCGCTGCTGGGCTTTCTGGGCGGCGGGGCGCTGCTCTATCTGGGCGACCGCCTCTGGGAGCGCTTGGAACGCCGGGGCGGCCTGGACGGCGGCTCAAGCAAACGGCGGGCGCTGATGCTCATGAGCAGCATCACGCTGCACAACATACCCGAGGGCCTTTCCGTGGGCGTGGCCTTCGGCTCGCTGGCCTACGGGCTGGACGGTGCGACGCCCGCGGCGGCCTGCCTGCTGGCGCTGGGCATAGGCATACAGAATCTGCCTGAGGGCACGGCGGTCAGCGTACCGCTCCGGCGCGAGGGCATGAGCCGCGGCAAGGCATTCTTCCTCGGTCAGGCCAGCGGAATAGTCGAGCCCATCGCGGGCGTGCTGGGCGCGCTGCTGGTGCTGAAGGTAAGGCTTCTCCTGCCCTATATGCTCGCATTCGCTGCGGGGGCTATGATCTACGTTGTCGTAGAGGAGCTCATACCCGAGAGCCAGACAAACAAGCGCAAGGATGTCATGGCCCTGTTCACGCTCATAGGCTTTTCCGTCATGATGGTCCTGGACGTGGCGCTGGGATAAAATAGTTCCATATCGGCTCCGGCTGTGGTATCATTGTGCGTATACCACAGCCGGAGGTGCGTTTTATGGAAGCCAAACAGGCTCCCGTCATGGGCAGAAAACTGTTTCTTTATGTCACGGCCTTTTTCTCGGGCATGTCGGTGATGGCCATAGAGCTGGGGGCGAGCCGTCTGCTCGCGCCGTATTTCTCCAGCTCGCAGATCGTCTGGACGGTCATTATCGGCACCATCATGATTGCCATGGCCATAGGCAACGTCTGGGGAGGGCGCGCGGCGGACAAGAATCCCGACCCGGTCCGGCTCTATCGTCGACTGCTGATAACGGCGATATGGACGGCAGCCATACCCTTTGCCGGGCGCTATGTCATCGCGGGCGTCTCGGGCCTGCTGGCGCTCTTTGTAAAGAGCAATTTCCTCGTCTGGGCATCGCTTGCGAGCTGTTTTGCGCTCTTCGTCGTGCCGCTCATGCTGCTCGGTACCGTCACGCCCTCGCTGATGAAGTACGCCACCGAGAGCCTTGACGACAACGGCCGCACAGTGGGCGAGCTGGAGGCCCTGGGCACCATAGGCAGCATAATCGGCACCTTCCTGCCCACCTTCGTGACCATCCCCGCCGTCGGCACGGCGCGGACCTTCCTCATCTTTGCCGCCATCCTGGCGGTGATCAGCCTCGGGTTTTTCATCTCGCGCAAGAAGTGGATTGCCCGCAGCGCGGTCATCGCGGTGGTGATCACGGCGCTCATGTTCATGCCCTTCAATTACAGCTTCGCCTTCTGGGAGGACGACCTCACCGTCGAGGACGAGTCCATCTACAACTACCTCCAGGTGAAGGAGACCGACCGGAGTGTCATCCTCTCCACCAACGTGGCCTTCGGGGTGCAGAGCATCATGATGAAGGAGGGCGGGCTCACGGGCATGTACTACGACTATGCCCTCGCCGCGCCGCTTATGGCGGAAAAGTGCGAGGACGTGCTCATTCTCGGCCTCGGCACCGGCACCTTTGCCTCCCAGTGCCTCAAGTACTTTCCAGGCTGTGAGGTGACGGGCGTGGAGATAGACGAGAAGATAGTTGCCCTCTCACGCGAGTATTTCGGCCTGCCCGAGGAGGTAAACGCCGTGGTGGGCGACGGTCGCTCCTACCTCACGACCTCGGGGACCTACGACGTCATTATGGTCGACGCCTACCAGGACATAACGATACCCTTTCAGATGTCCAGCGTGGAGTTCTTCACCGAGGTGCTCGAGCACCAGAACCCCGGCGGGGTCATGGTGGTGAACATGTCCATGCGCTCCGACGCTGAGGGCTCGATGAACGAGTACCTCATGGACACCATCGCCTCGGTGTTTCCCTACTGCGCCACGGTGAAGGTCAGCGGCGGCTCCAACCTGGAGCTCATCGCCACCGCTGACGCCGAAGGCTTCGAGCGGCTCTCCGAGCGCATCGATGCGCTGGGTGAGGACGAGGCGCTGAGTGCCATCATGCCCCGAGTGGAGGAGAACCTCGTTCCAGTTGAGGGCGGCGACCTCATCCTCACGGACGACAAGGCGCCTGTGGAGCTCCTAGGCATGAGGGTGCTCGACGAGATGATCTCCACGGAGCTCGAAGCGCTCCGTGGGCAGATAAAAGAGAATGGGATAATGAGTCTTTTGGAGTGACAATAAAAAGGGGGAACCCCTGTCAAGGGGTTCCCCCTCCGGCTTTTTTGTAAAAAAGCGGGGCAAAAAACTTTCAACCTTGAGGCTCAGAATACTTTGAGAGGGGGAGGCTCCACTCCATCCAGCTCTTGGGGGCGTTCTCACGCATTGAAGCCATGCTTTGCTTGAGCGCGCCGCTCGGCTCCGCCTCATAAAGCCGCTCCAGCGCAGGGAGCGCGGAGGGGGAGAGGTTGGCGAGATACTGCGTATCCACCTGTGAGAGCCGCCCGTCGAGGTAGGCATCCACATTGTAGTCTGCGATGCGCGCATCCACATTCGCCGCGTTGAACAGCACCCAGCCGTAGAGCCCCAGCGCCGCAAAGCAGGGCCAGAACTTGAAGTCCGGGCGCAGCACCTTCACCGCTGCCAGGACCAGGCTCAGCAGTATGAAGGCCATGGCCCAGAGCGTCATTACCCGCAGCAGGCTAAGTCCGTAGGCGAGGATATAGAGCCGCATCCGCCAGAACGCTGAGGCAAGGATGACCAGCGTCAGCGTGCACACCAGCAGCGACAGCGCCTTTTCCGCCTTTGAGCGCCCGCCCCGTACGGCGCAGAAGAGCACGAAGCCGAGGTCTATCGCCGCCACGAGCACGAGCTGATAAAAGCCGCGCCTCGCGTACTCGGCCCAGCCGCCCTGCATTGCCGCCGCTTCGGCCCCGCCGAAGAGGTAAGTGAACTGCACGGCACAAAACGCAATATGCACGAGCGCCAGCAGCGCCAGCGCGGTCACATAGGCCGCAGGAGCGCCGTCCGGGCGCTCTCTTTTTTTGCCCTCCGCAGCCTCCGGGCCGTTCACCGCAAAGTACAGCGCCGAGAAAAAGCAGAAGCTGAAAAAGAGTATGCAGATGACACGCATCACCCTCACCGCGACCTCCGGACCGGAAAACCAGTCCGCAAACCCGGTGAAAAAGCCCGCGAACACCTGATCGGCCCCGGCGAAGAGCAGTATCACAACCACAAGTACCGGCAGCGCCGCCGCCGCACCCTTGAGCGCCTGGCTGCCCTTGCCGCCCTCCTTTATTCCGCCGAGGGCGCGGAAAGGCTTATCCCAGTTGTCAAATATCGCCCTGAAAAACAGCCGGACCGACTCTCCCACACAGCGCGCGTCGGAGAGCGCCGCCGCAGAGCGGCCGGAGAGCGAGAGAAACGCGAGTACCGAGCCGCAAAAGATGAGGATGAAGTTCACGAACCTCACGCCCCCGCAGCCGCCGAGTACGCAAAATACAGTCAGCAGGCCCACACCGGCGGCAAGACCTATATTGTACCCGTTCCAGCGAGCATGTTTTCCAAGAAACAGCAGCACAAAGGCCCAGAAAAGTGCCGTGAACACCGCCGCTCCAAGCGCGGGGCCGGGTCTCGGCCCGAAAACTAGGTTCGCCAGCGACTCGATAGTGAAGACATTCTGCCACAGTATGCCGAGACAGAGCGCCGCGGGCAGCATCAGCGCCTCGCGCACGCCGAATACGGGTCTCGCCTTATCTATACGCTCATCCATCGCTCTCCTCCTCGGTGAACTCCAGTATGTCCCCCGGCTGGCAGGACAGCGCGCGGCAGAGCGCGTCCAGCGTCGAAAAGCGCACGGCCTTGGCCTTGCCGGTCTTGAGCACGGAGAGATTCGCCAGCGTGATGCCGACCTTTTCTGCCAGCTCTGTGAGGCTCATCTTGCGCTTTGCGAGCATTACGTCGAGATTTATCCTTATCATGGCCGCCACCTCAGATGGTGAGGTCGTTTTCCGACCTCATGTCCGCAGCCTTGCGCGTCAGGTGTGAGAGAGCCGCACAGAGCACGGAGATGGCCGCTCCCACGGCGCAGACACCCAGGCCGATGATCGCAATGCCGATGTGCAGCAGGTTCATCGAGAGCAGCACCACGCCGCCGATGATGTAGTAGACCGTATCTGCCGCCGCCAGCAGACTGCATGTGCGCAGTCTAAGCGCGTTCTTCATGCAAAAGCTGTTGTCGCGTCCTATCTCCGTGGCCATCTGCCACACCAGCGCCATGAAAACCATGACCGGTATCGTGCTTATCCAGAAGTATATGAGGCAGGGCCAGAACATCGGTTCGAGGTTCGGCGTGTTCCACGCGATGTCCCTGCCCAGCTCGGGCACCCATACGGCGTCGAGAAAGAGCACGCAGATAAAGCCCAGCACAACTATACCCTTCATCCAGCGGGAGAGCTCCTTTTGTTTCATCCTAACAGCTCCTTTCGAAGCGAGTATAGCATGTGCTTTATCGAATTGCAAGTATTATTTATCGAAAAACAATAAATATTTTCCGTTAAACGATTGCAGTACTTTTTGAGAGGCGCGACGGGTTTCGACGGCATCCTGCGGCGATGTCTAATAAAATAGCTTAAAAAGGAGGACTCACACATGGAGATAACGACGAGCTATTCCTCCGGGCGGCTGACGCTGCATCTGTCCGGGGAGCTGGACCACCACGGCGCCAAGGGTGCGATGAGGACGATAGACGCTCTGCTGGAAAAGTACATGCCGCGCGACACGGTTCTGGACCTCTCGGAGCTGACGTTCATGGACTCCTCTGGCATCGCGCTGATAATAAGGACGGAGCGCCGGATGCGCGAGACCGGCGGCCGCGCGGCGATAACGAATCCAAGACGCCAGCCCTTGCGGGTGCTGGACGCCTCGGGAATAGACAGGCTTATACCGGTGAAGGGAGAGCAGCGCGTATGAGAGCGGAGAACTACATAAAAATCGAATTTCCCAGCCGCAGTGTGAACGAAGGCTTTGCCCGTGCGGCGGCAGCGGCCTTTGCGGCCCAGCTGGACCCCACACTCGAGGAGCTGGGGGACATCAGGACGGCGGTGAGCGAGGCGGTGACGAACTGCATCGTCCACGCCTACCCGGACAGCATCGGACGCATTATGCTCCGGCTTCGGATAATGAAGGGCGGCGCCCTGGAGATAGTGGTCAAGGACTGGGGCCGCGGCATTGAGGACGTCGATAAGGCGCGCGAGCCGCTCTTCACCACGGGCGGCGCCGAGCGCAGCGGCATGGGCTTCACCATCATGGAGAGCTTCACGGACAAGCTGCGCGTTCGCTCCGCGCCGGGCAGGGGCACTACTGTGACCATGGTCCGGACGATAAAGCCGAGGCTGGGCGGAGAATGACCGAGGAGACCATAGAGTGCCTGCGCTCGGCGAGAGCCGGGGACAGGGACGCGGCGGAGCGCATGGTCACGGAGAACTCCGGCCTCATCTGGAGCGTCGCGCGCCGCTTTTTCGGCCGGGGCGTGGACTCCGAGGACCTCTATCAGCTGGGCTGCGTGGGCTTCCTGAAGGCCATCGAGGGCTATGACGAGAGCTTCGGCACGCAGTTTTCAACCTACGCTGTGCCCAAGATATCGGGTGAGATACGCCGCTTCCTGCGCGACGATGGGGCGGTGAAGGTAAGCCGCGGCATAAAGGAGCGGGCCGCGCTCATCCGCTCTGCCCGCACCTCGCTTGAGCAGAAGCTGGGCCGCGAGCCAACGCTCTCGGAGCTCTCGGACGAGACCGGGATAAGCCCCGAGGACATCGCCGTCGCCGAGACGGCCACGGGCCCGGCGGAGAGCCTCCAGCGCGAGAGCGGGGAGGAGGGCTTTACACTTGAGCAGGTGCTCGGCGACTACGGTCAGGAGGAGCGCCTGGTCGAGCACGTCTCGCTCCGTGAGGCGATAGACTCCCTGCCGGAGCGGGAGCGCCAGGTCATAGGACTCAGGTTTTTCCACGACATGACCCAGGACGCCGCGGCGCGGGTCATAGGTGTCTCGCAGGTGCAGGTCTCGCGTCTTGAGCGCCGGGCGGTGGAACGGCTGCGGGAGCTGCTTTCCTGAAGAAAAATCACAAAAAGTCCTTGCATTGGGACATGTCCTGTGTTACAATCACATTTGCGTCTTGTAACCATGTGATGACATACTCAAGACAGCCCAATGTTGAGGTGAAGGAAAATGAAGGAAGGCATCCACCCGAAATATTATAAGACCACCATTCGGTGCGCCTGCGGCAACGTTATTGAGACCGGCTCCACCCGCGAGAACATCACCGTTGAGATCTGCTCCAAGTGCCACCCGTTCTACACGGGCAAGCAGAAGCTCGTGGACACCAGCGGCCGCGTCGATAAGTTCAACAAGAAGTACGGGATCAAATAAGATTCTCAAAGCCGCCACGCACTACAGCGTGGCGGCTTTTGCATTTGCTTGAAATGAGGGATCAGATATAAACGATACATCCAAGAAAAAGGAGCGCGCCGTACTCGCGGGACTGGCCGCGGCGTCCATGGACCCGGACGAGCGCAGTACGGACGTCTCCATGGAAGAGCTGGCCGAGCTCGTGGACACCGCCGGCGGCGAGGTCGCGGGAGTGGTGCTCCAGCAGCGGCCGACGCCCGATCCGCGCTCCTTCCTGGGCGAGGGCAAGGTGGCCGAGCTCAAGGAGCTCATAGTTAACTCGGAATGCGATCTTGCGGTGTTTGATAACGAGCTTTCGCCCTCGCAGCACCGAGTGCTGTCCGAGGAGCTGGGCGTGAAGGTACTGGACCGCTCCGGCCTCATCCTGGACATCTTCGCCCAGCGTGCCCGCACGCGGGAGGGCCAGCTCCAGGTCGAGCTGGCGCAGTACGAATACCTGCTGCCCCGGCTGACGGGCATGTGGACCCACCTCGTGCGCCAGACGGCCTCGGGCGGGTCGTCGCCCATAGGCACGCGCGGCCCCGGCGAGACCCAGCTGGAGACAGACCGCCGACACATCCGCCGCAAAATACAAAAGCTCCGCGAGGAGCTCGAACAGGTGCGTAAGGTGCGCGGCGTCCAGCGCCAGCGGCGCGAGCGCAACGCCATGCCCGTTGTGGCCATAGTGGGCTACACCAACGCGGGCAAGTCCACTCTTCTGAACACCCTGACCGGCTCCGATATTCCGGCCAACAACCGGCTCTTTGACACGCTGGACACCACGACGCGGCGCCTGAAGCTGGACGAGGCGCAGGAGGCGCTCATCTCCGACACCGTCGGCTTCATCCGCAAGCTGCCGACCCACCTGGTCGAGGCCTTCAAGGCCACGCTGGAGGAGCTGCAATATGCCGATGTGCTGCTGCATGTCATTGACATCTCCAGCCCGGACATGCTCACGCAGATCGAGGTCGTGGAGGACCTCATAAACAAGCTCGGTGCGGGCTCCACGCCCTGTATACGGGTCTACAACAAGTGCGACCGTTATATCGGCGTCCTGCCCCGCGGGGAGAACACGGTGTGCATCTCCGCCAAGACCGGCGAGGGCACGGCGGAGCTGGTGAAGAAGATAGCCGAGATCCTGGGCCGTGAGAGCCGCCGGGTCACACTGCTGCTGCCTTACGACAAGGCCGGCGTAGCCGACACGCTCCGCCGCGAGGCGGCCGTGCTTTCGCTCGAATACGGAGAGGACGGCGTGACCGTTGAAGCAGTGGTGAAGCCCGAACTCTGGGGCCTTGTCCGCGGATATGTGAAAGAAGAAACCTGAATATGCGCTGACCCCCGGAGGCAATTACCTCCGGGGGTCGTTTTTTGCCTTAGGGTCACATGAATTTCCTGTACGGCATGTCAAGCATCTCGCGGTACTCGCGGTTGAGTTCCAGATGCTGGTGCAGGGCAGCCTCTGCGCCGGCTGCGTCGCGGTGAGCGAGCGCGCTCACTATCGCGGCGTGGTCGTCGCGGGTTATGTAGTTTTCACCCCTGTCGGCGGTGGCGGATAGGACACGGACACGGCTGGCATCCATCAGCTGGGCGAGCGTGGTGTAGAGATATTTGACAAGCGTGTTGTGGCTCATCTGTACGATGCCGCGGTGGAAGGCGGAGTCGCGGATTGCCTGTTCGGATATGGGCAGACTGTCATAATCGTAGCTCGCAAGTTTGGAGAGAAGCGCTATATCGTCATCGGAGGCGGTTTTGACTATGTCCTTGCAGGCCTCCACCTCCAGCATGATCCTGAGCTGGAGCAGGTTGTCGAGCGTGCCGTCGTCAAGGGCGAAAAGAGCGCAGAGCGGTCGGTTTATCGTGCTGTCCGGATTATCGGTTATATAGTTGCCGCTGCCCTGGATGGATTTTACTATGCCCATGACCTCCAGAGCCTTTATCGCCTCACGCACGGAGGCACGGCTCACCTCCATATCCTCAGCCATTTTGCGCTCTGTAGGCAGCTTGTCCCCCTTACGGAGTCGTCCCTGGATTATTTCGTTTTCTATGTAGTCGACAATTTTCTCGCAGTTGATGCTGTTACCGGAATTGCGCAATGTTTCCAATATTGCTCCTCTCCTTTGTTCGCTTTGTATATAACCGACAAAATCAGCTCAAAAAATTTTGCGTGAAAGTCCATTTACACATAAAATCCAGTTTGCTATTATTATCTTAAACAAATTGGACTGACCAATTTGAGATTTTATTAACAAATTCAACAGAAGTACCGGCAGTTGATGCCGTTGTTTTTTGCGCCGTAAATTGGTCCGTCCAATTACTCTTTTCACTATTAGCCTACCATGAAGGCCGCGTTTTTTCAAGCGGCCATTGCAGGAGGAGGTGCAGCATCCGGGAAAATCGGGCAGTTTTCAAAGTTGAGGAAATGGGAGAGCCAAATAAAGGAGGAGAACAATGTCAAACAAAAACGTAAAGAGATTCCTGCTGCTGTTTGCACTGGGCATAGCCTACGGCTTCATGTACGTAATGCCCTATATGAAATCCAGTTTTTACGATCAGATGATCGCGGCGATGGGCTGCACCAATGAGCAGCTCGGCTCGCTGATGACATATTACACGATAGCCCTGACGATCTCGTATCTGCCGGGCGGCTGGATAGGCGACCGCTTCAACCCCAAGCCTGTGCTGCTGGCCTCCATCTTCGGCCAGGCGGCGCTGAGCTTCCTGTTCATGTTCACCTACCAGAGCTACACCATGAGCGTCATCATCTGGTGCCTGATGGCTCTGACCGGCGGCTTTGCCTTCTGGCCCTCGCTGATGAAGGGCATCCGCATGACCGGCTCCGATGATGAGCAGGGCCGCATCTTCGGTATATTCGAGGCCCTCAACGGTCTCGCCTCGCTGCTGCTCAGCTTCGTCATGCTCGGCATCATGGCCATCGCGGGCGCGGGCGACCTCGTCACCGGTTTCAAGAGCGCCGTCGCCAGCATGGGTGTGCTCAGCCTCGTTTCCGGCATACTGGTCCTGGTCCTCATGCCCAAGAACGCGGCCTACGGCGCCACCAGCACCGAGAAGGCTGAGAAGATCGGACTCAAGGAATACATCTCGACCTTCAAGATCCCCGGCGTGTGGATCATGTCCATCCTGGTCTGGTGCTACGTTACCATCTCCGCCGTTGCCAGCTACCTGACTCCGTACAGCACCAACGTTCTCGGCATGTCCGCCGTCCTGGCCTCGAGCATAGGCACGATAAGGACCTACGGCTGCCGACTCGTGGGCGGCCCGCTCGGCGGCTTCATCGCGGACAAGGCTTTCAAGTCCGTTTCCAAGGAGCAGGTGCTGGGCCAGACGGCCTGCGCCGTGACGCTCGGACTTTTCCTCGTACTTCCCACCGGAATAAGCGGAGGACTGCTGGTCGTGCTTCTGCTTCTCGTAGGCGTGGCGATGTTCCTGTGCAAGGGCACCTACTTCTCCGTGCAGCCCGAGCTCGGCATACCCACCAACGTTTCCGCCACCGCCGTCGCCATTGCCACGCTCATCGGCTATCTGCCTGACATGTTCGTGCACACGATGTTCGGTAAGTGGATCGACACCTACGGCAACGCCGGGTACACGAGGATATTCATCTACGGCATCGGCACCGCTGTTCTCGGTATAATCGCGGCGCTGACGGCAGTTTATATTTCGCACAAGGTTGCAAAGAAGGCCGGCGGCGCTGCCGCATGATAATTTTAGGAGGCGCAAAATGAGCAAAGTAAAGCTGAACATAGCCCGCTGCAAGGGCTGCGGTTACTGCGTGGAGGAATGTCCGCGCAAGGCCATATCGTTCACCGGGCAGATAAGCGAAAAGGGCTACGACACCGTGCAGGTGGACGACGAGCTGTGCATCGCCTGCGGTTCGTGCTATCGGGTCTGCCCCGACAGCGTGTTTGAGATTCTGGAATAAGGAGGAGGCTGCGGAATGGCAAAGGAATTGATGAAGGGCAACGAGGCCCTGGCTGAGGCCGCGATACGCGCGGGCTGCCGCTTTTACAGCGGATACCCCATAACGCCGCAGACTGAAATACTCGAGTACCTCTCCTGGCGCATGGACGAGGTCGGCGGCACCTTCGTGCAGACCGAGTCAGAGCTCGCGGGCATAAACATGCTCCTCGGCGCGGCCGCCGCGGGCGCGAGGGCTCTGACGAGCTCCGCGGGCCCCGGCTTCTCGCTCAATCAGGAGGGCATATCCTATCTCGTCGCCGCCGACCTGCCGGCTGTCATCATAGACGTCATGCGTATTGGCACCGGCCTGGGCGATATAGCCCAGGGCCAGGGCGACTATTGGCAGATGACCCGAGGCGGCGGCCACGGGGACTACCGCACGATAGTGCTGGCTCCCGCGAGCGTCCAGGAGAACTGCGACCTCATGGAGACGGCCTTCGACCTTGCGGAAAAGTACCGTCATCCCGTCCTCATCGCATCCGACGCGGCGATAGGCCAGATGGTCGAGGGCGTGCAGCTCCCCGAGATGCACGAGCACGACGTCAACAGCTTTGACTGGGCTGTCCGCGGCTGCAAGGCCGGTCAGGCGCCCCGCAAGGTGCAGAACACCTATTACACCAGGCCCGACTACGTGGAGTACCTCCGCGACAAGTACGCCTCCATCGAGGCGAACGAGCAGCGCTGGGAATCCTACATGGTCGAGGACGCAGAGGTGGTGCTCGTGGCCTACGGCATTAGCTCCCGCATCTCGCGCGAGGCGGTGGACGTCGCCCGTGCCCAGGGCCTGAAGTTCGGCCTGATCCGTCCCATCACGCTCTGGCCCTTCCCGGTAAAGGCCTTCGCGGAATGCCGCGCGGCCAAGGCGTTCATGACCGTGGAGATAAACATACTCGGACAGATGACCGACGACGTCAGGCTGGCCGTGGAGAACAAATACCCTGTGGACTTTTACGGCACCTTCTTTGGCCTGCCGGAGACCGACGCCATCATTGAAAAAGCCAGGGGCATGCTGGAAAAGGGGGAAAACTAAATGAAACTCAAAGCGCCTGCTTCCGTATTCTCCTCCGCGGGCTTCTGCCCCGGCTGCGGCCACGGCCTTGCAAGCCGGCTGATAGGCGAGGTCGCTGAGGAGCTGGGCATCCAGGAGAAGCTCATAACCGTGGTCGACGTCGCGTGCTGTTCCTTCAACATCGACTACTGGAACTTCGACACCATAATGGCGGCGCACGGCCGCGATATCCCCACCGCGGTGGGCGTCAAGCACATCCGTCCGGAGTGTCCTGTGATGGCCTACATGGGCGACGGCGCGGCCTACTCCATAGGCATGGCCGAGACCATCCACGCCGCGCTGAGAAACGACAACATCTGCGTGTTCGTCATCAACAACTCCGTGTTCGGCATGACCGGCGGCCAGATGGCCCCCACGACGTTGCCCGGTGAGCGCACTGCCACCTCTCCGAAGGGCAAGGACCCCGCGCGCTACGGCACGCTCAGCGGCGTCGAGCTGCTCAAGGGCATGGACATCGCCTACCTCGCGCGCGGCGAGCTGGTCGGCGTGGCCGGCATGACCAAGGCCAAGCGCATGATCCGCAATGCCTTTGAGCATCAGCTCGCCGGCGACGGCTTCTCCCTCGTGGAGCTGCTGTCCCCCTGCCCGACGAACCTGAATCTGCCTCCGGTGAAGGCCAAGACCTTCGTGCACGAGGAAATGACCAAGTATTTCCCCGTGGGAGAGTTCATCAACAAGGGAGGTAACAAGTGATGGTTGAAATCATATGCGCCGGCTTCGGCGGCCAGGGCGTGCTCACGACCGGCCTGATAGTAGCGAATGCCGCGATGATGCTCGGCAAGGAGATCACCTGGTATCCCTCCTACGGCTCCGAGATGCGCGGCGGCACCGCCAACTGCACCATAAAGATAAACGAAGGGCCTATCGCCAGTCCCTACTCCAAGGCCCCGGACATCGTCTGCGCGCTCAACGCCCCGGCCATCGACAAGTTCGAATCCAGCATCAAGC
Source organism: uncultured Eubacteriales bacterium (assembly GCA_900546485.1). Lineage (GTDB taxonomy): Bacteria > Bacillota > Clostridia > Oscillospirales > Oscillospiraceae > Scatomorpha. The sequence continues at coordinate 12,508 of URDK01000056.1, forward strand.
CGGGCGGTTATCTCTTTGTAAACGCCTCTCTCGTCGATGAGAACAGGACTTATCGCGACGATATCAAGGTCGTGAAGGTCCCCATGACCGAGGTGGCGCAGCACTGTGATAACCCCAAGGGCGCAAACCTCGTGCTGCTGGGCGCCGTAGCCGCGCACACTGGCCTCTTCGAGGTGGACGAGCTCGACAGACTCGTTGCCGAGTATTTCGCCAAGAAGGGCAAGGTCAACCCCAAGAACTCCGACTGCCTGCACGCGGGAGCCAAACTCTGATAAAAATACGCCCGGGCCGCGTTGTTATAGCAATTCCACGCGCCCGGGCGTAAGTATATCCGCATTACCGAGAGAGAAATGAGAACCTATCTTATGAAAGGGGGGAGACGGATTTGCTGAACACATTGGACATTCTCATAATTCTGCTGTACTTCGCTGGCATGATAGTGCTCGGACTGTATGCGCAGAGAAAGCAATCAAGCGTGGACGACTACTACCTGGGCGGACGGTCCATGGGCAGCTTCAAGATAGGCGCTCTGTGGATGGCCGGCTGGATAGGCGGTTCGTCGGTCATCGGTACCTCGTCTAACGGATACAGCATGGGCGTCACGGCGGTGTGGTACGTCACGGCGATAGCGGCGGGATGCATAACCTTCGCACTCATAATGGCAAAGCCGATAAAGCGCATCAGCGGTGTGCTCCACAACATAACCTTCCCCGAGCTGATATGCAGCCGGTATGACGCCAAAAACAGTGTCATGAGCAGCATAACGACCATACTGGCCATGGTGGGCTACACGGCGGCCCAGTTCGTAGCGGGGGCCTCCATACTGAACGTGCTGACCGGCTGGAGCCTTGGCGTATGCTACGTCATAGCCGCAGTGGTCATCGTATTCTACGTCTCCACGGGCGGTCTGCTGGCCGTTACCTATACCGATATAGTGCAGATGCTGCTGCTGATACTGGGCATAGTCGTGATAGCTGTGCCCTTGACCTCCGGCACGCTCGCCTCGGAGGGCCTTTCGCTCCAGACGGATCTGCCGGAGAGCTACTTTGACCTGGGCAGCTGGGGCTGGCCCACCATCATAGCACTCGCACTTTCCACAGTACTCTCGTTCTTTACGTCGATGGACAGCTTCACCCGCTGCATAGCGGCCAAGGATGCCCGCAGCGCCAGGATGGGCACCATTTACGCGGCCATCGCCGTGCTTGTCATCGCTGGCGCCAGCACCTACCTCGGTATGGCCGGCAAGCTCCTGCTGCCCGACCTTGCTCAGTCCAACAATGTGCTGGCCGAACTGGTCGTGCGCATATTCCCGCACGGGCTGAAGGGGCTGATACTCATCGGCGTGCTCAGCGCGATAATGTCCACGGCCGACATCTCCGTGCTGACAGGCTCCGCGAGCCTCACAAAGGACATTTACCAGCGCTTCATAAACCCGAATGCCTCTGAAAAGACCCTGATGCGCATGGGCCTCATCTGCTCCGTGCTGGTGGGCCTGCTCGGGGCTCTGTTCGGATGGTATAATCAGGATATAATGAACATCCTGCTCATAACCTTCACGATAAACTCCGCGGGACTCTTCCTGCCCACGATAGGCGGCTTCTTCTGGAAGCGTTCCTGCTCCGCCGGAGCCTTTGTCTCGATGGTCTCCGCCACGGTGATAACCGTAGCCTGGTACGTAGGCGGCGCGCTTACGGACCTTCCGATCTTTGAAGTGGACGCACTCTGGCCCTCGTTTGGCGTGTCCGCCGTGCTCTACTTCATCGTGTGCCTGACCCACCGCCAGACGCCGGAGGAACAGGAGAAGGCGGAGCTGTTCTGCGCCGTGCGCAAAAGAGGTTCCACAACAGACTGAAGAAAAGGGGGATAACATGAAGATCGTATTTGCCGAATACCCGGAAACCAGAAACAGAAACGTAGACACCGAGCTCGCCTGCATGCCGGAGGGCACGGAGGTGGGATTCGCCGTCTACGACGAGCAGAACCTTGAGGCCTACCGCGAGGCCCTCGCGGACTGCGACGCGGTTATAACCGGCTTTGCCCCTATCGACGAGAAGGCGATAGACGCCATGCGCAACTGCAAGATAATTTCCGTGCAGGCCACGGGTTGGAACTTTGTGGCCCATGAGTACGCAAAGAGCCGCGGCATAGCAGTCTCGGCCATAGGCGAGTACTGCACCAAGGAGGTCGCAGACCACACCATCATGCTCATGCTCGCGCTGCGCAAGCGCCTGCCTTACCTCCAGCGCCGCGTGAACGTGGAGAAGGTCTGGGAGACCGCCACGCTCGAGACGCTCGGTATCAAGGGTGTTTGGGGCCAGACCCTCGGCATCGTCGGCCTCGGCAAGATAGGCAAGGCCGTCGCCGCGCGCGCCAAGGCTTTCGGCATGGAGGTCATAGCCTGCGACCCCTTCATCCCCGACTCCGACTTTGAAAAGGCGGGGGTCAAAAAGGTCGACATCGAGTACCTCCTAGCCAACTCGGACGTCGTGTCCAGCCACATGGACCTCAACCACACCAACGAACGCTACTTCGACGCAGAGAAGTTCGCCATGATGAAGAAGCAGCCCATCTTCCTTAACGTCTCCCGCGGCGGCGAGGTGGATGAGGATGCCATGCTGGCAGCGCTCGAATCGGGCCAGATACTGGCTGTCGGCCTCGACGTGCTCACCAGCGAGAGCCCGGAGCTCGAAAGCTGCCCCTTCATCGGCCGCGAGGACTGCATCGTCACCCCGCACAGCGCCTTCTACTCCGACGACTCCATTGAGGCCTGCGAGAGGATATCCGTCCTCAACGCGGTCAATTACATAAACGGCGAGCCGGACAAGGTGTTCAAGCTGGTGCAGGACCCGCGCAAGTGAACGAAACTGAGCAATTGGAGATAAAACATGAACAACACCAACAGAATGCCCCTTGAAGGAATAAAAGTCATAGAGCTCGCGACTGTCGTTGCGGCTCCCACGGCCGGACGCATGCTCTGTGCCTACGGTGCGGAGGTAATAAAGGTTGAGACCAGCTATGGCGACGAGATGCGCCATGCGGGCGAGTGGGAGCAGGTCGTCTGCGAGATGGACAAGAACCCGCTCTTCGCCATACAGAACTCCGGAAAGCGGCTCACCAGCATCGACCTCAAGAACCCGGAGGGCAAGGAAGCCTTCATGAAGCTGCTCGACGGGGCCGATATCTTCCTCACCAACGTTCGCCTGCCCAGCCTCGGCCGCCTCGGACTGGATTACGAGACGCTGCACGAGCGCTTCCCCTCTCTTATATACGCGCATTTCTCCGGTTTCGGGGTCAAGGGGCCGGATGCGGCCAAACCGGGCTTTGATTCTACAGCCTTCTGGCTGCGCAACGGCCCCCTGGCCGACTGGCAGGCGCCCGGCTCCTTCCCCTTCACGCCGACCTACGCCTTCGGCGACATGGCCACGAGCTCTGCATTCTTCTCCGGTATCCTCATGGCCGTCATCGGCCGGGAGAAGACCGGGGAGGGCACTTTTGTCAGCACTTCGCTCATGGCAAGCGGCATCTGGTGCAATGCCATAGGCGTTGTCTCGCACCAGAAGCAGTTCGCCGGTGACCGCGTCAATGACCCGCTGCGCCCCTCGGACCCCTTCAGCCACTTCTACAAGTGCGGGGACGGGCGCTACATCGGGATCTTCGACAACGAATACTGCCGCGACCTGCCCAAGTTCGCCAGGCTGCTCGGCATAGAGGACATCCTGGACGACCCGCGCTGCGCCACACTCGAGGCCATTGCCAGTACCGATGCCGTAGTCGAGGTCGTGACGCGGCTCAATGAGATATTCCTCACTAAGCCGAGCGCCGAGTGGATAAAGCTGCTCGAAGAGAACAACATCTCCTGCGAGCTCATGCGCAGGCTCAGCGATGTGAGCTCCGACGAGCAGGCCATCGCCAACGGCTTTGTCGAGGAGGTCGAGTTCAAGGACGGGCTGAAAGTTATGATGCCCTGCCCGCCGGTGAAATTCTCAAACTACGCAACGCGGCCCTACACCCCCGCGGGAGTCCTTGGCGCGGACACGGACAGCGTGTTCGCAGAGCTCGGTTACAGCGCCGAGGACATCGCCCGTATGCGGGAAAACAAGGCCATAATCTGAAAAAGGAGTATATATCATGAAAATAGTGCTTGCAGAAGTTCCCTATACCAAGGACAGGAACATAAGCGTCGAGCAGTCCTGCTGCCCCGAGGGCGCAGAGCTCGTGATCGCCGTCTACGATGAACACAGCGACGACAACAGCGCCTTCTACCGCGAGATAGAGGATGCTGACATCATCGTCAACGGCTATGTCTACTTCGGCAAAAAGGAGCTGGATGCGCTCAAAAAGTGCCGTATCATCTCCTTCCAGTCTACCGGCTATAACGAGATAGACCTCGATTACGCCACCGAAAAGGGCATCGGCGTTTGCTCCATCCTCGACTACTGCACCCAGGAGACGGCCGAAAATGCCATGGCGCTCATGCTGAACCTGCAGCGCAGCATCCGCCTCTACGACAAGAGCGTGCAGCAGGATCATGTCTGGGACTACCTTGTGGCGCGCGACCAGCACATGAAGCGCATCGCCGGCCAGACCATGGGCATTGCAGGCCTAGGCCGCATAGGCCAGTCCGTCGCCCGCAAGGCACAGGCCTTTGATATGCCGGTCATCGCCTACGACCCCTTCCTGCCGCCCGAGATAGCCGAGAGCATGGGAGTCAAGCTGGTCGATTTCGATACGCTCCTCGCCGAGAGCGACGTCATCTCCATACATATGAATCTCACCGACCAGAACTACCACATCTTCAACAAGGAGGCCTTCTCCAAGATGAAGAAGCGCCCCATCATCGTCAACGAGGGCCGCGGCGCTCTCATCTGCGACGAGGATCTCGTCTGGGCGCTCGATAACGACCTGGTGCGCGGCGCGGCGCTCGACATGCTCGAGAGCGAGAATCCGGACCTCTCCGACTGCTCCCTGCTGGGCCGTGAGAACGTCCTGCTCACCCCGCACAGCGGCTACTATTCCGAGACCTCCGACTACCTCGTGGCAAAGTACTCCATGGACAACGCCCTGGCATATTTCAACCGCGAATACGACAAGGTCAAGGTCATGCGCAACTCCGTCAGGAACTGAGCGAAAAAGAGAAAGCCCGGTTCGGCATTTGCCGAACCGGGCTTTTTGTTGTATACGCTCTCAGGCGTTCCTGGCGGGGATGAGGTCCTCGAGCATCTCCACAACCTGGGCGACGGTGCGCACGTTGCCGGCGCGCTCGTCGGTTATGACGATGTCGTACTCCTCCTCGATGGACATAACGAGCTCGACCACGTCCAGGGAATCGGCGCCGAGATCGTCAAAAATGTCGGTGTCCGGGGTGATGGTATCGGGGTCGACCTCGAGCTGATGCGCAAGCAGCTCGCGAACAGTGTCAAATATCATGGCAGATTCCTCCGATTACTCAGCTCCACTCGCGGCTCTTGGGGCGGGTGTCCTCCTGTTTGTTGGGCCGCTCGTAGGAGACGACCACGCGGCGGTTGGGCTCGGTGCCCGTGGAGCTGGTGGATACGCCCTCAAAATTCTGCAGGGCGGTGTGGATGACGTGGCGCTCATAGGAGTTCATGGGCTCAAGCGCCATGCTGCGCTTGTATTTGACGACCTTAGCGGCCATCTTCTCGGCCAGGTGCACGAGGCTCTCCTCGCGCTTGGCGCGGTAGCTCTCAGCGTCCACGCTGATGTGGCAGCGCTTGTCGCTGCCGCGGTTGACGGCGTAGTTGGTGAGGTGCTGTATGGCGTCGAGAGTCTCGCCGCGGCGGCCGATCACGGCGCCCATGCCAGGGCCGGAGAGATTCACCAGGATACCGCCGTTGTCTCGGTCGGTGATCTCGATCTCTGCCTTTACGCCCATG
>URDK01000057.1 GCA_900546485.1 uncultured Eubacteriales bacterium
GGGCAGGCCCTCGACCTCCACAGCACGGCTGCACCGCAGGCCGTATTTTTCGCACACCGCGGCGAGGCGCGCCGACACCGCCTCCGAGGCGGGCGCGCCGCGCCTGAGCGCCAGACGCAGCCGGGCATAGGCCGCGAGCTTCCAGAGCAGATACGCCGCCGCGCCGAGGGCGTAGACTACAAACAGCCAGTCCGTGACGCTCTCCGGCGCGCCGGAGGGCCAGGGCAGGACGCTTTTGGCGTCCAGCGCATCCCATGGCCCGGCGTAGGCCGAGGCCAGGCCGCGCTCCGCCGCCGTCTTGCACATGTCCACCCAGGTGGGCAGCGGCAGCAGCACCTGCCGCGTCATCCCCGCGGGGATGAGCGCGCGCAAGGCCAAAAGGCCCCAGATACCGTACTGCCAGCGGGGCGAGAGCTTGTCCGCGAGCAGATACTTCAAGATGAGCAGCACCGCCGCGACCAGCGAGACGGTGAGCGTTTGCAGCAGGAACTCCCAGATGTTCCCCACGGCTACACCTCCATCTCGTCGAGCATCCGCCGGAGCCGTGCCGCCTCGTCAGCAGAGATGTGCGTCTCCTTCAAAAACGCGGCGATGAGGTCCCCCGCCGCGCCTCCGTAGACCTTGTTGAGAAGCTCGTCCCTCTCCTGTCTGGCGCAGTCCTCCCGCGCCGCTCCCGCCGAATACGGCGCCGGGGAGCTGCGGTCTATCTTCACAAGGCCCTTGGCCTCCATACGCGTCAGGTAGGTGTGCACCGTGTTCTTGCTCCAGCCGTGCTCCGGATAAAGCGCGCGCGTGAGCTCGCCGAGCGAGAAGCTCTCCCCCGCCCAGAGCGCCTCCATCACCGACCACTCGGCCTCCGTCAGCTTCATTGAGTTCCCTCCTACAAGTGTAGTATGGGACTATACTACATGTGTAGGACAACGCTGTCAAGGGCCAAAAAACACCTTTTTACCTGAACATTAGAAAACGGCCCCTCCCGGGGCCGTTTCCCTTCCATATCCCATATCGCAAGGTCCTAGCCGACTTCGGGCATGGACCAGTTCACTCTTGTGTAGGACTCTATCATCGCGGCATAGTCGCTCTGGCAGGCGGCAAAGTCGCGGTTTTTTATGGATTCATAGATGCAGTAGTGGATGTCGCGGTGCCGGTCGAGCCGGAAGTTCCGCACGAGCTCCGGCATCCACTTCGACAGGCAGAAGAGCATGTACTGGTGGATGGGCTCGCGCGCGACGGCGAAGGCGTAGGAGTAAAGCGGGTTGTGCGAGATGCGGCAGACGTGCTCGTGAAAGGCGAGGTCCGCGGCGGCGACGCGCTTGCACCACTCTTCATGCGTGAGGCCCTCCGTATCGGCCCAGGCCTCCCGGTGCCTGAGAGCGAGACGCTCGAGCTCGGCGAGGTCCTCCGGCGTGGCGCGCTCTATGGCGAGGCGGGCGCACTCTATCTCGATATGGTTGCGGAACTCCGTGACGTTCTGCATCATGCCGCTCTGCTCATAAAAGCGCGAGGCGGTCTTGAGATAGCTCTCAAAGTCGAACTCTATGACAAAGGTGCCGCTGCCCGTGCGCGTCTCGACAATGCCGAGGGCATTGAGCTTCTGCAGCGCCATGCGCACGGTCAGGCGGTTCACGCCAAACTTGGCCGCAAGCTCGCTCTCCGACGGGAGCTTGTCCCCGACCTTCCATACCCCGGCGCTTATCTGCTCCTGTATCGCCTCGCAGACCTGCTCCGAGGCTGAAACCTTTTTTATCCGCATATCCTCTTCCACGGTCTGCACGCTCCTCCGCTTTGGGCTTTTATTTAAGTATAAATCATGCTCGCCGTCTTTGCAAGGGGGGATATGTCTGTTTTGTGTCAAAATTTTGTGAGATATTATATCTCTCGTCGCGAATTTCTATTGACTTTTATGAATAATAAATATATTATGAATTTGACCGGATTACTTAGCGAACAGGATGCCGCTTTTTCGCGGCATAATCAATGACTTGAAAGGGTGAGAACATGGCCAAAAACCTGATGACCGGCAACGAGGCCGTTGCCCGCGGCCTTTACGAGGCCGGTGTGGCCTTTGCCTCCGCGTATCCCGGCACGCCCAGCACGGAGATACTGGAGAATGTTGCCGAGCACTACAAAGACAGCATCGCCTGTGAATGGGCGCCCAATGAGAAGGTCGCCTTCGAGGCGGCTGTCGGCGCATCCTTCGTAGGCGGCCGCTCCTTCGCGGCTATGAAGCACGTCGGCCTCAACGTCGCGGCCGACCCGCTGCTGACCTTCGCCTACACCGGCGTCAACGGCGGCATGTGCTTCGTCTCGGCTGACGACCCCGGGCTGCACTCCTCCCAGAACGAGCAGGATAACCGCTTCTACGCGCGCATGGGCAAATTCATCATGCTCGAGCCCTCCGATTCCCAGGAGGCCAAGGACATGGCCGTCATGGGCTATGAGCTCAGCGAGGAGTTCGACTCCCCCGTCATGCTCCGCATGACCACCCGCGTCTGCCACAGCAAGAGCCTTGTGGAGTTCGGCGAAGTGCAGGAGCAGCGCAAGAAAGAGTACGTAAAGAACCGCGCAAAATACGACCCCGTCCCCGCCATGGCCAAGGGCATGCACACCGCCGTTGAAAAGCGCTGGAAGCGCCTGCTTGAGTACACTGAGGTATGTCCCCTCAACCGCGAGGAGTGGCACACCGACGAGATCGGCATAGTCTCCGCCGGCGCGGCCTATCAGTACGCGCGCGAGGTGTTCGGGGACAAGGCCTCCTACTTCAAGTGCGGCATGACCAGCCCGATGCCGCTCGAGAGCATCAAGAAGTTCGCCGCCAAGGTGAAGAAGCTCTACGTCGTCGAGGAGCTCGAGCCCTACATGGAGGACCTGATGCGTGCGGCCGGCATAGAGTGCGTCGGCAAGGCGCTCATCCCCATCGAGGGCGAGCTCAACCCCGACATTGTCCGCAAGGCCCTGACCGGTGAGGTCACGCCCACCATCGAGTACGACAAGTCCGTCGTCCCCGGCCGTCCGCCTATGCTCTGCGCCGGCTGCCCGCACGTCGGCCTCTTCTACGAGCTGGGCAAGATAAAGGACGTCATCGCCATAGGCGACATCGGCTGCTACGCCCTCTCCGGCAACCCGCCGCTGAACGCCAAGGACTTCGCCCTCTGCATGGGCTCCGGCTTCTCGATGGCCCACGGCGCGGCGAAGATAATGGAGAAGTTCGGCGACACTAAGAAGATAGTCGGCGTCGTCGGCGACTCGACCTTCTTCCACACCGGCATGAACAGCATGCTCGACGCGGTGTATAACCACTCCAACGTCACGCTCATCGTCGTCGACAACCGCATAACCGGTATGACCGGTCACCAGGAAAATCCCGGCTCCGGCTACACCATCACCGGTGAGCACGCCTACCCCGCCGACATCGAGGGCGTCGCCCGCGCCTTCGGCATGACGGACATACATAAGGTCAACCCCATGGACCTCGAGGCCACGCGCAAGGCGCTCAGGGACGCCATAGCCTTTGAAGGCCCCTCGCTGGTCATCACGCGCTACCCCTGCGCGCTCAAGAAGCGCAGCCCCGAGGACAACGCCGAGTTCGGCACGGAGAAGGCCAAGTACGCCGTCGACGCCGACGGCTGCATCGGCTGCAAGAGCTGCCTGCGCCTCGGCTGCCCGGCGATAAGCTTCGACGGCGGCACGAAGAAGGCGAACATAGACCGCGTGGCCTGCGCCGGCTGCGGCGTCTGCGCCCAGGTCTGCCCGAAGAAAGCTATTGGAAAGGTGGGTGGCTGATATGTCAAACGTTAAAAACGTCGTCCTCTGCGGCGTCGGCGGCCAGGGCACCATCCTGGCCAGCAAGATACTGAGCTACGCGCTCATCGAGGCCGGCTATGACGTCAAGATGAGCGAGATACACGGCATGAGCCAGCGCGGCGGCAGCGTCACGACCCAGGTCCGCTACGGCGAAAAGGTCTACTCCGCCATAATCGGCAAGGGCTCGGCCGATGTGCTGGTCGCCTTTGAGAAGATGGAGGCTCTGCGCTACCTCGACGACCTGAAGGCTGAGGGAGGCGTGGTCATCATCAACGACCACGCTATACAGTCCCTGCCCACGCTGCAGGGCATGGCCGCCTACCCCGAGGACTGCATAGACCGCGTCAAGGAGAAGGTCGCGGACACCCGCGTCATCAAGGCCACGAAGATAGCCGGCGAGCTCGGCAACGAGAAGGCCGCCAACGTCGTCCTCCTCGGCGCCACCGTCAAGGCCCTCGGCCTTGAGGACATGGACTGGGACGCCGCCCTCGCCGCCTGCGTAAAGCCCGCCTTCCTCGAGATGAACCGCGCCGCCTTCAAAGCCGGACTTGAGGCCGTGTGAGTTCCCCCGTAAACATAGCCAAAGCGCGCCGCACAATGCGGCGCGCTTTTTTACGCTCAAAGGCCGGGAAATGCTAATATCTCTCTGGTATGGCGCGGAAGTTTGTGATAATATAGTGGAGTTTAAAATTCTTGGTATCTGGAGTGTCGACTTTGAAAAAAGACAGGTACGAAAACCCGCTGTGCACGCGCTATGCGTCGGAGCGGATGCAGCAGATATTCTCCCCCGACTACAAGTTCACCACCTGGCACCGGCTCTGGCTCTCGCTGGCAGAAAACGAGCGCGCGCTCGGCCTGCCCGTGACGGCGGAACAGGTGGACGAGCTCAGGCAGAACCTCGGCGTCATCGACTACGAGGCCTCCGCGCGCTATGAAAAGGAGCTGCGGCACGACGTCATGGCGCACATCCGCGCCTGGGGCGACCACTGCCCCAAGGCCCGCGGCATCATCCACCTCGGCGCGACGAGCTGCTTCGTGGACGATAACGGCGACCTTATCGCCTACCGCGACGCCATGGAGCAGGTGCGCGGGCTGCTTCTGAACGTCATCGAGGCCCTTGCGGACTTCGCCCTCGAGCACAAGGACACGCCTGTCCTGGCCTACACTCACTTCCAGGCCGCCCAGCCCACGACGTTGGGCAAGCGCGCCTGCATGTGGATACAGGACTTCATGTTCGACCTCGAGCGGCTCGACTTCGAGCTCGCTCACCTCGAATTTTACGGCTGCAAGGGCGCAACGGGCACCGGCGCGAGCTTCCTCGCCCTTTTCGAGGGCGACGCGGCCAAAGCGAACGAGCTCGAGAGCCGCATCGCCTCAGACATGGGCTTTGAGCGCGTACTGCCCATCACGGGCCAGACCTATACGCGAAAGATCGACTCCTTCCTCCTCAACGTCCTCTCCGGCATCGCCCAGAGCGCGGCCAAGATGGCGACGGACCTGCGCCTCATGGCGCACGAGAAGGAATTCGACGAGCCCTTCACCGAGGGTCAGGTCGGCTCCTCGGCCATGGCCTACAAGCGGAATCCGATGCGCTGCGAGCGCATCTGCTCCCTCGCTCGCCATATCATAGCCCTGGCGCAGGACCCGGCGATGACCGCCTCCACCCAGTGGCTGGAGCGCACGCTGGACGACTCCGCCAACCGGCGCATTTCCATCCCCGAGGCCTTCCTCGCCGCGGACGCCGTGCTCAGCCTCGCCGCCAACGTCATGCGCGGAGCCCGCGTCTACCCCGGCATGATGTCCCGCCACCTTGCAGAGGAGCTGCCCTTCCTCGCCACGGAGAACATCCTCATGCGCGCCGTTGCCCTCGGCGGCGACAGGCAGGAGCTGCATGAAGTCATCCGCGAATACTCCGTCGACACGGCCCGCCGTATGAAGGAGACCGGCTGCGGGAACGATCTGGCTGAGAGGCTGCTCGCGGACGAGCGCTTCAGGCTCGACCGCAAGACGCTCGACGAGATCATGGACGTGCGCAAATTCGTGGGCATGGCCCCGCAGCAGGCGGAGAGCTATGTCACCGAGCGGGTCCGCCCCGTGCTGGAGGCCAACCGCGGCCGCGCGGCCGCCGGGCGCGAGATAAGCTGCTGAAGGCTGGTGTAGAAAACATGAGACTCTTTTTTGCCATACTGCTCTGCAAGCTTACGCGCCTTGCGCTGAGGCTCGCCGGGCGCGGCGGCACGGCGCTGCCGGGCAAGATAGCCCTGCGCGTTTGCCCGGACATGCTCTCGAGACTCTCGCGCGGCGTGACCTCCGTCATGGTCACGGGCACCAACGGCAAGACCACCACCTGCCGCATGCTTGAGCAGATGCTCCGCGACGCGGGGCGCGACTGCTTCGCCAACCGCTCCGGCTCCAACCTCGAGCGCGGCATCGCGGCGGATTTTGCGGCCAACGCCAACCTCTTCGGCCGGCCCAGAAAGCGCTTTGCCGTCATCGAGTGCGACGAGGCCGCCTTCCGCCGGGTCTGCGGCGAGGTCAAACCCGCCGTCGCCGTCGTCACCAACATCTTCCGCGACCAGCTCGACCGCTACGGCGAGGTCACACACACGCTCGCCGGCATACGCGAGGGCCTGGCACGCTCACCCGAGACGCGCGTCTGCCTGAACGCGGACTGCTCGCTCACCGCCTCACTCGCGCCCGATGCGCCTGACCGCGTCCGCTTCTTCGGCATGGATGCCGCCCTCGGCGAGGCCGCGGCGGTGTCGGACGCGCCCCGCTGCATCTTCTGCGGAGCGGAGTATGAATACGACTACCACACCTTCGCCCACCTGGGCGGCTTCCGCTGCCCGAAGTGCGGCTATTCCCGCACCGAGCCCGACGTCGCCATCGTCGAGGTCGACTCGCTCGAGCCCGACAGCAGCCTCGCCGAGCTGCGCGTGGACGGGGAGTTCCTGCCCGCGGCGGTGAGCCTGCCCGCGGCCTACAACCTCTACAACGCCGCAGCCGCCGTTGCCGCCGCCACTGCCATGGGCATAAACGCCAAGGCCGCCATCCGCTCCCTTGCGCACATCGAGAGCGGCTTCGGCCGCATGGAGCGCTTCGAGCTCGGCAGTGCCAAGGTCACGATGGTGCTCGTCAAGAACCCCGCGGGCTGCGACCGGGCCATAGATTACCTTGCGACCCTGCCCGAGGGCGTTACGGCGGTGTTCTGCCTCAACGACGAGATCGCCGACGGCACGGACGTGTCCTGGATATGGGACGCCGCCTTTGAGCGGCTCTTTGAACCTGAGAAAAAGCCCATGAAGCTCATAGTCTCCGGCATCCGCGCCGAGGACATGCGCCTCAGGCTCAAATATGCCGGCGCCGACGAGGGCGATATCCGCCTCATTCACGGCGTAAACGAGCTCATAGACGTCATAGCGGAATGCAAGGGCAGCGTCTGCATACTGCCCACCTACACGGCGATGCTCCCGCTGCGCGCCGCGCTGGCCTCCCGCTGCGGCAGAAAGGAGTTCTGGAAGTGATGGAGCTGCATGTTTGCCACCTCTACCCCGACGTGCTGAACCTCTACGGCGACCGGGGCAACGTGCTGTGTATCAAAAAGCGCCTCGAGTGGCGCGGCATAGGCTGTACGGTGACGGAGCTGCCGATAGGCGAGCGCCGTCCGCTGGGCGGCTTCGACCTTTTCTTCGTCGGCGGCGGCCAGGATTTTGAACAGGGACTTCTGCTGGAGGACCTGCGCGGCGGCAAGGGCGCGGACATCCGTGCCGCGGCCGAGGATGGGGCCGCCTTCCTTTGCGTCTGCGGCGGCTATCAGCTCATGGGCCACTACTACGACACGGCCACTGGCGTGCGCTGCGCGGGCCTGGACGTGCTCGACCTCGCCACCGAGGGCGCGGAGGAGCGCATGATAGGCAACTTTGCCTTCGAGACCGAGTTCGGCCCCGTGGTGGGCTTTGAGAACCACAGCGGCCGCACCCGCCTGGGCCCGGATGCAAAGCCCCTGGGCCGTGTGCTGCGCGGCTTCGGCAACAACGGCACCGACGGCACCGAGGGCGCGAGGTACAAGAACGTATTCGGTACCTACAGCCACGGTCCTGTGCTGCCCAAGAACCCGGATTTCTGCGACGGCATCCTCCTCGCCGCGCTGCGCCGCCGCTACGGCGACGCGGAGCTCGCACCGCTGGAGGACCTCTCCGAGCGCGAGGCCCACGAGAGCGTGCTGTCCCGGCTGCTGGGATAAAAATTTTTTCTCTTAATTTTCGTTTAATCTTTGACGGCTATACTTGAGCCATACTCAGGAAGGGAGGCAAAAGCATGAGCCTGTTGAGGATGAACGTAGGCATGGCGGTCACGATGGCCCGCACGGCGGGCTCGCGCACGGCCTTTGCCCTGGTCAGCGGTTCCTCCGCACCCAAGGCGCCTGCGGCGGAGCAGAGAAAGAACAAGTGCAAATGAATATATAAAATGAGGCGGGCCCTTTTCGGGGCCCGCCCTTTTTCTATTCTGTTGCGGTTCCATCGTCCGCGGGAGCTTCCGTTGCGCCCGCGTCGGCGCTGTCTGCAGTGGGTTCGGCGCTCTCGTCGTTCTTGTGGAAATCGGAGTAGTCGACCACGAGGTCGGGACCGTCAAAGCTGCCGTCGAGCTTCGACATGGTGCGCTCATACGCCTCACTGCCCTCCTCATAGGGCACGGGACGATAGTCGTTCACGCCCTCCGTGCTCGAGAGGCAGCAGGGGATGGCCTCATAGCCCTCCACGCTCACCGTGCCGTCCAGGTCGCGCTTTACCGTGAACTGGACTATGGCCGTATCCCGGTCGCGCGGAGCGGTGTTGCCGCCGAAGGACCAGTTGCCGAGGCTGTTGACTATCCAGCCGCCGTTATACTCGTCGATGCGCTGCAGGACGTGCGGGTGCGAGCCGTAGACGATGTCGGCACCGGCATCTATGGCAGCGCGGCCGAGCTGCTCCTGTCCCGAGGTGACCTGATAGCTGCCCTCTATGCCCCAGTGCATGAGGCAGATGACGATATCGACATCCTCCCTCGCTGCCAGGGCCGAGACCCCGGCGCGTATTTCCTGCTCGCCGGCGCACCAGCGTGCGGCGTAGAGGCCGATGCTGATGCCGTCGCCGGTTTGATACACATAGCTGCCGTCGGGCGGCGCGTAGGCAACGCCCGCGTTGTCAAGCACCTTCTGCGTGTTCTCCAGACCGGTTTGGCCGAAGTCCATGGTGTGGTTGTTCGCCAGGGTGACGAACTCCACGCTGCCGTCCAGGAGGATCTGAACATTCTCCGCCGCGCCGCAGAACTGGAATGTGCCCGTTCCCGACAGCGGCGTATCCGAAAAGCTGCACTCGAGGTTGGCTATCGTGAGATAGTCGTCCTCAAAATACTGGATCGTGCCCGAGAACGGCCAGCTCATGTCGCCGTCCAAAACGGACTCAAAGTGGTCGTTGTACTGTGAGGACGTGAGCGTGCAGTCGCCCACCATGGAGATGGTGAAGTATTCGGGCTCAGGCTCCGGTGTCGGGGTAGGCGTCGGCGTCGGACTTGGCGTCGGAGTGGGCGTGGGCGTAGGGCTCGGAGTTGCGGAGACTTCCGGCGTCGGACTAGGCGTCGGCTCCGGAGCCGCCGTGACGCGCAAAAACAGCAGCCCGCCCAGCGCGGCCACAGCGATTATGAATATTAAAATGAGTGTAAATTTCTTTGCAGTATTCATAGCCCTGCTGAGACCGAAAAACCGGCTTGAATGTTCCCGCTATCCGGCTTAGGATCTCTCTTTTCCTACGAAAAATACAGATATGAGCCCCGGGCCGGTGTGGGCGCCTATGATGGGGCCTATGTGGGTGTAGAACACGTCGCGGAAGCCGCACTCGGCGACCAGCGCTGCGCCGTATTCCCTGGCCTTTTCGGGGGCGTCGGCCTCGGAGACAATGAGGGTCTGCTCTCCGGCATTCTCCACGAGCTCCTTTATGTCCTTGAGCACCTTCTTGAAGCACTGCTTGTCGCCGCGCACCTTCTGCCAGACCTCGAGGTGGCCCTCATAGTCGAGGTGCATGATGGGGACTATGTTCAGCGCCGTGCCGAAGGCGGCCGCAGTCTTGCTCACACGGCCGCCGCGGTAGAGATAGGTGAGGTCGTTCGTCGTGAAGATGGAGTTGACGTTGTGAACGATGCTCTCAAGCTCCCGGGCGTTGGCTTCCAGCTCCATGCCCTTGTCGCGGTTATCAGCCGCGCGCAGGACCACAAGCCCGAAGCCTGCGGAGGCGTTCGCGGAATCCACGACTCGGCAGGTCCAGCCGGGGTACTCCTCCATGAGCATTGCCGCGGCGGAGCGTGCGTTGTCACAGGAGCCGGAGATCGCCGCCGCAAGCGAAATGTGAAGGACCGGCTTGCCGGCCTCAGCCAGAGGGCGCCAGAATTCGGTAAACTCGCCGGGGTTTATCTGGCTCGTGCGGGCAATGCCGCCCGCGCGCATCATGTCGTAAAATTCGCGGAAACTCTCCTCCGTCATGCCGTCCGTCATGGGCTTTCCGTCCATGGTGAAGGGCATTTTATATGGAATTACTCCACGCTCTGTGCATTTCTCAAGCGAGAGGTCGCAGCCGGAATCAGCAGTGATCTGGTATATATCAGCCATAACACAACCACCTTTCTTACTTGCGCCTTGGCGCTCTGCAATTATATCTCCATGGGAAAAAATTATCAAGAGCCAGTTTGTTGAGACTACCTAAAAGCCCCCGCCGGCTATATGCCGACGGGGGCTTGGCTGTGTCGATTATGGCTCAGAAGTACATCATTACCTTCAGCACGGGCTCCGGGCGCTTGTCGGCCATGTGCATGGCCTCGGCAAACTGCTCTATCGGATAGCGCTGGGTGACGAATTTGCTCAGATCCATCTTTCCGGAGTGTATCGCCTCCGCGATGAGCTCAAAGTCCTCATAGGTGTACATGTTGTAGGCCTTGAAGTCGAGCTCGTGCTGCTGGTGTACGCGATAGGGGAAACCTATGCCGTCCTCCATGAGCGCGTGTTGTACCAGCTGGCCGCCGCGGCGGCAGATCTCGGCCGCCTGCTGAAGCGTGGGCGCGTCGCCGTAGGCGAGGAACACGATGTCCGCTCCCACGCCGTCGGTGAGCTCCATTACGCGCTCGTAAAGGTTCTCTTTGCGGCTGTTGCAGGTGAGTTTGGCGCCCATGTCGCGCGCCTTGGCAAGGTTGAAGTCGGAGACGTCGACCATGAGTATCTGCTTCGGGCCGTACAGCTTGGCACAGAGGTAATCGCCTATGCCTATGGGGCCGCAGCCGATGACGACTATGGTGGTATCGGCATCGATCTTGCTGTTACGCACTGCGTACATGCCGTTGGCTATGGGCTCGATGAGCGCGCCCTCCTCGTAACTGAGCTTGTCGGGTATGGGAACCACGGTCTTTTCGGGCACGACTATGTATTCGCCCAGCGCGCCGCTCCAGCCGCCCGCGCCGAGCACCTTCTTGTTGGGGCAGACGTTGTAGAGGCCGTGCTCGCAATACCAGCAGTGGCCGCAGCCGTAGTGGGGCTCGACGGTGACACGGTCGCCGACAGAAAACTTGGTGACGTCGGAACCAATCTCAATGACCTCTCCGGCCACCTCGTGTCCGGAAACGAGCGGCGGGATGCGGAAGGGGTGCAGGCCGTGCAGCGCGTGCACCTCGCTGCCGCAGATGCCGCAGTTGTGTACTTTTATCTTTACGTCGTCCGCCTTTTCGATCTGGGGTTCCGGCATGTCGTCGCGGAACTCGGCGGCGCCGACAGCAGGCATATAGCCAGCTCTCATACTAATTCCTCCTTAGCTTGCCGCCGGCTCAGCCGGTGACATTCCCGCCGATGAGATTCGGCAAAATCATGGATATGGGCTCGACGTACGTGACGAGCAGCAGCGCTATTATTGCAGCTATTATAAGCGGCATGACCGACTTGCATATCGACTTGAGCTTGATGCCCGCGATACCGCAGCCGACGTAGAGGTTCACGCCGACAGGCGGGGTCACGAGGCCGACGGCCAGGTTAAAGACCATGATGCAGCCCAGGTGGACAAGGTCGATATCCAGCGCAGCGGCGACGGGAGTGAGGATGGGAACAATGATGTACATCGCGCTGTTGGCGTCGATGAAGCAGCCCGCGATGAGCAGGATAACGTTCACGATGAGCAGGAAGATGTACTTGTTGCCGCCGGAGATCTCGATGAGCGCGGAGCTCGCGTCGGCAGCGATGCCGGTGAGGGTCAGAGCGTAGGAGAAGAGGCTGGCGGTGCCGACTATGAGCATGACGACGGCGGTCTGGCTGACGCTGTCGACCAGCAGGTCCCACAGGTCCCTGAGGTTGAGCTTCCTGGTGATGAGGCCGACAATTATGCCGTAGATGGCGGCGACAGCCGCGGCCTCGGTCGGGGTGAAGAAACCGCCGTAGATGCCGCCGAGGATGATGACGGGCATCAGCAGGCCGGGGATGGCTCTGACAAAGGCGCGCCAGCGCTCACGGCCGCTGGCCTTGGGCAGAAGCTTGAGCTCGCGGCCGCGGTAGGTGAACATCATGGCCAAGATGAGCAGCACGCCCATGAGTATGCCGGGGACGATACCGGAAGCGAAGAGCTCGCCGACGCTCTGCCCGGTTATCGCGCCGTAGATGACGAAGGTTATGCTCGGCGGGATGATTATGCCTATGGCTCCGGAGGCGGAGACAAGTGCGGCGGAGTCGCTCTTGTCATAGCCGACGTTGGTCATGGCGGGGATAAGGATCATGCCCAGGGCCGCGACGGTGGCCGGGCCGGAGCCGGAGATGGCCGCGAAGAAGCAGGCAACGATGACCGTGACGAGGGCCATGCCGCTGCGGCGGTGTCCGACGAGGGTGCGGGCAAAGTCGATGAGCTGGCCGGATATGCCGCTCTTGTCCATGACATTGCCGCCGAGGATGAAGAAGGGGATGGCCAGAAGTACGAATTTGCTGGTAGCGGCGTAGAGGTTGGACGCCACAGGGAGCAGAGGCAGGCCCTCATAGAGGATGGTTGCAATGCTGGAGATGCCGAGGGCGAAGGCTATCGGCATGTTCATAAACAGCAAAAGGAAGAATATTCCGAACAGTATGAGTGCTGACATTATTCCTTCTCCTCCCCTCTCGCAGCCGCGATAAAGTTCTTTACGGCAAGCTGTACCTCACGTATGAAGAGCACCGCTCCGCCTATCGGCAGCCATATGCCGTAGAGCCATACGGGCCAGGACATGCCCATGCTGAGGATGTTGTTATTGAGCTGGTTCTGGACCATGAGATAGCCAAAGTAGACGATGGCGGCACAGAAAGCCGCGCTGAGCAGGTCGCAGATGAGGGCGATCACTCTCTGAGCGGTCTGAGGCAGCAGATCGGTGATGACGCTCAGGCCGAGGTGGGCCTGGCGCTTCGCAGCGGTGGCCGCGCCCAGGATGCTGAGTATCATGAGGCCGACGCAGGTCAGCTCCTCAACAAAGGGCATGGAAGCGAGAATTATATAGCGGGCAATGACGTTGATGAACGTCAGAATCAGCATGATGAGTAAGATGATAGCGCAGAAGCTATCTTCGAAGGTGTTCAAGAACTTTTTCATGCCTCTCCTCCTCTTAACAGACTCTTAACGGGGGCCTTTTCGGCATCCGGGGGTCCCGAAGGACCCCCGGATATAAGGTGTATTTGCTTTTAGGTTTTATTCCACGCCGAAGGCGGTGCAGGCCTCCTCGCCGTAGATGCCCTTGTACTCCTCGATGAGGTCGCTGATGACGGCGCGCCATTCCTCGACGTCCTCCTCGGTGAAGTAGTAGAACTCAACGCCATTCTCGTCGATGCACTGCTGGATGAGCTCTTCCTCCTCGGCAACGATCTCGGCGTTTACCTCCTTGCAGGCGGCCTCGACGCACTCGAGGACGAGAGCCTGGTCCTCCTCGCTGAGCTTGGAGGTGAAGTTGGCGGTGTTGGCCATGAAGGTGAAGGCCTCATAGGTGTGGCGGGAAACGGTCATGTAGGGCTGGATCTCCTGGACGTTGTTGGAGACGATGGTGGAGATGGAGTTGTCATGGCCGTCGATGGTGCCCTGCTGCAGGGCGGTGAAGACCTCGGACCAGCTCATGGCCTGGGGAGAGGCGCCGTAGGCGGAGTAGAAGTCCATGAAGAAGTCGCCGCCGGGGATGCGGATCTTGAGACCCTGGAGGTCCTCAGGATCCTCAATGGGGTGCTTGCTGTTGGTCATCAGCTTGAAGCCGTTGTGGACAGCGCCGAGGTAGGTGACGCCGCTCTCGCTGAGGATCTTGTTCATGTACTCGCCGCCGGTGCCGAAGAAGCAGTCCTCAGCCTCCTGATAGTCGGCGAACAGCCAGGGCAGGGTCGCGACCATCGCGGACGGAGCCAGGCTGGAGATGATGCTGGTGGAGTGGACGTCAAAGTCGACGGAGCCGCTGGTGAGCAGCTCGAGGCCCTTGGTCATGTCGCCGCCGGCGAGCTGGTCGTTGTTGTAAACGGTGACCTTGAGACGGCCCTCGCTGCGCTCCTCGAGCAGCTCGGCAAAGCGTCTGGCGGCACGGGTGTCGTTGCCCTGCTCAGTGCCGTTGCAGCTGAGGATGAGTTCAACGGTCTCGCCGGAAGCGTCGCCGGAGTTGTCGCCGGTGTCGCCGGCATCGCCGCAGGCGGCAAGGGCGAAGACCATGGTGAGCGCAAGGATGAGTGCAAGGATCTTCTTCATTTTTTGTCTCCCTTTCTCTTTTATTTCTCTTTCCATATTTTCACCGTCACTGAATGGCCTTAGCCTGAGCGACGATGTTTTCCACAGTTATGCCGTTCTTCGCGAGCAGCCTCTCGTAGGGGGCGGACTCGCCGAACTGGTCCTGAATGCCCACGCGGCGGACTATGCCGTGACCCGCTTCGGCCACGCACTCGCAGACCGCGCTGCCGAGGCCGTTTATCTTGTTGTGGTCCTCGATGGTGACTATCTTGCCGATGTCGGCGATGCAGGCGTTGACCGCGGCCTCGTCCAGGGGCTTTATGGTGTGCATGTCGAGCACGCGGGCCTCAATGCCCTGCTCGTGCAGCGCCTTCGCGGCATCTATGGCCAGGCGCACGGTGTCGCCCACGGCGATGAGCGCGACGTCCCTGCCCTCGCGGAGGAGGTTGGCCTTGCCTATCGTGAACTCCGCGTCCTCATCGTAGATGACGGGCACGGCGTCACGGGTGAAACGCAGGAACATGGGGCCGTAGGTCTCGGCCGCAGCGCGGACGAGCTTCCTAGCTGCGACGTAGTCGGCGGGCTGGATCACGGTCATGTTCGGGATGGTGCGCAGGACGCCCATGTCCTCTATGGCCTGATGGCTGGCACCGTCGTTTGCCGGGGTGAGGCCGCCGTGGGAGCAGGCTATCTTGACGTTCAGGTTGGTGTAGCACATCTCCTGACGTATCTGCTCGCACATGCGCAGAGAGCCGAAAACGGCGTATGTAACAACAAAGGGTATCTTGCCGGTGGTGGCGAGGCCTGCGGCCACGCCCGCAGCGTTCTGCTCGGCGATGCCGACGTTCACGTGCTGCTCGGGCAGAGCCTTTACGAACTTGCCGGTCTTGCAGCTCTTGCTGATGTCGGCGTCCACAACATAGATGTCCTTGTTCTCGCGGCCGAGCTCGACTATCTCGTCGCCGAAGCCGTCGCGCGTCGCTATCATATCACCAATGGCCATTTAGTTCAGCCCCCTTTCAAGCTGCTCCATCGCGTTTTTGTACTGCTCCTCGTTGGGAGCGTTGCCGTGCCAGTCGAGGCTGTTCTCCATGAAGTCCACGCCCTTGCCCTTGACGGTGTGGGCGTTTATGAACTTGGGCTTGCCGTTTTTCGCGGAGCGGATGCGCTCGAACACCTCGAGTATCTGGGCCATGTCATGGCCGTCTATCTCATAGACCTCGAAGCCGAAGGCCTCTGCCTTCTTGTTAACGTCGATGAGCGGCATGATGACCTCGGAGGGGCCGTCGAGCTGGAGGCCGTTGTTGTCGAGTATCATGACGAAGTTGTCGAGCTGATACTTGTTGGCGGTCATCATGGCTTCCCAGATGATGCCCTCGTCCAGCTCGCCGTCGCCGACCATGTCGAAGACGCGGTAGTCCCTGCCGTCGCGCTTGCCGGCGAGGGCCATGCCCACGGCGCAGGAGGTACCCTGGCCGAGAGAGCCGGTGGAAATGTCGATGCCGGGGCACTTCAGCATGCTCGGGTGGCCCTGAAGCATGGAGCCCTCCTGCCTGAGCGTGTGCAGTACCTCCTCAGGGAAGTATCCGAGCTTGCCGAGAGCGGCATACTGGATGGGGCAGACATGTCCCTTGGAGAGAACAAAGCGGTCGCGGTCCGGCCACTTGGGATTCTTGGGATCCACGCGCATTTCCGAGTAGTAGAGCGCAGCGACTATGTCCGCCGCGGAAAGGGAGCCGCCGGGATGGCCGGACTGCGCCTCGTATATCATCGTCAGCGCGGTCTTTCTCAGCTCCTTGGCCCTCTCTTTCAGCTCGTTTATCTTCTCATCTGGCACCGGAAATTTCCCCTTTCTCCGCTTGCCGCCACAGCGGCGACAGATTGTTTAATAATTATCAAACGTCCAATGCTCAATGTTGGATGTTGCGAGATAAATTTAAACATCCGCCCGGCAAATTGTCAAGCGGATGTTTTGCAGGTCAATTCGATTTGTGCAACGTTCACCAATTATAAGAATCTTTCCAGTAATAATAACTATACCGCAGGGCCTCATCCACATCGGAGCCGGGCTTTTTCTCAAGGGCGTCCAGAGCCATGCGGTGAGTCCTGATGAGGTACTCCCTGTCGTTTTCCTCAAACACTTTTTCTATGGTGCGGTGTCTGGACTCGCTTGTCAGATCCGCGACAAAATCGTGGATCATTACGACGAGGGAATTGTGTGTGGTCTCCGCAATGGCCTTATGGAAGGCCATATCCGTGTCGGAGATATCCTCGATGTCGTAGTTTTCGAGCCGCAGCTTGCGGTCGAGCTCGGCATTTATCTGCTCGAGATGCTCGACCTCCTCGTCGGTAAGGCCCTGGGCCAGTATGAGGCGGTATATGCCGGATTCGATTATCTGGCGCAGGCCCAACAGGTCCTTATAGGAGTCCTCCTTCTGGAGGATTATCCTGTACAGCAGAGGATTTATCATCTTGTTGGAAAAGCCGTCGCAGATAAAGGTGCCCTCAGGGCGGCGTATCTCCACCACGCCATAGGCGATGAGCGTGCGTATCGCTTCACGCACCGTATTCCTGCTGACGCCGAAGGCGGAGATGAGCTCCATCTCGGTAGGCAGCTTGTCACCCGGCTTGAGTTCCCCCGCTATTATCGAGTCCGTGATCTTGTTAATTATGCGCTGAACAAGAGATTCGTTTTTTATTGACGTCATCAAGCTGTGGGGCTCACTCACGAAAATCGTCCGCCTTTTCCTTTGTATTTTTAATCACCGCTCCACGCGGAAATATAGATCCTCCTGGGTTTTAGATTAATTAAATATTATACCGGCATTTTCTCAATTGGGCAAGCGGTAATTTACTTCTATTCATGCCCGGTGTGTGCGAGGGCTTTTGAGTTGAAAACAATATGGTCAAATGATATAATTGCGGTTAGAATAAGTATGCCGTCTCATACGGCAGCTTGTAAGTTGATCTGGAGGAAAAGCAATGACTAACAAAGAGCTTGAGCTCATCGCCGCGCGCGGGCGGTGTTTGGGCATGCAGATGGTCTTCCGCGCCGCGAGCGGACACATCGGCGGTTCGCTCTCCGCAATGGACATACTCACCGAGCTGTACTTCGAGCAGCTCAACGTAGACCCCGCCAGGCCGCAGGCCCCGGAGCGCGACCGCTTTGTCATGAGCAAGGGCCACTGCACGCCTGCGCTCTATTCCATTCTCGCCCTGCGCGGCTATTATCCCGAAAAGCAGCTTGAGCTCTTCCGCAGCATAGACGGCCATATGTCCGGCCACCCGGATATGGTCCATGTACCGGGTGTGGACATGTCCACGGGCTCGCTCGGCCAGGGACTCTCCGCCGCCGTAGGCATGGCCCTCGCCGGGAAGATGGACGGTGCCGGCTACCGCGTCTGCGCCCTCATGGGCGACGGCGAGATAGAGGAAGGCCAGATCTGGGAGGCCGCCATGTCCGCCGCCAAGTACAAGCTTGACAACCTCTGCGGCATAGTGGACGTAAACGGCCTGCAGATAGACGGCCGCACCGCCGACGTCATGCCCTCCGAGCCGCTTGATGCCAAGTTCGCCGCCTTCGGCTGGAACGTAATCATGGCCGACGGCCACGATTTCGACTCCCTGCGCGCCGCCTTCGCCGCAGCGAAGGCCGAAAAGGGCCGCCCGAGCGTCATCCTCGCCAAGACGGTCAAGGGCAAGGGCGTCTCCTTTATGGAGGGCCA
>URDK01000058.1 GCA_900546485.1 uncultured Eubacteriales bacterium
TAATGAAGCGCAGGAGGGGGTCTAAGGGGGAACCCTCGCCGGGGGTTCCCCCTTTTTCTTTACGTTTCTACGTGTGCGCCGTTACGTTGGGTGCTTGCGGTAGGCCCTACTGCCCTTTCGACCCCATTTCTTTGGTGCTTGCCCAAAGAAACGGTGTCGAGCCGTCAAAGAAAAGCGCTTGCCCTAAGTCTTTACGATAGCGGGACGCACGCGGCGCTGGCAGTGTCTTTCCGTGGTCAGCGCAAACCGAGATGCACCGTTCGCCCCCGGCGAAGGTGAGGTGGGCAGTTATCTGGCAGTCGACGCAACTGGTAGTCTCCGCCGGGGGCGGACGTGCCTTCCTGACGGGCAGGGCAACTGCTCAGCGCAGCGGCGCATACGCATCACGTCCAGGTTTTTCGCATTTGACCCTCCCGTTTTTATTTACATATCATTCACGTAAAGTCCACGTAAAATCCGTCAAAATCAACGATTGAGCCGTCTTGAACATTCTAAACGTTACGGACATTTTGTGCATATTTTTGAAAAAATTCTAAAAAATCTGTGCATTTTTTGTACTTTTTATTTGATTTCTCTTTCGCAATGGTTTAGAATATTTGGCAGACCGGAGGACTCCGGTCTCTGCCAAGAACTATTCTAGGAGTGATGGACGTTATGGAGAACTTCTTCTGGATCGGCATCGTGGGAGCGCTCATCGCGCTGCTCTTTGCCTACAGCCAGGCCAAAAAAGTTAAGCAGTATTCCGAAGGCACACCGACCATGCAGAAGATAGCGGCGGCCATACGCAAGGGCGCCAATGCCTATCTCAAGCGTCAGTACAAGACCGTGGCCATGATATTCGCGATCATCGCGGTGATACTCGCCATCCTGGCCTTTGTGCCCTGGATAGACGGTCAGGGCCTCGTCTCAAAGTTCGTGCCCTTCGCCTTTATAACCGGCGGCTTCTATTCCTGCCTCGCGGGCTTCATAGGCATGAGGATAGCGACTTCCTCCAATGCCCGCACCGCCAACGCCGCCAGCGAGAGCCTCAACCGCGGACTTCGCGTCGCGATCTCCTCCGGCTCCGTCATGGGCTTCACCGTCGTCGGCCTGGGCATCCTTGATGTCTCCGTATGGTTCCTCATCCTGAAATACGGCTTCCAGTGCGACTCCACCACCATCGCCAACACGATGGTCATGTTCGGCATGGGCGCTTCCTGCGCCGCGCTGTTCGCCCGCGTGGGCGGCGGCATCTTCACCAAGGCCGCCGACGTCGGTGCCGACCTCGTCGGCAAGGTCGAGGCCGGTATCCCCGAAGACGACCCCCGCAACCCCGCCACCATCGCCGACAACGTCGGCGATAACGTCGGCGACGTCGCCGGCATGGGCGCCGACCTCTACGAGAGCTACGTCGGCTCCATCCTCGCCACCTTCGCCATCGGCGCCTCCGCGGGCTACGGCTGGAACGGCATGTTCCTGCCCCTTGCCATCGCCGTCGTCGGTGTCATCTGCTCGCTCATAGGCTCCTTCATGATCCGCACCGGCGAGACCGCCACGCAGCGCGAGCTGCTCAAATCCATGCGCACCGGTACCTACTTCGCCGCCGCGCTCTGCGCCGTGCTCTGCATCCCGCTGACCTGGTACATAATGAAGGACGTCGAGGGCGCGAGCTGGATAGGCATACTTATCTCCATTTTCTGCGGCCTCGCTGCCGGCTGCGCCATAGGCTACGTCACCGAGTACTACACCTCCGACACCTATAAGCCCACGCAGGCCCTCTCCGACGCGACCGAGACCGGCGCCGCCACCACCATCATCGGCGGCATTTCCCTCGGCATGAAGAGCACCGCCGCCCCGATACTCATCGTCGGCGTCGCCGTCATCGTCAGCTTCATCGCCTCCGGCGGCTCGCTCGTGACTAACTCCGAGTCCTACGCCATTTCCTTCAACAACGGCCTCTACGGCATCGGCATCGCCGCCATCGGCATGCTGGCCACCCTGGGCATCACCCTCGCCACCGACGCCTACGGCCCCGTCGCCGACAACGCCGGCGGCATCGCCGAGATGAGCGGTCTCGGTGAGGAAGTCCGTGAGCGCACCGACGCGCTCGACTCCCTCGGCAACACCACCGCCGCCACCGGCAAGGGCTTTGCCATCGGTTCCGCCGCGCTCACCGCGCTGGCCCTGCTCGTCTCCTACGTCGAGGTCGCCGAGAGCGCCATGGGCGGCGCACAGATAGACCTCTCCGTCACCAACCCCGCCGTCCTCGTCGGCCTCTTTGTCGGCGCGATGCTGGTCTTCGTCTTCGGCGCGCTGACCATGTCCGCCGTCCAGAAGGCCGCCCAGCACATAGTCATCGAGGTCCGCCGCCAGTTCCGCGAGATCGCAGGCATCATGGAAGGCGAGGCCGAGCCCGATTATGAGAGCTGTGTCGACCTCTGCACCTCCGGCGCGCTGCGCGCCATGGTCCTGCCCGCGCTCCTGGCCGTCGTCGTACCCATCATCACGGGTCTCATACTCGGTGTCGAGGGCGTTGTGGGCCTGCTGGCCGGTACGACCGTCTGCGGCTTCGGCATGGCCGTGTTCATGTCCAACTCCGGCGGCGCGTGGGACAACGCGAAGAAGTATATAGAGGCTGGTCACCACGGCGGCAAGGGCAGCGAGTGCCACAAGGCCGGCGTCATCGGCGACACCGTGGGCGACCCCTTCAAGGACACCTCGGGCCCGAGCCTGAACATCCTCATCAAGCTCTGCTCCACCGTCTCGATTGTCTTCTCCGCCGTTATCGCCAACGTGCACCTGTTCTGATAATGCAAACAAAAAGGCCGCCCGACTGGGCGGCCTTTTTACTATGCGTATTAGTCGAACACGGGCTCTTGCTCAACGTGGAGGACATCGCCCGTGGAGGCGTCTATCGTATACTCGTACTCTGTCGTTCCGTTTATGAATTTGACATCGTAGAACACAAAGCCGTCGTCACGCTCGAAGTCGACGTCCAGGCGGCTGACTTCCTGCTGCGTGAAGCCCGCGTCGGCCAAAGCTGCGGCGCCGGCCGCGTCACGGCCTATATAAGCGCTGTCGTTCCACACAAAGTACCACACCAGGCCCAGGGCTACGGCGGCCACAAGAACTATCGCGACGATTATCCATATTATAGTTTTTTTCACTTTATTTCCTCCTTGTCTTGTTTGACTACGCCCTCATTTTCGCACGCTTCAATTAACGCAAGATTAAGACCGCGGGCTTTTCAAAAGATTTTTTCTGCGGTATTATTTAATATGGTTCTAATGTGTACGTGAAAAAATATGGGTACAAATCAGCTCTAAGGGATGTGAACGCTCATGCGCATACTTGTCGTCGAGGACGAAAGGGACCTTAATCGGATAATCTGCAAGCGGCTGGCCGCGGGGGGCTACTCCACTGACGCCTGCTACGACGGACGTGAGGCACTCGATTACCTTGAGAGCGCCAACTATGACGCGGCCATTTTCGACGTCATGATGCCGCGCATGGACGGTTTCACCGCCGTGCGGAAGCTGCGAGAACGCGGCGATGCCACCCCCGTGCTCTTTCTGACCGCGCGCGACGCCGTGAGTGACAGGGTCGAGGGCCTCGACCTCGGCGCCAACGACTACCTCGTCAAGCCCTTTTCCTTTGACGAGCTGCTTGCCCGCATCCGCGCCATGACCCGCAAGTCGACCGGCAGCACCACCAACGTCTTCACCTGCGGCGACCTCTCGCTGGACACTGCCTCCCACAAAGTGACGCGCGCCGGAAAGAACATAGACCTCTCCGCCAAGGAATTCGCAGTTCTGGAGTTCATGATCCGCAACAAGGGCTCCGTGCTCTCACGCGAGGCCATCGAGAACAACGTCTGGAGCTATGACTGGGAGGGCGGCACAAACGTCGTGGACGTCTACATGAGCTACCTGCGCCGCAAGCTCGACGCCGACTTCGACAAGAAGCTCATCCACACCGTACGCGGCGTGGGCTGGGTGCTGAGGGACGAAGCATGAGATTCATAACCATCAAAACCAGGGTAACAATATACTTTACGCTCATGATGGTGCTGGTAGTAGCCCTGGTGCTCATCTTCATGCTCATCGTGGGAAACCGGGTGCTGACAAATAACGCCGAGGCTACGCTGCTCGACGTCGTGCACGACAACATCGACGACGTCGAGTATGAAAACGGCTACCTCGACCTCGACGAGCTGAATCTCTACCGCCACAATGTCTACGTCCTTGTTTACGACGAGGACCTGCAGCTCATCGGCGGCGCGGGCCTGCGTCATTTCGAGGGCGACGACGATTTCCTCAACGGTCAGACCCGCGACATAGTCATAGACGGTGAAAAGTACCTCGTCTACGACCTCTATGTCCAGAACCCCGGCGGCGACGTCTGGCTGCGCGGCATCACCTCCACTGACAACTCCTTCTCCGCCGTGCGTGTCATCGTCATTCTCTCGCTGGTGCTTTTCCCCGTGCTGGTGCTGCTGACGGCCGTCGTCGGCTGGCTCATCGCGCGCCGGGCCTTTAAGCCCGTCCGGCAGATAACCGACACCGTGGACGCCATCTCCGATGGCTCCGACCTCACAGCCCGCATCGGCCTAAAGCGCGGGCGCGACGAAATACACCGCCTCGCCGCCACCTTTGATAGGATGTTCGACCGGCTGGAGCACTCCTTCAACGCCGAAAAGCGCTTCGCCTCCGACGCCTCGCACGAGCTGCGCACGCCCATAGCCGTCATAATCGCAGAGTGCGAGTACGCGAGGCAGAACGCCAAGACCGTGGAGGACTATCAGGAGTCCATGGAGGTCGTGGAGCGGCAGTCCCGCAAGATGTCCACCCTCGTAAATCAGCTGCTCAACATCACCCGCATGGATCAGGGCACGCACAAGATCTCCCTTGAGCGCGCCGACTACTCCGAGCTGGTCGAGGTGGTCTGCGACGAGGCCGCCGTGGCCTCCGGGCGCGACATACAGCTCGAGAAGGACATAGAACAGGGCGTCTACGCCAACATGGACGTCGGCCTGATGGCCCGGCTGGTGCAAAATCTCGTGGAAAACGCCTTCAAATATACCGCCGAGGGCGGCAAGGTCCGTGTCAGCCTCCACACTGCCGACGGCAAGCTCACCTTCTCCGTCTCCGACACCGGCATAGGCATAGACAAGAAGGACCTGCCACACATCTGGGAGCGTTTCTGGCAAGCCGACAGTTCCCGCGGCGTCGACCGCGGCTCCGGCCTCGGCCTGTCAATGGTCAAGCAGATAGCCGACGCGCACGATGGCAAGCTCAATGTCGAGAGCAAGCCCGGCGAGGGCAGTACCTTCTCCTATACCATGGAATGTAGTAACTAAAAATTCTTTTGTTCTTATAGTTTCTTTTGTGTTGACAAAGCGCGTGGGAAGTCATATAATGCAGACAAGGAAGCCGATGAAAGCGAGGTATACAACATGGCAAATCCAATCTGCGTAATAGGCGACTCTATAACCGGAGGAGTTGTTTATCTTTCGGACAGCGCGAAGTATACCCACTGGAAGGATTCTTTTGTCAATCTGCTGGGCGCTTCGCTGGATACGGAGCTAAAGAACCACTCCAAGTTCGGCTGCACCTCCTCTGCCGCGCTCAAGCGGCTGGAGCGATACGCCAAGGACATCTCCGCCTGTCCCACCACGCTGGTCATGCTGGGCGGGAACGATTCCGATTTTAACTGGCCCGCCGTAGCGGCTGAGCCGGAGGCCCCGCACGACTGCAACACGCCCATAGAGAAGTTCAAGGAGTACTACAACAGCGTGCTGGACGGCATACAGGCCCTGGGCAGCAAGCCCGTGGTGATAAATCTCATTCCCGTCTACGGCAAGCGCTATTTTGACTGGTTTTCCCGAAAGCTGGACCCCAAGGCGCTCATGCACTTCCTCGGCACGACCAACAGCATTGAGCACTGGAACGAGATGTATAACCTCGCCGTCATGCGCATAGCCGCCAAGCGCGGCGTCCCGATGCTGGACGTGCGCAGCGCTTTCCTGGAGAAGCGCGATTTCGAGGGACTGTTCAGCGAGGACGGCATCCACCCCAGCCCCGAGGGCCACAGACGCATGTTCGAATACATTCTCCCCCAGGCCAAGGGCATTCTGGCCTGACACGAGGTCTGTCACAAACAAATATAGAATACCCCCTGATGTAGAAACGAAGCTACATCAGGGGGTATTTTTTTGCAGCAGACTGTCAAACTTTCTCTGCCACAGCATTCCGCCGTATCAGTTCTTTTCCGGCACGGTCGCAGAGTTTTTAAGCAGATCCAGGTATAACCGCAGCTCTTTCTGTACGGTCTCAGTAAAATCAAATTTGCCCCCGCACATACACCAGCTGTGGTTTACGCCGCGCATAATGTAGAAAATGGAGGTAGCTACCTCCTCAGCGCTGCGATCAGCAGGTATCTCGCCCAAGGCTATGGCCTTGGAGATTATCGCCACAACCAGGGCCCAGCCCGCCTCCGCGTGGAAGCCCTCATAGTCACCTTTTTTCAGATGCATCGTGTACCTTGAAGATGCCACAGCAGGTCCGAGCTGCTCTACGGCGCTGTCTACGGCCTTGATGGCCAGAAGTGCCTGGTCGATGCAGGTCTTCTGGGCGAAGATCTCCGGCATGGCCTCGGACAACTGTATCGATATAATGTCGCTGAAGCTTTCGATGACCTCATCGATTGAATGGTAGTAATAGTAAAACGTGCTCTTGGTTATACCCGCAGCCTTGCATATCTGGCTGATAGTGATGTTAGCGCCAGAGCTCTCCTGGAGGAGCTTGAACGAGATCATGGATATCCGGTCCTTCGTGCTGAGTTTGCTTTCATCTTTGAGTACCATATTTCTCACATCTCCAAACAATCATACCTTCTTTTATTTATCCTAAGCCTATCATCGGACAATGTCAATATTTATCGGCAAATATTAAGACTATGGTCCGATTTTTATCAATCGCAAGAACAATCTTTTCACAAATATATTGCTGATATTTTGTATATTGCTACGAATCGACAAAAAGCCATGGTTAAAGCATTGACAATTTTCCGAGCGTAGAGTATAAGTAATCCGTACAGCAGTACTGTTAATTCGGACACTAGTGCGAACAGTCCGGAATGCTTGCCGGTATCCGTGAGACAACTGCAATTTAAAAGAGAGGTGTAAAGATGGACGCAATAGGTATTATTGGCTGCATACTTGGCTTCGTCCTCGTTATTTTTCTTTCGTTCAAGAACTTTTCCCCGTTTATTGCCTCGTGCATAGGCGCGTTTTTCGTCATCCTTGTCACGGGGTCTCCGATAGTCGAGACGCTGACGACTTATGCTTCCAACTGTGCCAGTTTTGCTGCCGGCTACTGGCTGGTATTCCTGTTTGGTGCGATCATGGCACGCATTTACAGCGAGAGCGGAGCGGCTATGGCTGTCGCCGTCGGTCTCAAAAAGACTGTCTTGAGCGACAAATTTAGTCCCAACGTCCAGCAGTTTCTGGCCCTTCTGGTCATTGACCTCATCCCCGGCATTCTTGGCCTCGGCGGCGTTATAACTTCCGTGGCGCTGCTGCTTTGCTACCCAATCGCCCTGTCCATACTCGAGTCTTACAACATACCCAAACGCTTTTCCTACGGTGCTCTGTGCCTTGGCTGCTTCTCCTGGTGCATACTCGTTCCCGGTGCGGTGCAGACAACCAATATTATCCCCCAGCAGTTCCTCGGCACCGATGCCATGGCTCTTGCCGTCCCCGGCTGGATAGGCGGCATTGTCTGGGCCGTCGGCGGAACCTTCATCCTCAATCACATGGTCAATCGCGCCAAGAAGAAGGGCGAAATCTTCGAGTACGGCCCAAATGACAAGCGCTTTGAGGAGAGCGACAAGCTGCCCAACTTCTGGCTGAGCCTCCTGCCCCTGGTCTTCCTCTTTGTTATCTACAACATTCTGAAGGTCAACATCAACATTTCCCTGGGCCTTGGCGCGCTTCTCACGCTGGTCCTCAATTGGAAGTACCTCAAGCCCGTCGGCATACTCGCCACCCTTAACGGCGGCGCCATGCAGGCTATTGCACCCATGGCTACCGTCGGTGCCATGGTCGGCTTTGCCAACGTCGTCACCGGCACCGAGGCTTTCGGCACAATTACCACTGCGCTGTTCGGCATGGATATTCCGCCCGTACTGCTGGTAATAATTTTCTGCGGTATCATCGCCGGCCTCACCGGCGGTTCCGGCACCGGCTTCCTGGTTTCCCTGCCCATTCTGGCCCCCACACTGCTCGCTCAGGGCGTCGATCCGGAGATGATACACAGGGTCGGTCTCTTTGCCGGCACCGCCATCTCCATGCTCCCCTACAGCGGCTGCATACTCATGTTCCTGCCCATCTCCGGGCTGAAGCTCAAGGACATCTATGGCCAGGTGTTCTGGACTATGGTCGTCTGGGGACTTGTCAGCACTGCCGTAGTCGTACTCTGCTGGAGTATAGGTCTTTGATATCAGCTGATTATTGATTTGAAGTGACAAAACCATGGGCATAATCGGATGTTTTCTGGCGTTTATAGTCGTTATTTATCTTGTTTATAAGAACTGGTCAGTTCTTATAGCCGGCCTGATAGGCGCGCTTATCTGCATTGCAGCCAACGGGCTGCCCCTGTGGGTGTACGGAGACAACGTATTTGAGAAACACGGGATAAACCGGGACAGGACGGGAGACCGCGAGAAAACCCGCTATTTGTGCGGGAAACAGGGCATTTTCACCCGGGACAGGGCATTGATCCGGCCCGGCTTTATCAGACAACTTGAGACGAGGGCGTCGACGCGGTCGGCGTCCTTTTTTCATGCCCTGGGAGGCCCTGCAACGGCGGCGGCGCTGCTGGGGCATATCGTACCCACAACGGGGCGAAACCCTTGAAACAAGGGCATTTGAGGGCAAAAAGAGGGCCGCTCGGCCCGTCCCGGAAGTCACAGCAGCAGACAAAGAGGACGGGCTTCGCGGCCCATGGTCACAGTATAGCAGAGACGGCCCCGGAAGGCAAGCGGGCGAGCTGTGCAAACGGGGCGTTAATCCGTGCAAAAATTAACGGCAGAGGGCAAAAACAGGGGTTCGGCGGCGTGGATCGGCGGCGCGGAGGCGTTACGAGCTGTTATTCCAGGCGTTACGACGACGGCGGCGATCGGGCCCAGGCACGGCAAAACCCGCCCTTTTCAAAGTGACATTTTGAGCGAAATCGTGTCACCCTGTCACTTTGCCAGAAATACCGGGGTTTCCGGGCGTTCTGGGCGGTTTATCCATGCTCGGGCAAAGTGACAGCATTTTGATTTAGTTTTTAATCATGGCAGGGCAAAAAATTAGGCGGTTCCGTCGCGGGCCTCACGGCTCCCAGCGGGGCCGCTTTTTTCGTCCTCGCTCCCGTCGAAGTATGTTGAATAAATAGATTCTTTTTTCTCCTCGACGTGGCGCTTGTACTTGAAGTAGACCAGGTCGAAGATCTCCTCCCGATGGGACGGCGGAAGGAGCCGGTACATGGCGACGAGATCCACCTCATCCTCGGACAGTGGGAGGCCGTCACAGGTGAGCCCCTGGGACGCCTTGATCTCATCTAGGTCACGGAGCTCCGTAGGCGGCTCGCTCTTTTTTTCGGGTGACAGCTCGAGCAGATAGTCGGCGGACACATCGAAAATGCGAGCAAGCGACGCGAGCGCATTATACCCGGGCTTGCTTTTGCCGGACTCCCAATCGCCGACGTTTCCGGGAGAAACACCAGCCGCCTTTGCGAGCTGGCCTTGAGTCATCCCGTTTTTTGCCCTCAATTCCTTCAACAACGTATTAAACATAGGTTCCTCCTCGAATTTGCGAAACATACACGCAAAACTATTGACTTCCTCGAAAATGCGAGTTATAATAAAGCAGGATTAAAAATTTAAGCAAATCAAGCATAGCACACCACCCACCAAAAGGAAAGACCAAAGGAGGCGGCGGTAGAGTAAAAGCGAGCGGCGAGGGCTTACACCTCCTTCGTTATATCGGAATGTTTCTCTTGTTACACCTTACGGCAAGCTGTTCTCCGCGTTACACACGGGACAGCGCACCACACGGCGGATGCCTGTCCGCCGGATGGGATTGCCGCAGACGCGGCAACGGTGCTTCGAGAGTTTACAAACCGAAGCATAGCGAAAGAGGGGTTTCTCCCCCAAAGCCTCGGGGATCGTGCCACCGACCCCGAAGCGGCTCGTTTTCTTGCGAATGGTAAAGCGGTATTTTTTCATTTATGACTACCCTCGCCGCTTGCTTTTACTCTACCACAAGCCACCACAAAACGCAAAGAGGGAATAAGGACAGGGCAGCAGGGAGCGGCGGAGACGAGCTTCCCCCGAATATAGGCATCGGTTCTAAGAATTGCGGAGACAAGACCCTCGAGGGAGGGGCAACTCCCCAGGGCATCGGCGAGAATAGCCTCTTTCATAATGGGCGACCCCCACCGCTCCCTCCTGTCCTGTCCATCCCCCGAAAAATGCAAAGGAGGCCGACCATGAGGAACGGCAAGAAGCCGACCAGAAAGCAGAAGATCAGGCTCGGGCAAGCGGGCCTCTCACCGGAGAACTGGCTCGTCGTGCGGCAGAAGCCGGACGGGGAGCTCATCCTCCTCCACAAGCACACAAACACGATCCGGGTCGTCCCCGCGCTGGGACAGTGACCCCCACACAGAAAGGAAGGAACAGCAGCATGAGAAAGATGAAGAAGATCAACGGCTACCTCGTCGTCAAGTTCAACGCCCGGGAGCTCCGGGAGTATGAGGGGACGGCCCTCGGCGAGTATGGCGTCATCGACGCCGAGCTCTACACCGGCAACCTGGACGTCGACCGGGGCGCGATGGAGTACGACAACGCGGGCAGCATGGAGGAGGCCGTGGAGCTGGCCCGGGGCCTCGAGTCGGAGCTCGACGCCGAGGAACCCGAGGTCAAGGTCACGATCGTCAAGGAGACCGACGAGACCACCGAGGAGGAGGAAGTCGACGCCCAGCAGATGATCGCCGGATGGGAGACCGTCCTCCGGGGGCAGGTCGAGAGCCCCCACTATAAGGACGTGGACGCACGGACGGCGGCGCATGAGCTATACGGCTACAAGGCCGCGCTCCGCGACCTGGGCCTTCTGGCTCGGGAGGACTGCTTCGTCCTCCCGGACACCTTCGGAGCGTGGCCGGGCCGGGAGGAGCGGACGACCTTCGAGCACCTTCACCCGGAGCTCAAGCGCCACCGGGAGACGGCGCAGCTCTACGCCCTGGGGCTGGCGCTGGCGGCAGATTGCCCGCCCAACGATTGCCGGGTCTACCTCAACATCTTCGACGGGGCCCGGGAGCTGGACGCCGCCCTGGACAACCTGGACGCGGACGGCATCCCGGCGCTCGCCTTGCGGAGGGCGCTCCGGGAATGGGTCGGAGAGCTGGCGGAGATGTACCGGGATAACTATGCGATCCAGAAGTACCGGGAGGAGGCGAAAGAAGAAAGGCCGCCCGCAGAGCGGACGGCCCGGACAGACAAGGAGCTCACTCGGCTAAAGACGCTCTTGCGAGAGGTGGACGGCTACGTCAACGAGTGTTCTCACGGTCGTACTTCTCAATAGCGGCGACGGACACATCGGCCATGATCTGGATGAACTTGGAAAGGACGGAGTCCTCCTCCTTTTGCGCCGGATGCTGGTCGAGGAAATCGTTGAGAAGTTCTTCTCTAAACCGTTTGGCATCAAACATATTTTACACCCCCTTCCCGGGCCGGGAGCCCCGCTTCGATTATACCAGCGCCGGGGAGGGGCGCACAAGGAGGAAACAGCAGCATGAAAGCAGAACTCAAACGAGCCGCCGACCTCGTCGCCTTCCAGCGGCGCGAGGCCCTGTCTCGGAAGCGGCTCTCGGGAGACCCCCGGAACCCCTTCCGCCCCCGGTATGGCGCGGAGCTGACCTTCGCCGCCGCGTCACAGGAGGCCGAGACCCTGGGCTATATTCTCAAATTGCTTGAGAAAGAAGCGGCCCGAGAGTGTGCGAGGCGGGTCTTCCCCACGCTGGACGCGATCCTCGACTTCGTCGTCGGCCTGGGCCTCATGGCCCTCGGGGGCCTGGGGCTCGCCGCCGCGTGTGTCGTGGCAGGAGCGCCGGACAGCTTCACCCGTGCGGCGGCGCTGCTGGGCCTGGGGTTTATGGCAGCGGTCAACCTGCACCGGCAGAAGCGGAAGTAAATCTAAGAACGACTACACAGGAAGGAGGACAGCGGTGAAAAGCAACGGTAAACTTTGCCCCCTGGGGAAGCTCGTCGTCAAGGCGCTCACTGACCAGGACAAGACGAAGACGCAGCTCGCCGCCGAGATCGGCACATCGCCGCAGTATCTAAGCTACATTCTCTACGGCGTCCGGTCGGGCGAGAAGTACCTCCCGGCGATCATCGCGGCCCTCAACCTCGACCCCCGGAAGGTCGAGAAGGTAACGGCAGCGTAATACCAGGAAGGGAGGGACAGGAGTGCCGGACGTATTCATCGGGCTCAAGGAGGCCGCAGAGTTTGAGGGCGTGAAGTATAACACCCTCGTCCAGCGGATCAAGCGAAGCCCCAATCAGTACAAGACCAGAACGCAGCCCCAGGAGAACGGCGGCAGAGAGCAGGTGCTCGTCTCCGTCGACTCCCTCACAGCCAAGGGCCGGAAGGCGTGGCGGGCGGCACAGAAGATAGACGGGAGGGATGTCGTCATAGAGAAGCGAACAGAGTCCGCGCCCTGGTATGTGGGCGTCGACCTCAACCACTACACGGAGCAGAACAAGAAGGCGTTCTATGAAGCCGTCGAGCTGGCGGCGCGGGTTCAAGACTTCATCGACTATGACGGCCCCGACCGCACGGCCTACGCCGAGCGGTACGCGCTGGGCCTGGGAGTGAGTCTCCCGACCCTCTACCGCTACGTCGACAACATCCTCAAGGCGAACGCCTGGGCCCTCAAGATGGAGAAGGAGGACGGCCAGAGCCGGGACTATTTCCGGGCGCTGTCCTTGTGTCGGAAGCCGAAGGCGACCGCCACCTTCCCGAGTCTCACGGATGAGCAAAAGGCGCTCATTCAAAATATATGGTTCGACCGGCGCTTCGCGGCCAACCTGGGAACGATCGAAATGCTCTACGAGAAGTTCGAGGAGGTCGCCGAGGGCCGGGGCTGGGAGAACTACCCCAGCATCAAGACGGTCGCCCGGTACATCAAGCACCTCATGGACAGCCGAGGCGGAGAGTCGGCCCGCTACCTCGCGGCCAACGGCTCCCGGGAGTGGAAGAACAAGAAGATGCTCAAGGGCAAGCGCGACGCGACGAGCCTCAAGGTCATGGAGTACGTCGTCGGCGACGAGCACACCTTCGACTTTTGGGTTCAGTGGGTCGCCCCGAACGGGAAGATCAAGGCCGTCCGCCCGAAGCTCGTCGCATGGATGGACATGCGGAGCCGGGCGATCGTGGGCGACGTGGCTTGTGTGGACGCCAACAACCAGACCCTCAAAGAGAGCCTCGTCAAGATGCTCTACTCCCACCCGGGCGGCGTCCCCCACATCCTCCACGTCGACAACGGCAAGGACTACACGGCGAAGACCATGACCGGCCAGAGCCGCAAGAAGCGGAACATCGACTTCGAGTTCGACGCCGAGACCGTGGGCTTCTACCAGAGCATCGGCATCGAGGAGGTCGGGCGGTCGCTCCCCTATCAGCCGTGGGACAAGCCGATCGAGCGCTTCTTCTCGACCGTGTGCTCCAAGTTCTCGAAATGGTTCGAGAGCTACACGGGCACCCTCACCGGCTCCAAGACCTACGCCAAACGGCAGAAGGACGTCGACGGTATGCTCGAGCGCGGCGAGCTGCTGACGATGGAGGAGTTCTGGGAGGCATGGACGGAGTGGAAGGAGACGAAGTACCACACCCGGGAGCACCGGGGCCTCAAGGACGCGGGCGAGAAGTGGATCACGCCGATCTCGCTCTTTGAGAACGGCGAACGCTACGAGAAGGCAGCGCCGCCCCGGGAGTATGCGGCGATGCTGCTCATGAAGGCGGACACCGCCCTCGTGCGGAACCAGGGGATCACCAAGTTCGGGACGCTCTACACGGACTACGAGCTTTGCCACTATGTTGGCAAGCATGTCGGCATCAAGTGGGACATCGACGACGTCACGAAGCTCTACGTCTTCGACCAGGAGGGCCGGAAGATCTGTGAGGCCGTCTCCGCCGAGCTGCTGGCCTTCGGGCCCCACTGTTCACAGGCGGCGCTTGAGCGCCTCCGCCGCGACCAGAAGCGGCAGGAGAAGGAGATGCGGGAGATCCTGGAAGACTTCACGACGCCCTACGAGCTCCGGGTGGAGCAGGGCAGACCGTCCGACGCCGTGGGCAAGCTCGACCTCACCATCAAGGCAGAGCGGAGCCCGAAGGTCATCGCCCTCCCGAACGACAAGGAATACCGGGCGGAAGCGGCGGCGAGCCGGAAGACCGGGAAGAAGACGTCCGGGGACGAGTTCCTCGGCAAGAAGGCAGACGACGCCCTCGCTCGCTTGAGGGCTATGAACGAATAGGAGGAACAACATGGAAATCACAGCAGCAGCGGCCCAGGCCACAACCTACACCACCGGCAAGACCCTTGCCGAGCAGATCAACGACTACCTCGCGGTCTCGAAGACCAGCATCGCCACCCTGGCGAGCGAGATCCCGGGCTACTCCCGCCCGACGATCTCCCGCTACCTCTCCGGCAAGTACGAGGGGGACATCTCCACCATCGAGAAGCTCCTCGCGGACTGGCTGGCCCAGCGCACCGGCGAGGCCGTGGAGCTCCCGGAGCCGGGGCGCAAGACCGGACGGAAGCCCGTCTTCTATGAGAGCCGGGACGCCCTCAAGGTGCTCGGCGTGTGTCAAAGCTGTCAAGAGTACATCGGCCTCGGCATCGTGGTCGCCCGCAGCGGCTACGGCAAGACCTACTCCCTCCGGCAGTACGCGAAGCTCCCCCGGGTCGCCTACATTGAGTGCGACGACACCATGAGCAGCCGCGATCTTGTGGAGGCGATCGAGAAGTCCCTCGGCATCCCCAGCGGCTACGGCACTATCTGGCGCAGGGTCAACGGCATCCGGGACTTCTTCAACACGAACAAGGGATACCTCCTCATCATCGACGAGGCGGACAAGCTCGTCTCGAAGTACACCCAAAAGAAGATGGAGATCCTCCGGGCGATCTTCGACCAATCCGACGTGGGGCTCGTCATCGCCGGAGAGCCGAAGCTCGAAGCGCAGATCAAGACCTACCTCGCCCGCATGGCGAACCGGGTCGACTTCTATGTCTCCCTCAAGGGGCTTGACCCCTCGGAGGTGGAGGGCTACCTCGAGGGCTTCGAGGTAGATCCCGACGCGATGGTCGAGCTCAAGGCCCGGGCCTGCAACATGCAGACCGGATGCTTCCGACTCCTCGACCGAACCCTCTCCAACGTCACCCGCATCCTTGAGGAGCGCGGCGAGAGAGTCGTCACCGTGAAGATCATCGAGCAAGCCTCGAGCCTCATGATGCTCTAACACGGAAGGGGGCCGGGACAATGAAAATGAGAAAGCAGCGTCTCATGGGTCTCGCTATGCTGGCGATCACCGCCCTCATCCTGGTCATGGCCCGAGGCGGGAAGACGCCGGAGGACAGCGACGCGACCGCCGCTCTCCTCACCGGGCCGCTCGGCCTCTATATGCTCCTCTCTAAGACCTACATCCTATACGAAGACAAGGAGCCGAAGGAGGCCACCGAAGCAAGCCGCAGCGGGGAGGCAACTCCCCGGGCATATATCAACAAGCACAGAAAGGAAGGAGCCTACACATGGCAAGGAAAAGAGTGGTCGAACCCTCCGGGGTCAAGACCTGGGAGGACGCGAACGACGCCCTCCGTCAGATTGCAGAAGCGCAGCTCGCCGTCCAGGACATTGAGGGCGAGATGAACAAGCAGATCCTCGGGGCCAAGAAGGCCGCAGAGGAGCAGAGCAAGCCCCACAAGGACAGGATCGCCAAGCTCGAGCGCGAGCTCAAGGACTTCGTCACCGAACACCGGGCGGACATGGGGAAGGCGAAGTCGAAGATCCTCACCTTCGGCGAGGTCGGCTTCCGACTCTCGACCTCCGTGTCCCTCCCCAGGGCGAAGGAGAAGATCGAGGAGATCATCCGCCGCCTCAAGAACCGGCAGATGATGGACTGCATCGTCGTCAAGGAGGACGTCTCGAAGGAGGCCCTCAAGAAGTACGGCGAGGACACCGTCAACGCGGTCGGCGCTACCTGGAAGCAGCAAGACGTCTTCGGCTACGAGCTGGACTTCGCGAAGCTGGAACAGGTCAAGAGCGGCATGTAAGGGGGCGGGATTCATGCGGGTCGACATCACCACCACGAGAAAGAAGTACCGGGTCATCTACGCCGACCCTCCATGGAAGTTCAGCAGCAAGGAAGCAACTGGAAAAACGCGCGGGGGGGGTAATTTCTACCACCTATAAACCCCTAGAAGCGGTCTATCCGACCATGACCACCGAGGCCCTCAAGGAGCTCGACGTCGGGCGCATCGCCCACCGAGACGCGGCTCTCTTTATGTGGGCCACCGACGCCCACATCCCGGACGCCCTTGAGCTCTATCGGGCGTGGGGGTTCCGGTATGTGACCGTCGCCTTTGTGTGGTCGAAGAAGACCGTCAACGGGAAGACCGTCTCGAACCTCGCGCCCTGGACGCTCAAAAACTGTGAGCTTTGCCTCATGGGGACGCGGGGGCGGATGGTTCAGTACAAGCAGAAGAACAACATCCCGCAGCTCGTGGAGGCCGTGAGAACGCGGCACAGCGAGAAGCCGGAGGAAGTCCGCCGCCGCATCGAGGAGCTGTTCGGGGACGTCCCCCGGATCGAACTCTTTGCCCGGAAAAGGTTCCACGGCTGGGACTGTTGGGGAAACGAGGTGTAAATCATGGCAGCAACACGCAGCGGAAGGAAGCTCCCCTCCATCCGCACACTATGGGCGATCGCGAAGTCGCCCGAGCTCCGGCTCTCGGACGAAGACCTTCACGGGGTCGTGTACCGGGAGACCGGCAAGGAGAGCATGAAGAAGCT
This sequence comes from uncultured Eubacteriales bacterium, assembly GCA_900546485.1. GTDB lineage: Bacteria > Bacillota > Clostridia > Oscillospirales > Oscillospiraceae > Scatomorpha. The sequence continues at coordinate 17,095 of URDK01000058.1, forward strand.
GACGCAGGGCGAGATCACCGACGTCGCCCGCGTCCTGCAAAACATGAAGGACAGCGCCGCCCGGAGTACCGGCGACAAACGGACGGACGAGGGCGGCAACCCCACCACCGAACGGCAGCGCCGGAAGATCTACGCGCTCACCGAGGCCCTGGGGTGGAACAACGACAAGCGCCGGATCGAGGGCTTTGTGAAGCGGATGACCGGCATCGACCGGCTCGAGTGGCTGAACACGGCCCAGTGTGAGAAGGTCATCGAGGGCCTCAAGGCGATCCTTGCCAGAGAGCAGCGGAAGGGGGCCGGGCGGGATGGATAACGAGAACCAGCGGGAGCTCGATGTCCTGGCCGCGCTGGAAGGCATCCACCGGATGCAAGAGAGCATCCGGGACACGGAGCTGGACATGGTGGTGGAGACCGGGATCATCTTCCTCCGCTTGCACTATCAGCGGCTCCCGCCCGGAGTGGCCCGCCGCCTGACGGAGATCTCGCCCCGGGACGTGGCGAAGGTGTCGGAGGTCATCCGGGAGAATGGCGCGACGCCGGAGCAGCGGCGAAGCCTGGGCGACCGACTGGCGAGCGACGCAGCCGTCGCCCAGGTCATCCGGGCGGCGAATGTCTACCGGGAGCGGCTGGGCTACGGCCCGCTCGAGTCGGAGGTGGAGGCGTGAGCGGGCGGAAGGCTGGGGCGATGGGGCTTGTCGAGAGGCTCGCCGCCGCCCTGGCCGTGAACGAGATCGTCCGCTCCCGGCGCTTCCTGGGAGAGCACACCAGCAAGGAAGACCGCGAGGAGCTGCTCAAGCTCACGGCCTCCGAGCTCACCTCGACGGCCCAGGTGCTCGCCTCCGCCGTGCATCTCCGGCAGCAGGTGGAGACGGCGGAGTTCACGCGGGCCCTCATAGAGCAGCAGAAGGCCGCGCAGCAGACCACGCAGATCGGAAGAGCGGTTCAGCAGGAATGCCGAGACCGATCTCGTAT
>URDK01000059.1 GCA_900546485.1 uncultured Eubacteriales bacterium
TTCGGTCTCGCCACCCCCGAGACCGCGACCAAGGCCAACCCCGCCATGATCAAGGGCGTGACCTTCCTCGCCGGCGACGAGCTCTACGCTTGCGCTGAGCAGCAGGTCAAGGCCCTCACTGAGGCCGGCTGCGATTACATCATCTGCCTCGGCCACCTCGGCATCGACAGCGAGAGCGAGCCCAACCGCTCCATCGACGTCCTCAGCAAGGTTACCGGCATCGATGTGTTCATCGACGGCCACAGCCACAGCGACTATGAGGCCGTCAAGGCCGCTACCAACGGCACCGGCAAGGTCGGCGACACCCTGATCACCTCCACCGGCACTGCCGCCGCCAACGTCGGCGTCGTCACCATCTCCAAGGACGGCATCACCGTCTCCAGCGTTGACCTCAGCAAGTACGAGGGCTCCGTGAAGGCCGTGGCCGACCGCGCCGCCGCCATCAAGGCCGAGATAGAGGCCGAGTACGGCGCCGTGTTCGCCAAGACCGAGGTAGACCTCAACGGCGAGCGCGATCCCGGCAACCGCACTGAGGAGACCAACCTCGGCGACCTCATCGCCGACGCCATCCTGTGGCAGGCCTCCAAGGACGGCTCCCTGCCCGTGGCCAAGGAGAACGTTGTCGCCATCACCAACGGCGGCGGCATCCGTGCCAGCATCGCCAAGGGTGACATCACCAAGAACGACGTCAACACCGTCCTGCCCTTCGGCAACACCGTCACCTATGTGACCGTCTCCGGCGAGGTCCTGCTCGAGGCCCTCGAGGCTTCCACCTACTGCACTCCTGAGGCTGTTGGCGCCTTCCCGCAGGTGGCCGGCATCGAGTTCACCGTCGACACCTCCAAGGCCTACGACCAGGGTGAGCAGTACCCCGGCTCCACCTACTACGGCCCGAAGAGCATCAACCGTGTGACCATCACCAGCATCAACGGCAAGGACTTTGATCCTAAGGCCACCTACGTCGTTGTCACCAACGACTTCATGGCCGCCGGCGGCGACACCTACTACGCTTTCACCACCTCCGCCAACATAGTCGACACCGGTATCCCGATGGATGAGGCTCTCATGAGCTACATCACCGAGGAGCTCGACGGCGTCATCACCGCTGAGAAGTACGGCGAGCCTCAGGGCCGCATCACCGTCAAGGCTGCCGAGACCGGCGTGTTCACCGACGTTGCCTCCACTGCCTGGTACTACGAGGCTGTCATGACCGCGTACGAGAATGAGATCATGAACGGTGTCACCGATACCACCTTTGAGCCCCTGACCGCCATGAACCGCGCCATGCTCGTGACCATGCTCTACCGCATGGAGGGTTCCCCGGCTGTTGAGGGCAATGTCTCCGAAATCTTCACCGACTGCAAGGACGGCAGCTACTATGCCAATGCCGTGCTGTGGGCCTACGAGAACAAGATAGTCTCCGGCCGCGGCGAGACCAGCTTCGAGCCTCTGGCCACCATGACCAGGCAGGAGATGGCCGTCATCCTCTACAACTACTCCGTGTTCAAGGGCGCCGCTGAGGTCACCGAGCCTGAGCTCGCCTACGCTGATGCCGAGTCCGTCGCCTCCTGGGCCCTCGCCGCTGTCGATTACTGCACCGACGCGAAGCTCATGAACGGCGTGACCGACACCACCTTCGATCCCACCGGCAGCGCCAACCGCGCCATGGGCGCGACCGTCATGGTCCGCATCCTCGAGGCCGCTGCCTGAGCCAATACCCAATAAAAAACACCCGCCTCATGGCGGGTGTTTTTTTGTGCTCTGTTCAGTTGTTGTACCAGGCTCCGGGGTCGGGACCGCGGTCGGGGCCGGGAGCGGCGTCCTGCTCCCTCAGCATGGAATAATAAAGTGCATAGGTGCTCTCGGTATAGGGCAGGGTGTACACCGAAACGAAGGGAATGATGGACAGCAGCGCCCAGCCTATGAAGCTCAGATCGAGTATGAAAAGCTCGGCCTTGTGCCCGCGCATGAGCCGCTTGCTCTCACGGATGCACTCGAAGATGCCCATTTCAGGGTGGTCGAGCAGCAGGTACAGCGCCTGGCGGTAGCGGTAAGCGGCAACTATGCCGGGTATGATGAAGAGCAGCGACCAAAGGAAGGTGAATATGCCTGTGATGATGTTCAGACCGATTATCTTGAGAAAACTCTGAAAACCATCCATCAGATTCCAGAGGCTGTTCTGCTGCTGCCTTATCATGCGCAGCACGAAGATGACAAAGCCGGCGTAGAGCAGGTAGCTCATGAAATTGAGCAGGACGTCTATGACATAGGCAAAAACGCCCGGCCTTACCGAGATGTACCATTGTACTAGGACTTCGGGGTTCTCCGTAGCATAACCGGAGCTGAGAAGCTGGGCGAGCGTCAGCCCGTCCACGCGCATGAGCCTTGCGGAAAGCAGGCTGATAACATAGATGACGGCGCAGTATATGAGCGCCGTTATATACGGGCTTGTTGTGGAATTGCGCATTGATTCCCGCGCGCGGGCCTTTAGTTCGACGCGGTTATAATACATGACGATGCTCCTTTCAGAGTGCATAAAGATATTTTACACCATAACGCACGACGCGGCAAGAGAATAAATGCCTCTTGCGCTCGGGACGTGAAGTGGTATAATAATATAATTATGAAATTCTATTTTATGCGATAGTTCGCGGGAAGGGAAGCGGGCTCCGGGAGCGGAGCAGACGGCTTATGAATTACAGTAATTGGAATATACCGCCGGAGGGGCCTGAGATACCGTCAGGGCTCACGCAGGCGGGCTATACCCCGCTGCTCGCGGCGCTGCTGAGTCGGCGGGGCATAAGGACGCCCGAGGAGGCGGCGAGCTTCCTGCACGGAGGACCGGAGCTTTTGGGCGACCCGATGCTGCTGCAGGATATGGATAAGGCCGCGGCGAGGGTACGTCTGGCGATAGAGCGGCGCGAGACCGTCGCCGTGTTCGGCGACTACGACGTGGACGGCATCACCTCGGCCTGCCTTGTGACGAGCTGGCTGCGCTCCAAGGGCCTTGAGTGCGAGCCCTACATACCCGACCGCATGGAGGAGGGCTACGGCCTGAATCTCGCGGCAATGGACACCATAAAATCCCGGGGCGCAAGCCTCATAGTCACGGTCGACTGCGGCATTACCGCAGCGCAGGAGGCGGAATATGCCGCCTCGCTGGGTATGGACATGGTGGTCACAGACCACCACGAGTGCGGGGCATGTCCCCTGCCGGACGCTGTGGCGGTGGTGGACCCCAAGCGGCCGGACAGCCGCTATCCGAATGCAGACCTCGCAGGTGTGGGCGTGGCCTTCAAGCTCCTTTGTGCAGTTGAGGGCGATGCCGGGAAGGTGCTCTCCGAGTACGCCGACCTCATCGCCACCGGCACGGTGGCCGACGTCATGCCGCTCACGGGAGAGAACAGATACATAGTCCGCCTCGGGCTGGAGATGCTCAACAGGTCCACGCGTCCGGGAATACGCGCCCTGCTGGCCGAGTCCGGCGCGCTGGGAAAGCGTGTCAGTGCCTCCACCGTGGGCTTCACGCTCGCGCCGAGGCTCAACGCCGCAGGGCGGCTCGGCCGCGCGGACGTCGCCGTACGACTGCTGCTCACCGAAGACGATGACGAGGCCTCCCGCCTCGCCGCCGAGCTCTGCCGCCTCAACCGGGAGCGGCAGGAGATAGAGCACGGCATATATGAGGAGGCGCGGGAGCTCCTGAGCGCCGAGCGCCCCAGTGCCCCCATAGTACTGGCCGCCGAGGGCTGGCACCAGGGCGTCATTGGTATAGCGGCCTCCAAGCTTGCCGAGGAATTTTCCCTGCCCGCCATCATGATCTGCCTGGACGGCGAGAGCGGAAAGGGTTCCTGCCGCAGCTGCGGCGGCTTCAACCTCTTTGATGCGCTCTCCGCCTGCTCGGACTGGCTTGAAGGCTTCGGCGGACACGCCCTGGCTGCGGGACTTTCGATAAAGCGCGGGCAGGTGGACGGTTTTCGAGCCGCGCTCGCGGAGTACTACCGCAGCGTGCCGCCCGCGGAAGCGCCCAGCCTGGTCTGCGACCTGCGCGTCGAGGACCCGGAGCTGCTTTCCATGGACTGCGTGGAGTCGCTCGAGGAGCTGGAGCCCTACGGCACCGGCAATCCCAGGCCCACGCTCTGCATCGTGGATGCGCTGCTCGACAGGGTGACGCCGATAGGCGGCGGCCGCCATCTCAAGCTCCGGCTGGAGAAGGGCGGGGTGTTCTTCGACTGCGTGATGTTCTCCCGCCGCGAGGATGAGCTCGGCGCCCGCGAGGGCGACAGGGTGGACGCGGCATTTTATCCGCAGATAAACGAATACCACGGCCATCGCTCCGTGCAGCTTCTCATGACGGAGCTGCGGCAGACCGACACTCTGCCGCTGTGCCTGGACATACTTGAAAACAGACTGCCCGGCCCCTGGGCCGGCTCCGACCTCTGCCCGGACAGGAGCGACTTCGTACGCGTCTGGCGCTGGCTGGAGCGGCGCGGAGGCAGCGCGGGCGGCGAGGTGAGCGATATAGCCGGCTGGCGTCCTGGAGGGATGCACCCGGCCAAGCTGCTCATATGCCTGCGCGTGATGCGTGATCTCGGCCTTGTAAAAGCCGAGCGCAGTGGGAACAATATCCGCGTGCACATGTGCCCGAGGCAGGGCAAGGCCGATCTTGCCTCGCACCCGATACTGATAAAGCTCAGAGCATATAGAGAAAGATACCGCAGAGGGAGGTGAGCCCGATGATGCCTGGGATGAAAAACACAAATAAATCCGAATACCGGGACGAGATAATAAGGGCCCAGTCCTCAATACCGGTAATGGACCCTGAAGAGTGCTGGAAGAGCCTCGAGTCCAAGATACGCTCCGGCAACATCACTATGGATATGGGCCGGGTCAGGGACGCTTATGAGTACGCCGTGAAGCTCCACGAGGGGCAGAAGCGGCGCGACGGCTCGCCCTACGTCACGCACTGCGTCGCAACGGCCGAGATAATCGCCGAGCAGGGGCTCGACGAGGATTCGGTCGTCGCTGCGCTGCTGCACGACGTGATAGAGGATACGCCCGCTACCTATGACGATGTGAAGCGCCAGTTCGGTTCCACTGTGGCGGACATAGTCGAGGGCGTCACCAAGCTGACGCGTGTGCAGTATACGAGCCACGAGGAGGAGCAGGCCGAGAACCTGCGCAAGATGCTCATCGCTATGGCGAAGGACATCCGTGTCATCCTCATCAAAATTGCCGACCGCCTGCACAACATGCGCACCATGGACTACCAGAGCGGAGAAAAGCAGCTCATAAAGTCCGCTGAAACGATGGAGATATACGCCCCCATCGCGCACAGGCTCGGCATGCAGAAGATAAAGTGGGAGCTGGAGGACCGCTCGCTCTACTACCTCGACCGCGAGGGCTACAAGGAGATAACCGACGCCCTCTCCACGCGCATGGATACGCTCCGCGTCTTCATGGACAAGGTGGAGAAGCAGATACAAAAGCGCATGGACGACGAGGGCATAGACGCCACGGTCTACGGACGCATCAAGCACATTTACAGCATCTACCGCAAGATGTTTGCCCAGCAGCTGGACATAAACGGCATCTTCGACCTCTGCGCCTTCCGCGTCATCGTCGACAGCATCCCGGACTGCTACAACGCGCTGGGCATGATACACGACATGTACAAGCCCGTGCCCGGCCGCTTCAAGGACTACGTTTCTACGCCGAAGCCGAACGGCTATCAGAGCGTGCACACGACCGTCATCGGCTCCGAGGGCATACCCTTCGAGGTGCAGATACGCACCTGGGACATGCACCTCACCGCCGAATACGGCGTTGCCGCGCACTGGAAGTACAAGTCCGGCGAGCAGGGCGTCAAGGAGGGCGACGAGGAGAAGTTCGCCTGGGTACGCCGTCTGCTGGAGGCCCAGCAGGAGACGGACGCGACGGAGTTCGTGCATGACCTCAAGATAGACATGTTCGCAGACGAGGTGTTCGTGTTCACGCCATCGGGCGACGTCATAAACCTCCCTGCGGGCGCTACGCCCATAGACTTCGCCTACGCCATACACTCCGGCGTCGGCAACGCCATGGTCGGCGCCTCGGTAAACGGGCGCATCGTAACCTTCGACCACGTGCTGCAAAACGGCGACATCGTCGAGGTCCGCACCTCCAAGAGCGCCCCCGGCCCGAGCCGCGACTGGCTGCAGCTCGCGAAGAGCTCCAGCGCGCGCACCAAGATCAAGCAGTGGTTCAAGAAGGAAAAGCGCGAGGAGAACGTCCAGCGCGGCCGCGACATGTTCGAGACCGAGCTCAAGCGCAACGGCCTCACCATGGCCGACGTCATGGACGAGGACGTTCTGCCGCACATCCTCAAGAAGCTCTCTGTGCCGTCCATGGACGAGCTTTACGCCGCGATAGGCTACGGCGGACAGACCGCCGTGCGCAGCGTCAACCGCGTAAAGGACGAGCTTGCGCACATAAAGCGGCCTGAGAAAAAGACGGTACTCGACAAAATAAACGAGCAGGCCGAAAAGCGCGTGGCGAGGCCCCAGAAGGCCGTCCACGGCGTCCTGGTCGAGGGCCTGGACAACTGCCTCATCAAATTTTCCAAGTGCTGCACCCCGGTGCCGGGAGACGATATCGTGGGCTTCATCACCCGCGGCAACGGCGTCTCCATACACCGGACGGACTGCCAGAACTACCTCAAGCAGCGCCTCGCCACAGGTGCGGACGGCCGCTGGATAGAGGTGAGCTGGGCGGACCACACCACGGACCTCTATATCACCACACTGCGTATACTTGCCAAGGAGCGCTCCGGCCTCATCATGGACATCGCCACGGTGCTCAACGCGCTCAATGCCAAGGTGCGCAGCCTCTCGGCGAGGGACGTCGGCAACGACCAGTCCACCGCCACGGTCACGGTCGAGGTCAGAGGTCTCGACGAGCTCAAGGGCATCATAAACCGCATCGCCGCCATACGCGGCGTGATAGAAGTCAGGAGGGCAAGCTCATGAGGGCAGTCGTTACAAGGGTGACCTCCGCCTCCGTGGAAATAGGCGGCAAGGTCAAGGGCAGCATAGGCAAGGGCTTCCTCGTGCTGCTCGGCGTAAATACGGCGGACACTGAGGCTGAGGCCAAAAAGGTCGCGGACAAGATATGCGGCCTGCGGGTTTTCGAGGACGAAAACGGCAAGATGAACGTAAATCCCAAGGACGCGGGCGCGGAGCTGCTGATAATCAGCCAGTTCACGCTCTATGCGGACGCAAAGAGCCGCCGCCCCGGCTTCACGCGTGCGGCGAGGCCGGACACTGCGGTGCCGCTCTATGAGCTGGTGATCTCCGAGTGCCGCGACCGCGGATTTAAGGTCGAGACGGGCGAGTTCGGCGCGGAGATGCAGGTCGCCTCCGTGAACGACGGGCCCGTGACAATAATCCTTGATACGGAGGAATTGTAATGCTTATAAAAACTCTGCCGGTAGGGCAGCTTGAGACGAACTGCTACGTCGTCACCGACGAGAACGCGCTCGAGTGCGCCGTCATCGACCCCGGCGATGAATCCAATACCATACTCAATTACATCGAGGACAACAAGCTCAGCTGCAAGGCGGTCATGCTGACACACGCCCATTTCGACCATGTCGGCGCGGTGAACGCCGTGCTCGAGGCTACGGGCGCTGAGTTTTATATGTGCGGGAAGGAGCGCGAGCTGGCCGCCAGCCCCGCCTCCGGCCACTTCTGTGTGCCCGAGAACACCAAGTTTTATAAGGAAGGGGACGAGGTCCGGGTCGCCGGGCTCACCTTCCGCGTGATGGAGACCCCGGGACACACGCCCGGCGGCGTCACGCTCATCTGCGGCGACGCGCTCTTTACCGGCGACACGCTCTTCCGCGGCTCCTGCGGACGTACGGACTTCCCCGGCGGAGATATGCGCGAGGAGCTGCGTTCGCTCAAGCGCATCGCTGAGCTCGAGGGCGATTACGAGGTCTATCCCGGCCACGCCGAGAGCTCCACACTTTCCATAGAGCGCGAGCACAATCCCTATGTGCGTCACGCCCTAGAGAAGATGTGAGCCATGCCCAACGCCATCGACTACATCGACTGGAGAGGGGACATTCCCTTTTCGGTCTCACCATTCAACGAGGTGGATAACCTCCTCATGTGCAAGATCGTCTCCCTGGACTTCACGGGCATAGTACCCTCCGAGGGCGAGCGTAGCATTCAGGAGGCCGCGCAGGGCTATTTCGACAAGTTCGGCGAGGAGGACGTGCGCCGGGGCGTGCTGTTGGCCCCCGGTGCGGTCACCATGCTCAAGAAGATGCTGAAGGCTCCAAGATTCCAGGAACTGAAGCTGCGCGACTATGTCTACCACGTGGACCCCGCGGCGGAGAAGCAGTTTTCCGCCATGACCATCGTTCTGCCGGACGAGACGCGCTTTATCGCCTTCCGCGGTACCGACGACAACATCGTTGCCTGGAAGGAGGACTTCAACATGGGCAGCCTCGACGCCGTCCCCGCACAGACGGACGCGGCGAGCTATCTCATGCGCGCGGCCTGGCGCTTTGAAGGTAAGATGCGCGTCGGCGGCCACTCCAAGGGCGGAAACCTTGCCGTCTACGCCGCCATGCACAACCCCGAGGAGCTGCAGGAGCGGATAATTGAGGTCTACAACAACGACGGCCCCGGCTTCCGCGAGTCCGTGCGCGACCTGCCCGAGTATCAGCGCATCGCTGCGAGGATACACACCCTGGTGCCGCAGTATTCGCTTGTGGGCGTGCTGCTCAGCCACGACGGGGACTTTGAGATAGTCGAGAGCACCGAGACAGGCATCTCCGCGCACAACGGCTACACCTGGGAGGTGCTGGGCACGAGCTTTGTCCGCTGCCAGGACTTCTCCTTCCGCACGCGCGTTTTCAACGATGCGGTCCACGGCTGGGCGGACGGGCTCGACCTGCAGCAGCGCCAGGAGCTGACGGATGCTGTGTTCGGCGCGCTGGAAGCCACCGGCGCCAAGACGCTCACCGACCTCACAGAGCAGAAGGTACGCAAGGCGCTGACCGCAGCCCGCGACCTCTTCGGCGACGAGGAGCAGAGGGAGCTCTTTGTGGACTCCATGGAGCTGCTCTTCAAGGAATACGCCTCATCTGCAAGGCGGGCACTGCCGCTCGGCAAGCTGCGCCGCAGAAAGAAGGCGGCCGATTGAGGCCCGAGCTCGCCGGCGCGCTCATAAGGCGCGCGAGACTTGAAAAGAACTGGAGCCAGGAGGGGCTGTGCCGCGGCATATGCTCCGTCTCCTGGCTCTCTAAGATTGAGGCCGGGCGCGAGGGGGCGGACCCCGAACTCGTCGCGGCGCTCTTCGCGCGGTTGGGCATGGACATGTCCGAGCGCCCCGCGGCGGCGGAGCTTGTCGACCGCTGCTACGAGGCGGCTTTCTCCCTCGACTACGAGGGCTGGGACGCCCTGAATACGGAGCTTGAGGCCGCGCGGCTTGAAAATGGGCCGTACTGCGTGGACGCGGAGATGCTCGGAGGGCTCTTTTCCGACGAACACGCCGCTCCGGACTGGGTTCGGGCCATGGAGGAGGCGCTCGAGCCGAGGCAGCGAGCGCTGCTCTGCTGGCTCGCGGGCGACTTTGAGACCCTCTGCCGCGTTGACGTCGCGGCCTATTCCCTTTATCTGCGCGGGGAAGCTGCCTACTGCTCAGGGAACAACACCCTGGCCCTGGAGCTGCTCGAGCGCGCATGCCGCCTTGCATCGGACGAGGGCCGGCTGCGCATCCTCATGCACGCGAGATTGACCATCGGCAACTGTTACAGCAACTCCATGCAGTACGAGGCCATGCTCCGGCACTACGAGGCCGCGGAGCGTATGGCCCGGACGCTGGGCGACGCCGACACCGTGCGCAGCATCGAGTATAACCGCGCGGCCACGGCGCTGGAGCTGGGCCGTGCGCAGGAGGCCTACGACGCGCTCACAAGGCTCGGTGCGGAGAGTGCGATGGAGCTGCACAAGCTGGCCGTGGCCTGCGAGCTGCTGGGCAGACGGGATGAGGCCCTCGAGGCCCTCGAGCACGCGGGGAATCCGACAGTCCCCTCGCCTGAGCCCGTGCGCGGGCTGGCCGGGCGCATCTGCGGATTGGTGAGATACCGGCTGGAGCACCCGGATTACCTCGAACGTCCGGAATACGGCGCGGAGCTCATGGAGCTCTTTGAGATAATGCGGCGCGAGCTGCCCATAGGCTACGCGAGTTTCCACCTCCCGCGCGTGCTCGAGTGGCTCCGGGCGCGGCGAATGTACCGCCAAGCGTATGAGCTGCTGCTCGATTTTCCTGGGTATAACGGTTCAAGCAAAATTTAAACGGCTGTTTTGGAGACGATTTTCCCAAAACAGCCGTCTTTTATTTTCTAAAGCCCCGGCCTACAATATTGGTCGAGGTGATAAATTTGAAACCGAACCTCTGGACGAGGGACTTCACGCTGCTCATATCCGCCACCGTGCTGGGCGCGGCGGGGGGCATCGCGGGCTCCTTTGCGCTCTCGTTTTTGGTATACGAGGAGACGGGCAGCACACTGTCCGCAGCGCTGCTCATAGCCATAAACGTCATACCTGGCTTCATCGTTCCGCTCGTGGCCGCGCCATTTATGGACCGCCTGCCGCGCAAGCCCTTTCTCGTCGGCGGGGACGCGGTCAACGGAGCGCTCTACGCCGCGGCGGGGTTTTATCTGCTGCGGAACGACTTCACATACGTCGGATATCTCTTTTTCTCCCTGCTGCTCTCGAGCCTCTCGGCCTTCGACTCTCTGGCCTACCAGAGTATCTTCCCGAAGCTCATACCCGAGGGTGCGGAGGAGCAGGGCTACACAGTCTCGTCCATGGTCTATCCCGTCATGCAGGTGGTTATGGCGCCGGCCGCGGCCTGGCTGATGGAGGCCGTCGGCGTGGCGGCCATACTCATAGGTCAGGGTGCGCTCTCCATACTTGCCGCCCTAGTCGAGAGCCGGATAAGCGTCAAAGAGGAGCGGAGGCTCGGCGGGGAGGGCTTCTCCCTCCGCCGCTGGCTGGGCGATCTGAGGGACGCCGCGGCCTATCTCAAAAAGGAGCGCGGCCTGCTGGCCATATTTACCTACATGGCCGTCACAAACGGTGTAGGGAATGGCTATTCGTCCCTTTTTGTCGCCTACTTCAGCGCGGCCCCGGCGCTCTATTCGCTCTTTTCCGTTGCAGAGTTCGCGGGCCGCAGCATAGGCGGCGCGGTGCGCTACAAGCGCGAGATACCACGAGGCAAGCGGTACAAGTACGCATTCTTTGTCTACAATGCCTATGAGCTGATGGACGCCACGCTGCTGTGGCTGCCGTACCCGCTCATGCTCCTTAACCGGGCGGCAGCCGGCTATCTCGGCATAGGCAGTGCGACGATGCGCCTCGCGGCCGTACAGAGCTATATCCCCGACGAGATGCGCTCGAGGATAAACGCCTTTGAGGGCATGCTGTATTATCTCGGCATGGGTGTGTTCAGCCTCATAGTCGGTGCGCTGGGCGAGGTCATGAGCCCGCGCGCGGCAGTCAGCGTCTCGGCGCTCTTCACGCTCGCGGTCTGCTGGCTCACCATCTTCCGCCGCAGACGCGAGGTCGGCGCGGTGTACGACGCTCAGCCGGCCACAGCCGCTTGAAGCACGGCATTGGCCACGGGGCCCGCGTTGGCGAGGCCGCCGCCCGCGTGCTCGAGGATGACGACGAAGGCGTAGGGGTGCTCCGGGTCGTTCAAAAAGCCGGTCATCCAGGCGTGGCTGGTACCGTCGCCAACCTCGGCGGTGCCTGTCTTGGCCGAGACGTTGAGGCCCGGGAAGACCCAGCTGCCGTAGGCGTTCTGGACGTTATAGTTCATCATTTCGGATATCTTCTGCGCCGTGTCTGCGGAGAGCAGCTCCGTCTCCTTGTCGAGCGAGCCGTGGCCGAGGAGCGTCGGTTCATACACCGAGCCGCCGTTGGCTATGGCAGAGACGTAGCGCACCATGGCGTAGGGGCAGACGAGGTCTTCATATTGGCCGACTCCGGACCAGGCCAGGCCCACGGAGCCCTCCTCGCCCTTGGTGAAGCTGCCGGACAGGACGTCCATGCCGTCAAGCGTGAGAGCGGCGGTCATGCCCAGCTTCTCGGCGTATTCGGCCATGATGTCCGGCCCAAGCTCGAGGGCGAGCGTGCCGAAGGCGCAGTTGCAGGAGTTGGCGAGCGCCTGCTCTATGGTCTGGGAGCCGTGATTGCCCGTGCAGGTGAGTTTGGCGCCGTCCACTATCATGCTGCCCTCGCACCAGAGGCTGCGCTCAAAGAGGTCGGGTATGTTGTCTATGGCTGCGGCGAGAGTGACCAGCTTGAACACCGAGCCGGGCGTGAAGGAGGAACTCAGACACTTGTTGAGGTAGGTGCCTTCGGCCGGCTCCGAGGTCGGATTCGCCGGGTCGTCTCCGGGCGAGGAGACCATGCAGAGTATCTCGCCCGTCGTGTAATCCATGAGCATCACAGCTCCGTTTCGCCCCGCAAGGGCGGAGTAGGCCGCGACATTGAGTGAGGAGTCGATGGTAAGGCTAATCGTCTCGCCGCTCGTTGCTCCCTCTATAAAGTTGTAGCCTGCCAGCTTGTCGCGGAACTGCCGGAGCGCTCCGGTACGGATATTGCCGGCGGTGTCGCCTATGAGGTGATAACAGGCCACGCGCGTGGACCAGTCCTCGGCGAAAGAGTAACCGTCGTCACCCGAGGTGTACAAGACTACGCCGTTGCGGTCCAGGATCGTGCCGCCCGGGGTGCCGCCGTTGAAGTACGAGGCCCAGGCGCCGCCGTCGTCCGCGAGGCGGACGAGATATACCGCAAGCCCCACGACCAGCAGGGCCGCTATGAGAAGTGCCGCCGAAGCGCGGCGCTTTACTTTTTTCATGCTTCGGCCTCCTCGCGCTCGTCGTCGTAGTCGTCATCATCATAGTCGTCGTCATACTCGTCGCGCCGTCGCGGCGCCTTGTCCCGGCTGACGACAAAGCTTGCGTCGCGCCGGGTGTCTGTGGCCTTGACGAAGGCGAGCAGCATCCAACACGATATGAGTGAGGTGCCGCCCTTGGAGACGAAGGGGAAGGTTACGCCCGTGAAGGGCAGAATGTCAAGAGAGCCGAAGACGTTCAGACCCATCTGAACCATGAGCAGACTGACCGCCGCACAGCCGGCGATGACGTAGAAGGTGCTGCGTCCCTGCGCCGCGTTGCGTACGGCAAAGAGCGCGAGCGCGATGACAGCAAACATGGCCAATACGGCTATGATAAGGCCCAGCTCTTCACTGACCACGGCAAAGACCATGTCGGTCTCGGCGGCGAAGATGTCCTTGAGCCAGCCGTTGCCCGCGCCCTTGCCGAAAAGTCCGCCCGAGGCGGCTGCGCTCATGGCGTGGGTCTGCTGATAGCCCTTGTCCCATACGTCCTCCCAGACATGGCCCCAGGCGGAGAAGCGGTCGGCGATGTATGGCTTGACAGAGAGAACGAGAAAGCCAGCCATTACCGCGCCAGAGACCGCGAGGAACAGGGTGGCGAAGCTGCCGGAGCGCATGAAGGATATGACAAGGAAGGTCGCAAAGAAGATGACAGCCGTGCCGAAGTCACCGATGAGCGCGAGCGCTATGACGCAGATGGCGGAGAAGACGATGAACACAAAGAGGTTGCGCCGCGCGAACAGCCTGTCGAGCGTCGCGGCGCCGGTGTAGATGTAGAGCACCTTGACGAGCTCGGAGGGCTGGAAGCTGACGCCAGCTATGCTCAGCCAGTTTTTAGCGCCGAATACGGCCTCGCTGAATACGACGTTCACGGCCAGCAGGCCCAGCGCGGCCGCGGCGGCAAGAAAACGTGAGGACTTGACTCGCTCGAGGCTTCGCAGCCAGGCACCGAGGAAGAAATAGAGCGCGACCCCGAGAATTATAAAGATGGTCTGCCGGAACATGTCATCAGGCGTGGCCGTGGCGCAGACCGCCGTGCCCAGTGTGGTCAGGAAAAAGGCCAGCGTCTCGGGTTCAAAGCCCGTGCGGCGTACGCTTCGCGTCACGAGATAGCAGAACCACTCTGTGACCATCAGCGCGAAGAAGGCGAGGCAGATGGGGAACAGATACTCCTCCTTGGCCGTGACCGCGAATTCGAGCGTCAGGAAGGCCTGGAAAAGCGAGAGAATGAGCAGCGTCACGCCGGGGCCGACGAAGCGACCGGGTGCCGTCCGCCGACGCTCGAGCGCCGCGCGCTCAGCCGCGTCTATTTCGCGGAAGGTCATTACTGCGTCGCCGAACTCCACGGTGTCGCCGTCCTCGACGGGCTCGAGTATGTCTATCTCGTCGCCGTTTATATAGGTGCCCTCGCGGGAGCGCAGGTCGGACAGCGTCCAGTATCCGTCACCGTCGCGCTGCAATGAGGCGTGCAGTTTTGAGACGCCGGGCATATCGAGCACTACGTCCGAGGACGCCGCCCGGCCTATTATGCTCTCCCAGTGCGCGACCGGCAGGGCCGCTCCGTCCTCGTCGAGCAGGTAGGCCCAGGTCTCGGGCTCGTACTTTTCACGGAGCATGGAGCGTATGCAGCGCAGCAGTATCCACAGCGCGAGAATGGGCAGCAGATACTTCGTGCCTGTCATTATATATGTTGTGAGGTCAGGGATCTCGGGCAAGATGCCACCCCCTTACAGAGTATAGACCGGAGCAATTATATCATTTTGCCGCCTAGTTGACAACGGGTGGCGGGTACTCTAAAATAGCGGTATGTGGCGTAAGACGAAGTTTTGGATAGTTTTGTTCTCCGCGCTCTTCATTCTGGGCGGCGGAGCTTTTCTGCTGCTCCGCGGTACGGATACGGGTGCGCGTACGGCGCGCATCTCGCTCGACGGGGAGCTCTATGAGGAGATAGATCTGAACGCCGTGGCCCTGCCCTACGACATTACCATCGAGACGGAGCTGGGCTATAACATCATACACGTCGAGCACGGGGCGATCTCGGTAACGGAGGCAGACTGCCCGGATCAGGTCTGCGTGCGTCAGGGCAAGATAACAGGTTCGATGGTGCCCATAGCCTGCCTTCCGCACAGGCTGGTCATAGAGATAGTGGAGGCCGAGTCATGACGAAGACAAAGAAGCTCTCACTGCTCGCGGCGCTGACAGCGGTCGCGCTGACGATTTTCGTTGCCGAGGCTCAGATACCGCCGGTAGTGCCCGTGCCGGGCGTGAAGCTGGGGCTTGCGAACATAGTCACGCTGGTCACGATGGCCCTTCTGGGCCGTAAGGAGGCCGGAGCCGTGCTTGTCGTGAGGCTCATACTGGGCAGCGCCTTCGCGGGCGGTTTTTCCGGGCTCATGTTTTCCGCGGCGGGCGGCGCAGCAGCCTATCTCGTCATGTGCCTGCTCATAAAGGTATTTCCCGAGAAGATGATGTGGGTCGTCAGTGTTCTGGCCGCTCTCGCGCACAATGCGGGACAGCTGGCCGTGGCAGTCTGGGTCTCGGGCTCGGCGTCCATGCTATACTACGGCACCGTGCTCGCAGCGGCCGGCGTGGTGACCGGCCTGTTCACTGGTTTTGGCGCCATGTACCTCACGCGGGCCATGAAAAAGCTGCTCGGCTGAGTTTTTACATGGAAGTGTTTACAATTTGGTCTTGAAAGCCGGGGACCTTTGAGTTATAATGCTAAGGCTATACGCCTAAAGGGCGAATGATGGTATTTTTAAATTGTAAAGGATGAAGCACCAATGAGCGCATCGCAGGACAAAAAGAGACGCCAGACCGAGCGCATGGAGGGCACCGACAAGCGTACCCTTGCAGAGCGCGAGGCCGCCCAGAAGGCTAAAAAGGAGCGTACACGCTGGGGCATCGTCGGCGCGATAATCGTGGTCTTCGCCGTGGTCATCATACTGCTGAACACCAACCTGTTTTACAGCGGCACGACTGCGATCACCATAGGCGACTGCAAATACACGAACGCTGACTTCCAGTATTACTACTCCAATGCCTATGCCAGCTTTATGAACAGCTACGGCAGCTACTTCAGCATGTTCGACACGACGCAGGACCTGGACGATCAGGCCTTTGACCCGACGTACATCACCATGTTCGGCGGCACCGTGCCCGAGAGCCTCGGCGAGGACGCGAGCTGGAAGGATTACTTCGAGGCCGTTGCCATTGAGAACATGGTCGAGATAACTGCTCTGTACGACAGCGCCGTGAAGGAGGGCTATACCCTCTCCGAAGAGGACGCCGCATCCATTGAGGAGGCTGTCGCCAGCTTCGATACCGCCGCCGAGAGCTACGGTCTGCGCAACGGCGAGGCCTTTGTCTCCTTCTACTATGGCAAGGGCAACACCATAGAGTCCGTGAGCGCGCTCATGGAGCGCGGCTATATCGCCTCCGCCTACGCGCAGGACAAGTATGACTCCTTCGAGTACACTTCCGACGAGCTGAACGCCTACTACGACGAGCACAAGGACGAGCTCGATGCCTTCAGCTTTGAGTACTACCTTGTCTCCGCCGAGAAGGAGGAGGTCACCGAGACCGTCACTGACGAGGAGACCGGCGAGGAGACCGAGCAGACCAGCGAGAAGGTCACCGACGCGACCATGGCCGCCGCTAAGGAGACCGCTGACCAGCTGCTCACCGCCGCCGAGAACGGCCGTGACGAGGGCGCCATGAGCTTCTCCGAGGCCGTGACCGAGGTCGCGGGCGCGGAGGCCGAGGCCACCGAGTTCGTCAACACCCTCGGCGTCAACAGCCTGAGCTATCTGCCCGACGCCGTCTCCGACTGGCTCACCGACAGCTCCCGCGAGGAGGGCGACATGGCGGTGCTCGAGGTCGAGGACAGCGGCTACTACGTCGTCTGCTTCAACGGCCGCAGCGACAACACCGACTACAACGCCGTGAACTTCCGCCACATCCTCATCAAGGCCACGGACGAGGATGAGGACGGTGAATACAGTGCAGAGGAGCTTACCGCTGCCGAGGACAAGATCAACGAGATCTACGACGAGTGGGTAAACGGCGACGCCACCGAGGACAGCTTTGCGGAGCTTGCCAACGCCAACAGCGAGGACTCCGGCTCCAACACCAACGGCGGCCTCTATGAGCACGTCGGCAAGAACAGCATGGTTGACGTCGTCAACGACTTCATCTTCAACCCCGACACCAAGCCGGGCGACACCACCATCGTTCTCAATGAGAGCTCCAGCTACACCGGCTATCACCTCATCTACTTCGTCGGCGCCGACGAGATGAGCTACCACGACTGCCTGGCCGACTACGGCACAGGCACCGTTGAGGGCCTGCGTCAGCCTGACTACAACACCTGGCACGACGAGCTCGTCGCCACCTACTCCGCCAGCGTGAACAGCTTCATCAACTGGTTCGCGAAGGTGTAAAAGAACAAAACAACAAAATGGGCGGCCTTCGGGCCGCCCATTTCAGTATCGGAGGCGAGAGAGTGATAGAGAGGACAAAACGCACCGAAATGCTGCTCGGCGCGCCGGCCATGGAGCGACTGCGCGCGGCGCATGTCATCGTATTCGGCCTCGGCGGCGTGGGCTCCTGGTGCGCCGAGGCGCTGGCCCGCTCAGGGCTGGGCAGGCTCACGCTGGTGGACGAGGACTGCGTCTCGGAGTCCAACCTGAATCGCCAGGTCTGCGCCCTCGGTTCCACGCTGGGCCGTCCCAAGGCGGAGGTCATGGCCGAGCGGCTGCGCGACATCGCGCCCGACGCGGAGCTCATCCCCGTCACCGCGCGCTATGAGGCCGCGAGCCGGAGCCGTTTTTTCCCGGGCGGCTATTCCTATGTCGCGGACTGTATAGA
>URDK01000060.1 GCA_900546485.1 uncultured Eubacteriales bacterium
CGTCATGAGCGCCGAGTATGCCTACACCCACCTCGACGAGATCGGTGAGAGCGCCGTTGTCATCGGCGGCGGACTCGTGGGCGCTGAGCTAGCGATCCACCTCGCCCAGAACGGCAAGAAGATCACCCTCATGCACCGCCACGAGGAAGTCAAGTGCGGCGCCAACGGTCTGCACGGTCAGGCCATCGGCGAGCAGATACACATCCTGAAGATCGACACTGCCATGTGCACCAGCCCGACGCGCATCACCGCGGACGGCGTCTATGGCAAGGGACCCGAGGGTGAGAAGTTCTACCCCGCTGAGACTGTCATCTACGCCGTCGGCCAGCGCCCGCTCGCCGACGAGGCCGAGCAGTTCCGCTTCTGCGCACCCGACTTCTACATAATCGGCGACTGTGGCACCCCCGCCACCATCTACCAGGCCACGAGCCAGGCTTACTACGCTGCCCGCGACATTGGGCGCATATAACGGAGGACAAATGAGCAGTTTTAATAAATATCCCCACGTTTTCCAGCCGATAAAGATCGGCAACATGACCGTCAAGAACCGTATCCAGTTCTCCCCGATGGTCAGCAGCCTCTCTACGCCCACCGGCGGCGTATCCAGCGAGCTGCTGGGCTACGTCAAGACGCAGGCCAAGACCGGCGTCGGCGTTATAACGATAGGCTCCACGCCCATCGACCACATCAACGCTGTAGACTTCTTTGGCGCGCTGGACGTCACGAGCGACAACAATATCACCGACCTGCGCCGCCTGAGCGAGGCAGTGCACAGGTACGGCGCCAAGCTCTCCGTGGAGCTGGTACACGCGGGCCGCTCGGCCCCGAAGGAGTTCCGCACCGGCCCGGCCATAGCTCCGACCCCCATCCCCGTGGAAGGCGGAGCAAAGGACATCCGCGAGATGACCGTTGAGGACATGGAGACCGTCATCGGCGAGTACTGCGACGTTGCTGAGCGCCTCATGAAGGCCAACTTCGACATGGTCATGGTCCACGCCGCGCACGGCAACCTGGTCGCACAGTTCCTCTCCCCGCGGTTCAACCACCGCACGGACAACTACGGCGGCTCCTTTGAAAACCGCTGCCGCTTCCCGCTCGAGGTACTCCGCGCCATACGCGAGCGCGTCGGTCGGAAGATGTGCATCGACATGCGCATCAGCGGCGACGAGCTCATCCCCGGCGGCATGCAGATAGACGAGACCATAGCCTTCATCAAGCTCGCCCAGGATTACATCGAC
The DNA here is from genome assembly GCA_900546485.1 of uncultured Eubacteriales bacterium. Taxonomy (GTDB): domain Bacteria; phylum Bacillota; class Clostridia; order Oscillospirales; family Oscillospiraceae; genus Scatomorpha. The sequence goes on from URDK01000060.1 coordinate 1,239, forward strand.
ACGGTCCACGTCTCCCAGGGCCTCATCGTTGAGCCGAAGTACATGCCCTACACGATGCCAGCCTTCTACCTGCCCCACTGCCACAACGTGAAGTGGTCCGCCGCGGTCAAGGCCGATCCCGACGTACACATCCCCGTGACCGTCGTCGGCAGCATCACCACCATTGAGGAGGCCGAGGAGATCATCGCCTCGGGCAAGGCCGATATGGTGGCTATGGCGAGGCAGCTTATGTGCGACCCGATGACGCTCCGCAATGCCTACCGCGGCTGCGAGGAGGAGACTCGCCCCTGCCTGCGCTGCCATGAGTGCGCGCCGGCGGACATAGTCCACCTGCGCTGCGCCACGAACCCGATGCTCGGCCGCGAGTTCGAGCTCGGCGAGATTCGTCCGGCCGTACACCCGAAGAAGGTCGTGGTCGTCGGCGGCGGCGTCGCCGGCTGCATGGCTGCCAAGACCCTCGTAGAGCGCGGCCACGACGTCACGCTCATCGAGCGCAACGACAAGCTTGGCGGCAAGCTTCACGAGATAAGCTGCCTGAGCTTCAAGTTCGATATGCGCCGTCACCTTGACTGGCTCATGCGCAGCACGATGAAGTGCGGCGCGAAGATACTGCTCAACACCGAGGCCAGCGTTGAGAGCATCATTGCCCTCGCGCCCGACGCCGTGTTCGTGGCGACCGGCTCCGACCGGCTCATGCCGCCCATCCCCGGCATCGACAGACCCAACGTCCACCACGTCCTCGACGTGGACACCGGCAGGGTTTCCGTCGGCGACACGGTAGTAGTCTGCGGCGGCGGCCTCTCCGGTATGGAGAGCGCGCTGGAGCTCTCCAACGAGGGCAAGAAAGTCACCGTTGTCGACATGATCCCCGTCGAGGAGTTTGCGAAGGACCACTCCCCCGCACCGCGCGGCATGCTGCTCCAGCTCCTCGAGAAGAACGGCGTGAAGCTCATAGGCTCGAGTCGCGTCACCGCCTTCACCGACGAGGGCGTGGTCATCGAGGACCATAACTGGCACAAGACCACGCTGCCCTGCGACGACGTTGTCGCCGCCTTCGGTATGCAGAAGAACGACGCACTGCTCAATGCGCTGCGTGAGGTGATCCCCGACGTGTACGCTGTCGGCGACTGCAACGAGGTCAAGAACATCAAGAACGCAAACCAGATTGCCTTCAACCTGGCTCTGGATCTGTAAAAGGCATAGCAAGAGTCAAAAAGAAAGAGGTATGCTTTATGGAAAACACAGCTAAAGTGAAGAACAGAACCATGATGACCCTTGCAATACTGTTCATCTCGGCGCTCGAGATGGGCGGCATGGGTCTGCAGCCCGCGCTGGCCGCAATCCAGGAGAGCTTCCCCGACGTGCCCGCGACGGTCATTCAGACGATGTCCAACTTCCCTGGGTTTGCGATGCTCATCGGATGCGTCATATCCACCCTTCTGGCCACACGCTTCAGCAAGAAGGTCCTCTGCCAGTTCGGCGTCGCCTGCTACGCCGCCATCGCCGTGCTGGGCTTCTTCTTCCACAGCAGCATCGTACTGCTCTTTGCGTGGCAGATCGTCCTCGGCCTAGGCTTCGGCTTCCTGATGCCCACCTCCAACGGCATCATCGCCGAGAACTACGATGAGAAGCAGCGCGGCGCCATAATGGGCATTCAGAACACCTTCACCAACGGCGGCGGCATCTACCTGACCTTTGTCGGCGGCTTCCTCGCCTCCATCGCCTGGCACTACACCTACCTTGCCTATCTCTTTGGCCTCATTCCTCTCATCCTCGGCTGCATCTACCTGCCCAAGGATACTCCGGCCCTCAAGACCAGCAAGAAAGAGAGCAGCAACTATCTGAACGTCTCCAAAAAGACTTGGATGTACGGTGTCATCATCTTCCTCTTCATAACCAGCTACACCGTCTTTGGCTCCAACGTCTCCTTCGTTATCAGCGACCGCAACCTCGGCTCCTCCGCTATGTCCGGAACAGCGATGAGCATCTTCCTCGTCGGCGGAATGCTTGCGGGCCCGATGTTCATACCCACCGAGAAGAAGCTGCACGACTATACCTTCTGCATAGCCTTCCTTCTTCTGACCACGGGCTTCCTGATAGTATACTTTGCCCAGAGCCTCATCGTCGTCTTCGTCGGCGCCATCGTGGCCGGTCTGTCCATGGGCTTCGCGATGCCCACGGCCCTGCTCGGCTGCACCAACTGCAACACCGTCGAAGCCGCTACCGCCGGCTGCGCCGTGGCCCACATGGCAGGCCAGATCGGCACAGTACTCTCCGCCATTATCTACACCTCCGCTGCAGCTATCTTCAGCGACGCGAGCGATTTCCGCTTTCTATTCGCCGCCATCTGCTGCGCCGTCCTCTGCGTGCTCGTTGCGCTGGCCGTCACCGTGGCCAACCGCGCCAAAGCCAAATAACTCACACTCAAATATATGGCCTGTCGGAGACGGCAGGCCATATATAAGGAGCACTGATGTCAAGTTTCTGACAATGCATATGAGGTGTAACAATGGATAAAACAGCAAAAAGGCGCACGGTAATTGGCATAGTCGTATTGCTGTTCGCAAACTCCGCCGCAGGCGGAGCTGAGTGGTGCTCTTCCGCGCTCGCCAACATTGCGAGCACCTTCCCGGATGTGCCCTACTCCGTCATAACTCTCGTAAACAACATACCGAACCTCTGCGCGGTAGTATTCACGCTGGTAGCGGGGCTTCTGGTCAACCGCAAGGTGTCGCTGCGCACGATGATAATCATAGGCATCGGCATGCACGCGGTGGGCGGTGTAATGCCCGCGCTGCTCGGCGAACACAGCATAATGATAATGTTCCTGGGCCGGTTTGCGTTCGGCATAGGCTACGGTCTCATGCAGGGCATCGGCATCTCGATGAGCTTTAAGCTGGTCGAAAATGAGAAGCTGCGCGTCCACGCCATGGGCTGGGCGGTCGCGGCTCAGTACAGTATGAACATGATAGCTCAGGTCGTGGTCGGCAGGCTGGTCCAAATACAGTGGAACTATGCGTTCTTCATCTACGCCTGGAGCTTCATCCCCTTCTTCGTGGTGCTCTTCATGTGCCCAAAGTTTGCGGTCGACAAGAGCGACTTCTCCGCTCTCGGCGGAGCAAACAGCGTCCTGGCACACAAGGGCTCCATCATGCACAGCATAAAGCACCTGCCGAAGAACGTGTGGATCTTTACCGTCATCGTGGCGCTTTACATGCTCTGCTACTACCCGCTGTTCCTCGTGATCTCGCCCATCATCGTCGACCGCGGCTTCGGCACGGCGGCCACAGCAGGCGACGCGATGGTGTTCTACTCGGTGGCTACCATAATCGGCGGCGTGGTGTTCGGCGCGGCCGAGAAGGTGCTCAAGAGCTGGACACTGGGCGCGTTCCTCATAGGCGTGGCGGCGAGCCTGCTGGGGCTGTACTTTGCGCAAAGCTACGCTATGGTTTGCTTCTGGCTGGTAGTGAGCGGCATAACTTCAACCGGCATCATCCCGGGCTGCATCAACGTGTATAATAGCCAGGTCAACGACTCCGATGCGTTCCTGGCGACGGGCATAACCGAGTCCGGCGTCAACATCGGCGCCTTCCTCACGACGCCGTTCATCGCGGCGATAGAGATGGCCGGCGGCACCGCAGTGCAGTCGCTCCTTTACTCTCCCATAGCTCTGGTCATCATGGCAGCCGTGACCGTCCCATGCTGCCGCCGAGCCAAGGCCAGTGGGTCGAAACAGTGAGACTTCTATAAGACGCATAAGCAAAAGCTTAAGGGCCTTACCACATTCAGTTGCGGCAAGGCCCTTGTCGTATGCTTTTGTAAGGCTATGCAGTAGGCAGTGGAATGAAATGTATACCAGCCCAAGCAATGGAGGAATGAACGGCACCATGCAGCTCCCGGATTTGGCTATGCCGGCAGCTAACCCAGGCGCCATAAACGCGCCATGAGTATCCTGTATCTGAATATAAGAATTTCGCTATTTGCTTTCATAATAACATCTCACATTCTCTCATTCGGCACTCAGAAGAATATCGGTGCTCCTTTTTCTTGACAAACATGCTCTACAATTGTAGAATATATATAATTTCTACAGATGTAGAACAACGGTTTGCTATATACAGGTTTTGAGCGTTTTTTGTTGGAGGGCGAGCAATGAGCGACGCCATGATACTGCGCATCATCATAGCCGCGGGTTTTGGCCTAATCCTGGGGCTGATGTCGTATTGGAGCATACGGCGTGGTCTCCGGGGCAGGAAAAAGGACGGGAGAAGGAGCTACGCATCCTTTTCCTACTACGGCGCGCTGCCATTTGTTCTGCTCATCTACGGTGCGTTGGCACGACTGATGCTGGGGGACGAGGCTGACCCGGTTCTGTTCACCAGCCTTTTCTCCGTTGCAATGTCGCTGACGGTATACTACGTGTTCCTCGCGCTGCTGATGCCCTGGCTGCGGCGGCACATCAGCTCCTGGGCCTGCGGAGCTCTATGGCTCGTGCCGAACGTGCTGTACATCCTGGTCCGAGACAACATGCGGCTGCCGGCTCCGCTGCTTGTGATTGAGACGAGCGAAGGCCTGATGTCGGCGCTGCTGGTCGTCTGGCTGGCGGGTTTTCTGCTCATCATTGCCTGGAAAACGGCTGAGCACCTTCTATTTCGCCGCCGCGTACTGAAAAACGCCGAAAAGCTCAAAAGCCCGCTCTGGGAGGAGGTATTCGAGTGGATCTGTCCAAAGATGAACCGGCCGCCGCTCTATCGCTCTAGAGAGATAACAACGCCGCTGACGATCGGCCTCACCGCCGGAAACATGGTGGTCGTGCTGCCGGAGCGGGACTATACCGACGACGAACTGCGCCTGGTGCTAACGCATGAGGCTGTACACATAGCGCGCTTCGACGCAGTTTCCAAACTGGGACTGGTCAGCATGGCCGCTTTCTGCTGGTTCAACCCACTGATCTGGCTTGCCATACGCCGCAGCACGGAGGACATAGAGCTCAGCTGCGACGAAGCCGTGACCCTGGGCGCCGATGAAGTGGAGCGGCGGCGCTACGCTGACCTCATCCTAAGCTCCGCCGGCGATGAGCGCGGCTTCACAACCTGTCTCTCGGCCCGGGCCGCCTCCCTGCGCTACCGGCTGCGTCAGATAATGCGGCCCGCCGCAAAGGGCTCCGGGGCGCTGCTCATCGGTCTCGCTGCCTTCTTCCTCATCCTCAGCTGCGGGTACACGGCCTTTGCCTACGGCGGCGGCACAGGAGAGGAGCTCATATTTGACGGTCAGGACCCGTCGCTTTATACGGTCAGCGACGGAGCCTGCACCGACCCTGAGGGCCTCAAGGACTACATCGCCTCCCTGGAGTTCATGGAACTCAACGGCAAATACGACTTAGACCTCGACGGAAAGAGACACAGGCTCATCGTCTTCGACGCGCCCGGCGATGAGGGTAAACAGATATCCCTGTGCTTTTACGACAACATGGTGGAGTTCCGGCCCTTGTTTATCAAATTGGACCACTGGGCCGAATACTACTACCTCCCCGAGGGCACGGACTGGGAGAGACTCGACTCCTTCTTCGCCTCCTGACCTGCCGGGCAGAGAGCGGAAGGCTGTCGTAAGCATAAGTAGGATATCCAGCTTCATATAATTCACCACGACAAGCCGGGAGTGGTGAAAATGAAGACTGACATCGAGGAGCGGGCCGTCAAGCTCGCGGAGTACATTACCGAAAACCGCGCCACCGTCCGAGCCGCCGCCAAAGCTTTCGGCGTCTCAAAGTCAACCGTACACAAGGACATAACCGAGCGGCTCGAGGGCATCAGTCAGGACCTCTACAACGACGTCCGCAAGCTGCTCGACCAAAACAAGTCCGAGCGGCACATCCGGGGCGGCATGGCTACGCGCAAGAAATACAAGGGCATATGAAAAAGGCGGGGCCTCCATTTGAGGAGGCCCCGTCAGGCTTTTTCCGCCGCTTCACGCAGCGCGTAATACCAGGCGTCCGGCACGTTCAACTCTCCCCGGCCGGTGCCAAGGCTGATGTCCGGCTTGTTACCGCCATGGAAGTCGCTGCCTCCGCTCGGCAGCAGAGCAAATTCCTCAGCCGCTTCATCCGCCGTGCGCTCGTCGTCCGCGTCAAACAACGGGTAGCGTGTCTCAATGGCCAGCAGCCCGCTGCGTACCGCCCGCGGCAGGAAGCGGCCCAGCCCCGCCGCGTCAAGCCTCAGCATGGGATGAGCCAGCACTGGAACCGCTCCGATATCCCGAAGCAGCGATATCGCCTCAAAGGCGTCCGTACGCTCCGGAGGCTCGTAAAAGCCCGCGCCCGGCGCAAGCAGAGTTTTTATGGCCTCCCCCACCGACGAGACAAAGCCCAGGCGCATGAGCTCAGCGCCGAAATGCGCGCGGTTTATCGCCGCTTCGGGGTGCTCTGCCCTCATAGCGGCGTAGTTTACCGGATAGCCCGCCGCGTTCAGCCGCCGCTCCAGCTCGAGGTTGCTCTCCTCCTTGCTGCGGCGCATCCGTTCAGTCAGGGCGCGTATCGCGCCGCAGCCGCTCTCGGGCACGAACAGACCGACAATGTGCAGCTCGGTGTCCTCGTACACGGTCGTTATCTCGGTCCCAGGCACGGCGGCAGTGCGCCTGCCCTCTGCTGCACGCTGGAAGCGCAGAAGGCCGTCCACGCCGTTGTGGTCGCAGAGCGCCACGGCGGTGAGGCCCAGGTTCTCTGCGGCGGAGACTATCTCTTCCGGCGTACAGGTCCCGTCCGAAAATGTGGAATGTGTGTGCAGATCGCAGCTCATGCGCTCCCCCTATTTTCCGTATATCCTGAGACTCACGCGCAGGCGGCCCTTCCGCGTCTCGCCAAGAGAACCCTCAAAGCGGAAACGCCCAAGGCCGCGCACCGAGACCATGTCGCCCTCCTCGGGTCTCGCGGACGCTGAGCGTGCCGGAAGGCCGTTCACGAACACGCGCTCGGCCTCAAATAGCCTCGCACTCTCTGAGCGGGAAAGGTTGAACGCCGCCGAAACAAGCGCGTCCAACCGCTCGGACGCGGCGGTCAGCGTCGTCTCCTCCGGCGGGGCGGTCACGCTCTCTGGCAGGCTATCAGCGCGTTTCACGCGGACGTTGGTGCGCCTCACCTGCGTGAGCCCGTCGATGATATGGCCCGCCACACTTTCCAGGCAGAACACATATGCCCTGCCCTCGGCGAGCACGATGTCGCCCAGGACGCTCCGGCGCAAACCCAGACCCATGAGCGAGCCAAGATAGTCCCTGTGTGTCAGCTCCTCGGCAAATTTCGGCGAGGATGGCGCTACCTCAAGGCAGCAGACCGGAGCCGTCTCCGCTCCGAACACCGCTACGCGGCGCTCCGCCTCGGAATAGCCTCCGTCCAGCGTGTACGGTTCGTCGAGGCGCAATCGGCCAAGCTCCGTCTGCTCGCCCGGGGTCAGAAATTCCGAAAAGCACGGCACTCCGCGCTCATAGGCGCGGCGCGAGAGCTCGATGAGGCGCTTTTTAGTGAGTTCCAGCTCGTTTTCCAATTTATATACTCCTCTCCCCCGCTCCCCAAGTCATGCCGGGCCGCCGGCTGGCGTAGGCTTTACGGGAGGCGAGGCTTTTGCATACTTTCATATCCGCCGCATCCGCGGCGCTCTGGGGTGCGCCGATGGCGGCACTGCTCGCGGGCGCTGGTGTATTCCTCAGCGTCCGCTGCGGCTTCGTGCAGCTGCGGCACTTCCCGGAGGCCATGCGCAGAACGCTCGGCGGCATCTTCTCACGCGAGGGCGCGGGAAAGGGCGCTGTGACACCCCTTCAGGCGGTGTGCTCCGCGCTTGCCGGCACTGTTGGTACCGGAAATATAGCCGGCGTGGCACTGGCAATAGCCCTGGGCGGGCCGGGCACGCTTTTCTGGCTCTGGCTCACGGCCATACTCGGCATGGCCACAAAGTTCGCCGAGGTCACGCTGGCTGTCCGCTTCCGCGAACGCGGCGCAGACGGGCAGTGGCTCGGCGGGCCGATGTACACCATCAAGAACGGCCTGGGCAGGCGCTTCATGCCCCTTGCACGCATCTTTGCCCTATTCGGCACGCTTGCGGCCTTCGGCATGGGCAGCGCGGTGCAGGGCGCGGAGATAGCCGGCGCGGCACGCACGCTTTCAATGGAGCTGCTGCCGGGTCTGCCCGCCGAGCGGCGTCTGTTCGCTCTCGCAGCGGGAGTTCTGGTGGCGTTCATCGCGTTCTACGTTCTCTCCGGCGGCATGGGCAGGCTCGGACGTGTATGCGAGCTGCTGGTGCCGCTGATGGGCGTCATATACATTCTCGCCTGCCTCGCGGTCATAGCCGCGAATGCGGGCGCTCTCCCCGGCGTCTTCCGGGACATATTCGTCAGCGCGTTTGAGCCCGAGGCCGTCTGCGGCGGCGTGGGGCTGAGAGCCTGCATAGGCTGGGGCGTACGGCGCGGCGTATTCTCAAACGAGGCCGGGCTCGGCTCCGCGCCCATCGCCCACGCCTCCAGCAGCGAGACGGACCCGGTGCGTCAGGGCTTTTTCGGCATATTCGAGGTCTTCGCGGACACCATCGTCGTCTGCACGCTGACCGCGCTTGCGATACTCTGCTCCGGCGTAGCCATACCCTACGGCAGCCCGGCCACGCTCTCCGTCTGCGTCTCAGCCTTCGCGGGCGTGTTCGGCGGCGGCGCGGCGGCCGCGATACTCTCGGCCTGTATGCTGCTCTTTTCGCTCTCGTCCCTGCTCGGCTGGGGGATATACGGCCTGCGCTGCTGCGGCTTTCTGCTCGGAAAGCGCTCCGAGCGCGGCTTCGTGCTGCTCTACGCCCTGTCGGCCGTGCTGGGCGCGGCGGGGACGCGGAGCATGATATGGGAGCTTGCCGACATACTCAATGCGCTGATGGCCCTGCCGAACCTCATCTCGCTCTTCCTGCTCTCCGGAGAGGTTTCGCGCCTGACGCGCGATTACTTTTCTCAGAGGCAGAGGGAGAATATCTCACGCACCTCGTCCAAACCGAGGGGGATCACGCTCGGGAAGAACTTTCTCCCCTCGTCCGTGCAGCGGCGGCTCATGTATTCGGCATTCTCCGCCGTGAGGCCGAAGTCTGACAGGCGCTCCGGCATTCCGAGGCTGCGGAAATACTCGCGCGTGGCCTCGATGCCGTTCTCAACGCCGCTCACGCCCCATATTTTCTCCGCGTAGCGCTCCAGGCGCTCGGTGAACAGGCCGTGCCGCGCAAAGAATTCCAGGTATGCCGGCCACACCACGGCAAGGCCAGCGCCGTGGGCTATGCGCTCATCCAGCGCGCTCATCTCGTGCTCGAGCTTGTGTGCCCAGAGCCCGCAGGCCCGACCGGCGCCGGTCAACCCGTTGTGCGAGAGGCTTCCGGCGAGCATGAGCGTCGCACGAGCTTCATAGTCGCCAGGCTCGGCCATGGCGCGGCGTCCGGCGTCGATGACGGAGGTCAGCAGGCCCTCAGAAATGCGGTCGATGAGCTCATTGTCCGGGTTGGTACACATATAGCGCTCCATCGTGTGCATGAGTATATCCACCACGCCGCAGGCCGTCTGGTACGGCGGGAGCGTCATAGTGAGCTCCGGGTCCATTATTGCAAAGAGCGGGCGGTTTTTCTCGCTGCTGAGCCCGCGCTTGACGCCGAGTGCGGTGTTCGTGAGCACTGCGCTGTCGCTGGTCTCGCTGCCCGTGGCGGCTATCGTCAGCACAACGCCCACGGGCAGGCTGTCGGACGGCTCCGCCCGGTGCTCGGTGTAATCCCAGGGGTCAAGGCCGGTCCTGACGCAGTGAGCGGCCATTTTTGCAGTATCTATGACGCTGCCGCCGCCAACGGCCAGCAGCAGCTCGCTGCCGCGCTCACGGGCATAATGCGCCAGCTCGGCACAGCGCTCCGACGTCGGGTTGGCCTGTATGCCGCCGAATTCGTCGTGCTCCACCCCCGCAGCATCCAGCGAGGACTTTACGCGCTCCAGCAGGCCCGTCCGTACAACGCTGCCGCCGCCATAGCATATGAGCACGCGCCGGTATCCGCGCGACGCGATTATTTCGCCCACACGGGCGCACTGGCCGCGGCCAAAGTATATTTTAGTCGGTATACAGAGTTCAAAATCAAGCATCTTTCACACCTCCGGAAGATTATATCGCAAAATCCTCCTCTTGTGAAGAACACGCCCCTTGCCTTTGGCGCGGTTTCATGCAATAATAGGGTGAAGTATGATCAAATCAGCATACGGAGGATGAGATATGGACTTCATAAGCGAATACAGATCCAAGCTCGGCACGCCTGAGGACGCCGCAAAGCTCGTCAAGAGTGGCGACTGGGTCGAATACGGCAACGGCACCACCTTCGCCGTCGAGTGCGACAAGGCCCTGGCCAAGCGGCGCGACGAGCTCTTTGACGTCAAGTTCCGCGGCCAGATAATGTATGGCCCCATCGAGGTCGTGGAGTGCGACCCCACCGGCGAGCACTTCTGCTACAACGCCTGGCACTGCTCCGGCTACGAGCGCAAGCTGCTCGACAAGGGTCAGGCCTACTTCTCCCCCATGATCTTCCGCAACCTGGCCTGGTATCACAAGGAATTCCTGCACGTCAACGTGGCCTACGTCTGCGCCACGCCGATGGACAAGCACGGCTATTTCAACTTCTCGCTCTCCGCCGGCACGGCGCTGGACATGATAGGCCGCGCCGACGCCATCGTCATAGAGGTCAACGACAAACTCCCGAAAATCTACGGCGCCTACAATGAGTCTATCCACATCTCCGACGTCACCATGGTCGTAGAGTGCGAGCACGGCCCGGCGCCCACCGTCCCGGCTAAGAAGCCCTCGCCCGAGGACATTAAGATAGCCGAGAACATCATTCCCTACCTCGTCGACGGCGCGACACTCCAGCTCGGTATCGGCGGCACGCCCGACGCGCTGGGCTCCATCATCGCCAAGAGCGACCTCAAGGACCTCGGCATGCACACCGAGCTCTGCACTGACGGTTTCCTGGACCTCTACAACGCCGGCAAGCTCACCAACAAGCGCAAGAACATCTTCCCCGGCAAGGGCGTGCTCGGTCTCGCAACCGGCTCCCAGGCGCTCTATGACTGGCTGGACGAGAACCCCGGCGTCATTGCGCTGCCCATCGCCTATGTCAACGACCCGTCCGTCATCGCGTCCATGGACAATTTCATCTCCCTCAACAGTTGCGTCTCCATAGACCTCTACGGCCAGATAAACTCCGAGAGCGCCGGCCTCCGCCACATCTCCGGCACCGGCGGCCAGGTGGACTTCCTCACCGGCGCGGCCATGTCCAAGGGCGGCAAGAGCTTCATCTGCGTGGCCTCCTCCCGCGTCGGCAAGGACGGCAAGCGCAGCTCGAACATCGTGCCGCACTTCAACGGCGAGATAATCACCTCCCCGCGCAGCCAGGCATATTACGTCGCCACCGAGCAGGGCGTCGCCAACCTCGCCGGCCGCACCACCTGGGAGAGGGCCGAGAGCCTCATCTCCCTCGCGCATCCCGATTTCCGCGACGAGCTCATCAAGGCCGCCGAGGAGCAGAGGATCTGGAGAAGGTCCAACAAGCGCTAAACCAAATATGCACAACAAAAGGGGGGCTCCTATCGGAGCCCCCCTTTTCCTGTCCTTTTTCATTTGCCCAAGCTCTCGTCCAGCGCACGGCGCACAGCCCGGAAGATGTTCTCATAGCCCGTGCAGCGGCACAGATGTCCCGCAAGCTGCCGCCGCAGCTCCTCATCCGTGAGGTCCTGCCCCCGGTTTATGAGCGACTGCGCCGACAAAATTATGCCCGGTGTACAGAAGCCGCACTGTATCGCGCCCTCGTCCACAAAGGCCTGCTGCAATGGCGAGAGGCTGCCGTCCGGGTTCGTCAAACCGTCCACGGTGAGGATGTCCTTGCCGTCTGCCCAGGCGGCGAGGTAAATGCAGGAGTTGTACGGTTCCCCGTCTATGAGCACCGTGCAGGCCCCGCACTCGCCCACATTGCAGCCGCTCTTGACTGAGGTGAGCGAGAAGTCGTCCCGCAAGAGGTCGGTCAGCGAGGCGCGGATGTCCACCATCTTGTCCACCGCTCTGCCGTTTATCGTACAGCGTATGTGCTTATACTGCCTCTCCGTCATATCGCGCCTCCCGCTCTCTCCACGCTCTCGCGCAGGGCCCTGTATGCGCACTCCTCGGCTATGTGCTGCCTGAACGCCTTACTGGCGCGCCAGGAGTCGCGCGGGTTTATCTCCGCGACCGCGGCCTTTGCAAAGGCGCGGGCCGTCTCGTCCGTGCAGGGCGCGCCGGCGAAGGCGGCTTCTGCCTCCGGGCAGCGGCAGGGCACCGGCCCGGCCACGCCGTAGGCTATGCGCACGCGCTCGATGTTCCGGGAGTCCGGCGCGAGGCGGACGTTCACGGAGCATCCCAGCGTCGCGATGTCCAGCGCCGTGCGCATGGAATATTTGATGTACCTGCCAAATGTGCGCTCCCAGCTTGCGCGCGGGATGTATATGCCGGTCAGCAGCTCGCCGGGGCGAATGTCTGTGCGGCCGGGGCCGAGGTAGAAGTCCGCTATCGCGAGACGCCGCACGCCCTCCTCGCCTGTCAGCTCGACCTCTGCGTCGAAGGCAAATAGGGTCGGCGCGGTGTCCGCAGAGGTGACGCCGTTGCAGATGTTGCCGCCGACGGTGCCGATGTTGCGTATCTGCGGGCTGCCCACCTCGTCCGCCGCCTGGCCCAGTGTTGGTACGTGCTCACGTATGAGCGCGTTCGCCGTGAGCTCGGAAAACGTGGTCAGGGGACCGATTTTCAGCGTCCCGGCCTCGTCCATTGCAACGCCGCGAAGAGACGCGATGTCACGGATGGAGATGAGCTCCGCACCGGGCATCTTGCCCTCGCGCAGCTTTATGAGCACGTCCGAGCCCCCCGCTATGACGACGGCATCGGGGTGTTCGAGCCTCAGCTCCAGCGCCTCGGCGATGGAACGGGCCTCGTACAGCGCTTTTATGTCATACATCCGCCTCGCCTCCTTCCTGGGCGCGGAAGAGCGCCTCGGGCGTTATGGGTATCGCGTTGAAGGCTATGCCCGTGGCCTGCATGACGGCGTTGCGTATCGCCGGAGCGGGCGGGCAGGCCGGGGGTTCGCCTAGGGCCTTGGTGCCGAAGGGGCTGGTGGGCTCGGCGTTCTCGAGGAACAACGCCTCGAGCCTCGGGTGGTCCGTGAAGGTCTGTATCTTGTAGTCGAGCAGGTTGCCGTTGAGCGGCCTGCCGGTCTTTTCGTCAAAGAGCAGCTTTTCTGCGAGGGCGTAGCCGAGGCCCATCGACATGCCGCCGTGCACCTGGGCTTCGGCCAGCTTAGGATTGATGAGTACGCCGCTGTCGTGGACGTTGATAATGTTTGTCACCTTAACCTTACCCAGAGGCATATCCACCTCCACCTCCGCAAAGCAGGCGCCGGAAGCGAAGGTATTGTCCTTACAGTGGCTGGTGGCTTCCGCCGTAATATGTACGGAACGGTCCAGGCTGTAGATCGCCGTGGTCGCCAGCTCCTCCATGGAGAGAAGAAGCTCCCCGCTCTCCCGGTCCACCACGCTGTTCTCCTTCACATCCAGGGTATCCATGGGGCGCTTCAGCATATAGGAAGCGTAGTCCAGGATCTTTTCTTTGAATAACGTTCCGGTCTTTACCACCGCCTTGCCGCTCACATAGGTCTGCCGGGAAGCGTAAGCGCCGGTGTCAAAGGGCGAACTATCCGTGTCCTGAGTGGACATCACGTTAACCCGGTCCTCGGTGATTCCGGTGACCTGAGCCGCCATCTGCGCAAACACCGTGTCCGCACCCTGGCCGATCTCGGTTGCTCCCATCATCAGCTGCATGGAGCCGTCCTGGTTTAAGACCATCCGGCAGGAGGCCGTCTCCAGGGAAATGGGGTAAACTCCGGTCTTGTAACAGAAAATCGCCATTCCGATTCCCCGTCGCACCGGCCCGGTTTGATTCACGTACTCTCTGCGCTTCTCATCCCAGCCGATCAATTCGCGCCCCTTTTCCATGCACTCCATCAGGCCGTAGGAGTTAAACTTCACATGGGTGTGAGGGTCCTCATATCCGGCCTGCATACAGTTCTTCCTGCGAAATTCCAGCGGATCCATTCCCAGCTGCAACGCCAGGTCGTCAGCCATGCATTCCGCAGCAAAGGCTGCCTGGGGGATTCCGTAGCCGCGCATGGCGCCGCCGGTGGCGATGTTGGTGTACACCGTGTAGGCGTCGGCTTCCAGCGCTTTTTCATCGTGATAAATCTGTTTAAATTCATTTGAAGTGTTCGCTACAATGGCGTGCGCGTGGCTGGCGTATCCGCCCTGGTTGGAGTAAGCGGTAAGCTTTCTGGCCACCAGGGTGCCGTCCTTCCTGGCCGCCGCCTTCACGTGAAGATTCATCGCGTGGCGGACTCTGGTGCAGGCCAGCGTCTCCTCCCTGCTGATCTCCATCTTCACGCAGCGCCCGCCCACCAGTGTGCACAGGTAGGCGTTTAACGGCTCATACAGCACATCCTGTTTATTGCCGAACCCGCCGCCGATATACGGCTTGATCACCCGGATCATCCCCATAGGCACGCCCAGCGCCTGACTGATCACCCGGCGCACGATATGGGGGATCTGGGTTGAGGTAGTTACGACAATACGCCCTTTTTCCATGTAGGCAAAGGAAACCGGCGTCTCTATATGGCAGTGCTGCACGCTTTGCGTCCCGTATTCCTTGTCGATCACAATAAGGCCCTCTTCCTCTGCGGCCTCCTCGTAGCTCAGTTCGCCCAGCTTGAATCCGGAGTGGGCGATCAGGTTGCCCGGCTTCTCGTCGTGCAGCCGGGGCGCCCCCTCCGCCAGGGCTTCTTCCGGTGTGAGAAGCGGCGGATACTCTTCGTACTCCACCATCACCAGCCGCGCTGCCCTGGCTGCTGAGATCTCATCTTCCGCGACTACGGCGGCGATATCGTCGCCGTACACGCGCACTCGTGTGTTTAATAGCTTCCGGTCCGCGATGTCCTGATGGGCCGTCTCCACAGACCAGGGGTGGCCCGCGGTGGGAAACTGGTAGTCCGGCACATCGAAACATGTGACGATCTTCACAACTCCCGGCACCGCAAGGGCCGCCTCCAGGTCAAATCCTTTTACTACCCCGTTGGCGATGGTACTTCTGACCACTTTCGCGACCAGAGCGCCTTTCGGTTCCAGGTCGGCCGTATATTTGGCGCCGCCCGTCACCTTCTCGCATGCGTCAACGCGGATGATACTTTTTCCAACTGCCATTGACAATACCTCCTGGTTCTAAACCAACGCCTACAGATGCTGCTCAGTCCAGACGGCTTATCTTCTTGACCGATAATGCTGGTCAAGAAGCATCGGATGTCCATCCGATGTGAAAACTGGCCGGTAAAGCTACTTACAAGCGAGCTTGACGCTGCTTTGCCGGCCAATTTTCCCGCCGTCTGAACGGTTAAGGTTAAATCATCACATACTTAAGCACAAACAACACGGCCAGGACATACATCAGCGCGCTGATCTTTTTCTCCTTGGCGCGTCCGGTAGCCAGATTGATAACAACGTAAGAGATAACGCCCATTGCGATACCTTCAGAAATGCTGTACAGGAATGGCATTGCGATGATCGCGATAAATGCCGGGATTGCTTCAGTCATGTCGTTGAAGTCAATCTTGGTTACTGATG
>URDK01000061.1 GCA_900546485.1 uncultured Eubacteriales bacterium
CCTATGTGGTTTTCGCCGTCACCACGCCGGACATCGGCACCCGGGGCATCTCCGCTTTCATCGTGGAGAAGGGCTGGAAGGGCTTTGAGTTCGGCGACCACTATGACAAGATGGGTATTCGCTCCTCCTCCACGGCGGAGCTGATCTTCAACAACGTGAAGGTTCCCAAGGAAAACCTATTGGGCAAGGAGGGCGAGGGCTTCAAGATTGCCATGTCCACGCTGGACGGCGGACGCATCGGCATCGCCGCGCAGGCGCTGGGCATCGCCCAGGGCGCGTTTGAGCACGCGTTGAGCTATTCCAAGGAGCGCGTCCAGTTCGGCAAGCCCATCGCGGCCCAGCAGAGCATCGCCTTCAAGCTGGCAGATATGGCAACCAAGCTGCGCTGCGCCCGGTTCCTCATCTACTCCGCGGCGGAGCTGAAGGAGCAGCACGCGCCTTACGGCATGGAGTCCGCCATGGCGAAGATGTACGCCTCGGACATCGCGCTGGAGGTCACCAACGATGCCTTGCAGATCCACGGCGGCAGCGGCTACCTCAAGGGCATGGAGGTGGAACGGGCCTACCGCGACGCCAAGATCACCACCCTCTACGAGGGCACTAACGAGATCCAGCGGGTGGTCATCGCCTCTCATCTGTTGGGCAGGCTGGGCAAGAGCTCCGGCGGCGAGAGCCGTTCGGCGGCCAAGAAACCCGCGCCCATCACCGGCATTCGCAAAAAGACCATCTTCCGGGAGGGGGATGCTGCCCAGCAGGTGGCCGACCTTGTGGCGGCGCTGAAGAAGGATGGTCACGACTTCTCCGTGGGCATCCCTATGGATACGCCCATCCCGCAGGCGGAGCGGGTGGTCTCCGCGGGCAAGGGCATCGGGGAGAAAAAGAACATGAAACTGGTAGAGTCGCTGGCCAAGGCCGCCGGCGCGGCCATCGGTTCTTCCCGCCCTGTGGCGGAGACTCTCAAATATCTGCCGCTGAACCGCTATGTGGGTATGTCCGGTCAGAAGTTCACCGGCAATCTGTACATCGCCTGCGGCATCTCCGGCGCATCCCAGCACCTTAAGGGCATCAAGGACGCCTCCACCATCGTGGCCATCAATAAGAACGGTAACGCGCCTATCTTCAAGAACTGCGACTACGGCATCGTGGGCGATGTGGAGGAGATCCTGCCCCTGCTCACTGCCGCGCTGGATAGCGGCGAAAAGCTGCCCGCGCCGCCCATGGTAAAGATGAAGCGGCCCACGCCGCCGAAGCCCGCCCCCATCGGCGACCGCTACGTCTGCAGCGGCTGCGGCTACGAGTATGTGCCGGAGTTGGGCGACGAGGACGGCGAGATCGCGCCCGGTACGCTCTTTGAGCAGCTTCCCGCCGAGTGGGTGTGTCCCGAGTGCGCGGAGACGAAGGATCAATTTGTAAAGGCTTGAGGCCGTGAAGGAGGCAAGATAAGATGTATTGCGTGCGTAAAGTAACGAACGACCTCTACTGGGTGGGCGCCAACGACCATCGCCTGGCCCTGTTTGAAAACTGCTTTCCCATTCCCCGGGGCGTAAGCTACAACGCCTACTGCCTGCTGGATGAAAAGACGGTGCTCTTTGACACGGTGGACTGGTCTGCCTGCCGCCAGCTTTTGGAAAATCTGGCGTATGTGCTGGATGGCCGCGAGCTGGACTACCTGCTGGTCAACCATCTGGAGCCGGATCACGCCGCCTGCATCGAGGAGATCCTGCTGCGCCATCCCAAGGTGAAACTGATCTCCAACGAGAAGGCATTCATGCTCATGCGGCAGTTCGGCTTCCATGTGGACGGACATGAGTGCATCGAGGTGAAGGAGGGCGACACCTTCTCCTTCGGCAAGCACACCGTCACCTTTGTGGGCGCGCCTATGGTTCACTGGCCGGAGGCCATGGTGACCCTCGACGTCACCGACGGCGTCCTCTTTTCCGCCGACGCCTTCGGCACCTTCGGCGCGCTGGACGGCAAGCTGTTCGCCGACGAGGTGGACTTCGAGCGGGACTGGCTGGACGACGCCCGCCGTTACCTCACCAACATCGTGGGCAAGTACGGCCCCCACATCCAGCTCCTGCTGAAAAAGGTCGGCGGCGTTTTGGATCAGATCAAGTACATCTGCCCGCTCCACGGCCCCGTGTGGCGCAAGGATCTGGGCTGGTTCATTGAAAAGTACGACACATGGAGCCGCTATGCCCCTGAGACCCAGGGCGTGCTCATCGTCTACGCCTCTATGTACGGCAACACGGAGAACGCGGCGCAGGCGCTGGCGACGTCGCTCTGCGATAAGGGCATGAGCAAGGTGGCGATGTACGATGTGTCCTCCACTCATGTCTCCCAGCTGATCTCCGAGGCGTTTAAGTACAGTCACATTGTCCTGGCCTCTGTGACCTACAACCTCGGCATCTACCCCGCCATGCATGACTTCCTCATGGATATGAAGGCACTGAATCTGCAAAACCGCACCTTTGCCATCATTGAAAACGGCTCATGGGCGGTGAAGTCCGGTGACCTCATGCAGAAATTCGTCAACAATGAGCTTAAGAACATGACGGTGCTCAACGAGCGGCTCAGCCTCGCCTCGTCCATGGGCACGGACAAGCGCACTGAGCTGGAAGCACTGGCGGACGCCATTCTGGAATCTATGAAGTAACTGGCAGGAAAGCCAAAACCAAGACAACAGACAACAAACAGCCCCACCGCGTCGGCTGCAGAAAAACCGGCTTTCAAAAACAGAGCGGGCAAGCGTGATACTGCGCTTGCCCGCTCTTTGCCCAAAAGGACATGAGAAGTGACCGGAGAAGATGAGAGGATCGAAATGGAGATCAGAAAACGAAACGGGGAGTCTGTTCCCTTTCAACAGGAGAAAATTTTCAACGCCATGAAAAAGGCGTTTGACGGACAGGGCAAGGAGATCGGGAGCAGAGAGATGGATGAGATCCTCGCCACCGTTCTCAACAATCTCTCCGTCACAGTGCCGCTCACCGTAGAACGTGTGCAGGACGAGGTGGAGCGAACGCTCATGGAGCGCGGACACTATGAGGTGGCCAAGGCGTACATCCTCTACCGCGAAAAGCGGTCTGCGCTGCGCCGTGTCCGGCATACCATCGCGCGGGCGGTGGGGGATGACTCGCTTGACGAGGTGCTGCGCCGCATCCAGATGGATTTTACCGAGGAAGTCTACTCCCTCGCGGCGCTTCAAATGAAGTTTGAGAGTTTCTGTCGCCTGGGCATGACGGAGGATGAGCGGGCTGAGGCACTGACCAAGGCGGCGGTAGAGCTGACTACGGCAGAGGCACCCAAGTGGGAGTTCATCGCGGCGCGGCTTCTGAACCACTCCTTTCGCTGTCGCAACGCACAGGAATGGGAGGGGCGCGGCGTCTGCGACCTCTATGGCAAGCTTCGCTATCTGACGGATAAGGGACTCTACGGTGACTATATCCTTGCCCACTATACCCACGAGGAGATTGCCATGGCGGAGGACTTTCTCTGCCCGGAACGGGACGAGCTGTTCACCTACTCCGGCCTTGACCTGCTGCTCAAACGCTATGTGATCCAGTCACGCAGCCGCGTGCCGCTGGAAACACCGCAGGAGATGTTTTTGGGTATCGCGCTGCATCTTGCTATGAACGAAGGCTCTGACCGCATGGGGTGGGTAAAACGCTTTTACGATATGCTCAGCCGTATGGAGGTCACGATGGCGACACCTACCATGTCCAACGCACGAAAGCCCTACCATCAGCTTTCAAGCTGCTTTGTGGACACTGTGCCGGACAGTCTGGACGGCATCTACCGCTCGCTGGACAACTTCGCAAAGGTCTCTAAATTCGGCGGTGGAATGGGGATGTACTTCGGTAAGGTGCGCGCTGCAGGCAGCACCATCCGCGGCTTTCAAGGGGCGGCGGGCGGTGTTATCCGCTGGATCCGGCTGGTCAACGACACCGCCGTGGCGGTGGATCAGTTGGGGATGCGGCAGGGCGCTGTGGCGGTTTACTTAGACGCATGGCACCGGGATCTGCCGGAATTCCTTCAACTGCGCACCAACAACGGCGACGACCGCATGAAGGCACATGATGTGTTTCCCGCCGTGTGCTATCCGGATCTCTTCTGGCGACTGGCGGAGGAGAACATAGACGCGCCGTGGCATCTCATGTGTCCGCATGAGATCCTCACGGTCAAGGGCTACGCACTGGAGGATTACTGGGGTACAGAATGGGAGAAGCGGTATCTGGACTGCGTCAATGACCCGCGCATCGAAAAGCGCAGCGTCACCGTCAAGGACATCGTGCGGCTGGTGCTTCGCTCGGCAGTGGAGACCGGCACACCCTTCGCTTTCAATCGCGACAGTGTAAATCATATGAACCCAAACGGCCACACGGGAATGATCTATTGCTCCAATCTCTGTACGGAGATCGCGCAGAACATGGCACCCATCGAGCACATCAGCACTGAGGTGCACACGGAGAACGGCGACACAATTGTGGTGACGGCCACACGCCCAGGCGAGTTTGTGGTCTGCAACCTGGCGAGTCTGTCTCTCGGTAATCTGCCGGTGGAGGACGAGGCCTATATGGAACGCACGGTGGAAACGGCCATCCGCGCACTGGATAATGTGATCGACCTCAACTTCTACCCGTTGGAATACGCGCGGCTTACCAATCAGAAGTACCGCAGCATCGGCCTGGGCGTCAGCGGCTACCACCACATGCTGGCAAAGCGCGGCATCCACTGGGAGAGCGATGAGCACCTTGCCTTCACCGACGCAGTGTTCGAGCTCATCAACTACGCCGCTGTCAAGGCGGACACAGCTCTGGCACTGGAAAAGGGTCGTTACGCGCTCTTTGAGGGCAGCGACTGGCAGACTGGCGCGTATTTTGAAAAGCGGGGTTATACCTCCGAAAAGTGGCGGGCGCTTGCGAAAACGGTGGCGGTGCAGGGAATGCGCAACGCCTATCTGCTGGCGGTCGCACCGACCTCCAGCACATCTATCCTCTCCGGCACGTCGGCGGGCATAGATCCAATTATGAAGAAATTCTTTTTAGAGGAAAAAAAGGGCAGCATGCTGCCCCGCGTTGCTCCGGAGCTTTCTATGGACACATGGTGGTACTATAAGGCAGCGCATCTAATCGACCAAAGCTGGTCGGTACGCGCCGCGGGCCTTCGCCAGAGACATATTGACCAGGCGCAGAGCATGAATCTCTATATCACCAACGACTATTCCATGCGTCAGGTGCTCAGACTGTATTTGGAGGCGTGGAGGGCCGGCGTCAAGACCATTTACTATGTCCGCAGCAAGGCCCTTGAGGTCGAGACCTGCGAAAGCTGCTCGTCATAAGGAGGATAGCATGACGGAACTGAAGAAAAAGCCCCTCTTTAACCCGGAGGGCGACCCTGATGTGCGCCTGCGGCGCATGATCGGCGGCAATACCACCAACCTCAACGACTTCAACAATATGAAGTACGCTTGGGTCAGCGACTGGTACCGGCAGGCCATGAACAACTTTTGGATCCCTGAGGAGATCAATCTCTCGCAGGATGTGAAGGACTATCCCCGCCTGCTGTCAGCCGAGCGCAGCGCCTACGATAAAATTCTGAGTTTTCTTGTCTTTTTGGATTCCATTCAGACAGCGAACCTGCCTAATATCGGCGCCTACATTACCGCCAACGAGGTTAATCTCTGCCTGTCCATTCAGGCGTTTCAGGAGTGTGTCCACTCACAGAGCTACAGCTATATGCTCGACACCATCTGTTCCCCCGTGGAGCGCAATGACATCCTCTACCAATGGAAAACGGACGAGCATCTGCTGCGCCGCAACACCTTCATTGGGGACTGCTACAACGAGTTTCAGGAGAGGAAGGACGCTCCCACGCTGCTGCGCGTGATGATGGCAAACTATATTTTGGAGGGCATCTATTTTTACAGCGGCTTTATGTTCTTCTACAATCTCTCCCGAAACGGGAAGATGCCCGGCTCGGCGCAGGAGATTCGCTACATAAACCGCGATGAGAACACGCACTTGTGGCTGTTCCGCAATATCATCACGGAGCTGCAAAAGGAGCAGCCGGAGTTGTTCACCGCCGAGAGCGTACAAGCGCTGCGCGAGATGATGCGTGAGGGCGTGGAACAGGAGATCGCATGGGGGCATTATGTGATCGGCGACGACATCCCGGGGCTGAACCGGCAGATGATCAGCGATTACATCCGCTATCTCGGCAACCTCCGCTGGACGAGCCTTGGCTATCCCGCATTGTATCCAGGCTTTGAGAGCGAACCGGAGAGCATGGAATGGGTCAGCCAGTACGCCGACGCCAACATGGTCAAGACCGATTTCTTTGAGGCACGCAGTACCGCCTACGCCAAGAGCACCGCACTGATAGACGATTTATAAGAAAACCAAAGACATCAGAATAGGAGATACTACTATGAATTACAGCGCTATGATCCAATATCGCAGATCCGTTCACGCATTCCGCGAAAAGGAAGTTCCGAGCGAGGCTATCGGCCAGCTCCGATCCTACTATGAAAAGACCTGCCCCCGTCTTGTCCCGGAGATTGCAACGGAGTTGATCGTCTTGGACAAGGATGCACAGCCGGCGCTGGAGAGCTCAGCGGGCTATAATCAATTTCTCATCGGAGCACCGCACTACCTGCTCCTTATGTCTGCCCCGCATTCCTATGCGGCCATCAACGCCGGCTACATGATGGAAGATCTCGTCCTCAAGCTGACTGAGTTGGACATTGACACCTGCTGGATGACCTTCACCGACAGCGACAAAATCAAAAAGGCACTGTCTCTCGCCACCCCGTTAGAGGTGGCGGCAATCGTTGCCTTTGGCTACGGGGAAAAGACCGCAAAAAAGCTGCGGCTGAATATCCTAAGTATGTCTCAGATCGATGTGCGGGCCGAGCAGCAGTACTACGCGCCCAAAAAGGGCGTGCACGATTTGGTTCACATGGGGAGCTGGAGCAACAAGTCTGGGCTTGACGAGATGATGGACTTCTACGACGATATGCTCTGGCAGTCCTTCTACGCCGCTTCGCTCTCCCCCAGCTATCTCAACCGTCAGCCCTATGGCTTCCTTGTGCAGGATCACAGCATCTATTTGGTGCAGCAGGAGGATGCCTACACCGATAATTTGGATGCCGCATTGGATCTCGGTATTGTCATGCTCCACTTCTCCGCCGTCGCCTCCCAGTGGGTGGGGCAGGTACGCTGGGAACTTTCACCTGCTGCGCCCGACGGCCTGCCGGAAGGACTTCGCTCCGCTGCGGTGTACCACATGTAACGACTCTGGGGGAAGCAAGGCAACGGTAAAATGCGCGACCGTCGATCTGCGGTTGAGCGTATGTTCCATTAGAAAAGAAGAACCTATCAGTCAGAGTCTGAGTAAGGAAAATAGGAGGTATTTTTTATATGGCTATCCAAACGGTAACAGATGCCATCCGCTATGTAGGGGTGGATGATAACACATTGGCACTCTTTGAAAACCAGTACTCCGTCCAGCCTATGGGAGTGAGCTACAACTCCTATGTCATTCTGGATGAGAAGATTGCCGTGATGGACAGCGTGGACGCACGGGCAACGGAGGAATGGCTTTCCAATGTGGCGCGGGTGTTGGAGGGGCGCAGCCCCGACTATCTTGTGGTCACACACATGGAGCCGGATCATTCCGGCAGCCTCATGCGGCTGGCACAAAAGTACCCGGAGATGAAGATCGTGGGAAACGCGAAAACATTTACCCTGATCAAGCAGTTCTTCGGCACAGGTGCATTGTCGGAAGACCGTATGCTGGAGGTTGGCGAAAGAGATACGCTTTCCTTGGGTTTGCACCGGCTGCGCTTTCTGCTGGCGCCGATGGTACACTGGCCGGAGGTGATGACGGCGTATGAGGAAACGGAAAAAATCCTGTTCTCGGCGGATGCCTTCGGACGCTTTGGCTCACTGGAACGGACTGCCCGTGCCCCCTGGGTGCCGCAGGCCCGACGGTATTATTACAATATTATCGGGAAATATGGCGCACAGGTGCAGGCTCTGCTGAAAAAAATCTCCGCGCTGGAGATCAAAACGATCTGCCCGCTCCATGGCCCCATGCTCACAGAAGACTTGGGGGAGTACCTGCGGCTCTATGATCTCTGGTCACAATGGAAACCGGAAGAACCGGAGGGCATCCTGATCGCTCACGCATCCATCCATGGAAATACTGCCCATGCGGCGAAGACCCTCAAGGGTAAATTAGAGAAAAAAGGCGTACAGGTCAACATCTGTGATCTCACTGTGTCAGATCTTTCCTACGCTGTTGCCAGTGCGTTCTACTGCGGGAAGTTGATTTTAGCCAGCGCCACCTATGACGGAGAACTGTTTCCGCCCATGAGGGAGTTTTTGGAACATTTACGGACAAAGGGATTCCGAAACCGCCGGGTTGGCCTTATTGAAGACGGCTCTTGGGCACCTGCTGCCGCGCGGCTGATGCGCACCAAATTGGAGGAGATGAAGGATATCCACCTTTACGAAACGGTAGTGTCTCTGCGTGGTGCATTGAACCAAACCAGCGAAGCGCAGATGGACGCTCTGGTGGCTGAGCTCTGCGCAGAATAAGCTGCAATAAACCGCAGCTATTTTCGTACAGATGATGGTCTTACTCATCTGCTTTATGTCCCAAGGGCAGAGTACCGTCATCTCAGGTTGAGGTCACGATGTGGTGTGGGGCGAGACCGGAGTCTTGAGAATACCCAAACAAAGGAAAGGAGCTGACAGATATGGCAGCTATGAACATGAATCAGGAGCAGTTTGAGCAGGCGATCCGGGAGAAAAAGCCCGTTTTGGTGGATTTCTGGGCGCCCTGGTGCAGCTACTGCCGGAGGATCGACCCCGCGTATGAGAAGATCGGAGAGGAATACGCGGACAGCCTCGCCGTCGGCAAGATCAACATTGACGAGGAGCCGCGGCTGGCGGGGGCCGAGGGGATCGAGGACATCCCAACTCTGGTGCTGTACCGGAACGGAAAGGCCGTGGATTCCATCATCGCGCCCGGCTCAAAGGCAGAAATCGACCGTTTCATTCAGGAAGCCTTGGCGAAATAACGGAGGGTTCAGATATGAACAACAATCATGTTTATGATATGCTCGTGGTGGGCGGCGGCCCGGGCGGCTACACCGCCGCCCTGTACGCGGCACGGGCGGGGCTGGACACCGTCGTGCTGGAAAAGCTGTCTGCTGGCGGGCAGATGGCCCTGACCGAGCAGATCGACAACTACCCCGGCTTTGAGAACGGGATCGACGGCTTCTCTCTGGCGGAGAAGATGCAAAAGCAGGCGGAGCGTTTTGGGGCACGCAGCGAATACGCGGAAGTTCTCCGCATGGATCTGACGGCGGTTCCCAAGCTCGTGGAGACCAGCGAGGGGATCTTCCGGGGGAAAACCGTGGTGCTGGCCACCGGCGCAGATCCCAGAACGCTGGGCGTTGCCGGAGAGACGGAGCTGTTGGGCCGGGGCGTGGCCTACTGCGCCGCCTGCGACGGGATGTTTTACAAGGGCAAAACGGTGGTCGTGGTGGGCGGCGGCAATTCCGCCGCGGCAGATGCCCTCCTTCTCAGCCGCGTGGCGAAAAAAGTGATCCTCGTCCACCGCAGAGACACCCTGCGGGCCACCAAGATCTATCACGAGCCGCTGTCACAGGCCGAAAACGTGGAATTCCGTTGGAACAGCGTCGTTTCCGCGCTGCTTTCCGGGGACAGGCTGACCGGCGTCCGCCTGCGGGACACCGTCACCGGTGAGGAAAGCGTGGTGGACTGCGACGGCGTATTTGTCAGCGTGGGCCGACAGCCCGCCACGGCGCTGGCGGTGGGTCAACTGGAGCTGGACGGCGGCGGCTATATCGTGGCCGGAGAGACCACGGAAACCAGTATTCCCGGCGTTTACGCCGTGGGCGACGTGCGGACGAAGCCCCTCCGTCAGGTGGTCACCGCCGTGGCGGACGGCGCGGTGGCAGTCCACATGGCGGAAAAATATATCGCGGAAAACCGATAAGGGAGGTAGATTGAAAAAGCCATGTTTAAGGTCAGGCCGGATACGACCGCAGTGGGGATGCCGACATATCTGCAAGGCAAACTGCCAAAGTGATGGCAGATAAGATAACCCATGTAAGATCGGGAGATATGTTGTCTCTCCATATCCAGTCCACACAACAGTGAGCAACTGAACACAAAGCACAGCCACAGATGTACTCTGCGGCTGTATTTTTATGCGTAGTATACCGCGTGACAAGCGGTTTTACTGTGACGGCGTCACATAATTTGAGAAAATCGGCTTCGAGGCAGCTTTTGGAGCACAAGCCCTTTGTGGTTGTTGACAGAGAAAAAAATATAGGTATAATAAAAGCAAAATAATAAGATTCACTCTTGCATTTGGAGAGTTGGCGGTATGCCAAAATACGCAGAGGAGATATTGGCCGCCGTAACGGAGCTGCAGCAGCATCCCAAGGCGGAGCAAGTGTTCCTGGAGATGAAAAGGGAGCATCCCAGCATCGCTCTGGGTACGGTATATCTGCCCCCATGCCGGGAGCAGGAAAAGACAATCTTATGGAGGAGAAGTATCATGAACGCTAACGTATCTCTTCTGCTCAACGAGCAGATCAATAAGGAGTTCTACTCCGCCTATCTGTATCTGGACTTTGCCAACTACTACGCCGCCGTCGGACTGGACGGCTTTGAGAACTGGTACCGGGTACAGGCGCAGGAGGAACGGGATCACGCCATGCTGTTTTGTCAGTATTTGCAGAATAACGGCGAGGGCGTCACCTTTGAGGCTATCGCAAAGCCGGAGTGGGAACGAGGCGACCACATGGCCCCGCTGAAAAGAGCACTGGAACACGAGATGCTGGTCACCGCCAGCATCAATGCCATCTACGCCGCCGCATACGAGGTCAGGGACTTCCGCACCATGCAGATGCTGGACTGGTTCATCAAGGAACAGGGTGAGGAGGAGAAGAACGCCGCTGACCTCATTACCAAGATGGATCTGTTCGGCGGTGACAGCAAGGGACTGTATATGCTAAACAGCGAGCTGAAGGCACGGGTCTACACCGCGCCCTCGCTGGTACTGTAAGCCCCGCGTGTCTGCGGGCTTTCGCATCAGGCAAAAGGCAGACTGCATACAGGTGGCCTGCCTTTTCTTCTACCAGATGGTTAAAGTTGACTAACTATGTATAAAACAGAAAGGACTTCAGAACTTGAACAAGGAAAAGGAGATCGAAACCGTTACCCTCATGGTGCGCCGGTATTGTTGTGGCGTGCATTGGACAAGGGGCGAGGCGCTTTGTCCGGCGTGCAATGCACTGCTGGAATACGCCTGAGAGCGGCGGGACAGGTGCCTGCACGGGAAAATTTAGTGGCACTTTGAATCCTTTCCGAGAGGCACAATGCGGCAAAAAATAAAGAAGAGATAAGGGCAACGGCTATGAAAGAACGAAAGACCTTCTGGGACAAAAATGCCGGTCGTTACGACCGCTTTATGCGAAAGGATCGGGCGGCATACGAAGAGATGTATAAGCTGATCCGGCCGGTGGTGAAAGCCAAAACGGTGCTGGAGCTGGCGACCGGCACGGGACTGATTGCAAAGCACATTGTGAACGCGGCAGCGCACATCGAGGCGACGGATGCCTCCGCGGAGATGATTACCGAGGCCAAGCGTGATAACCACTCTGCCAAGCTGCACTTTTCCGTGCAGGATATGTTCCGCCTGCCCTATGCGGATAAGTCCTTTGATGTGGTGATCGTGTCCAATGCGCTGCACATCGTGCCGCAGCCGGAAAAAGCCCTGCAAGAAATCAAGCGGGTGCTGAAAGAGGACGGCGTGCTCATTGCGCCGACCTTCACCCACGCGGGGAACTCGTTTTCCGGCAAGGTCAAGGCATTTTTCATGAAGCTGGCGGGCTTCCCTCTCCACAGCAGATGGACGAGCGAGGAATACCTGCGTTTCCTGCGGCAAAACGACTGGACGGTGCGGAAAAGCGCTGTCCTGAAAGCCTCGTTCCCATTAACCTATGCCGAATGTGTGAAATCGGAGGGATAAGATACAATCAAGCCATACAAGAGATACGAGGGAGGCAAGGAACATGTACGATATCTGTCTTACCGTTTCAGCATGGTGTATCATCGGCCTATTGGGTGTTCTGTTTATAAGATCATTGAGATTCCGAGAGTTTCATCAAGAGAAAATTATCCCTTGGCTCGTGGGGATTGCTATGATTTTCTTCCTGATAGCACTCATGTTTAACTAGAACTGAAAGCAGTTGAATACGGCCTGAAAGGTCGCATTGTTGTGGCAAACCTGCTACAGGGAGAAGGAACGTCAGAAGCGCGCAGCGCGGCCCTCGGTTTAGGCGAACCGTTCTGGATACAATAAAACATATAATAAATAAGCAGCGCCCGCCGGGAGATCTCCTGGCGGGTGCTGCTGTGTTCAGAGGAACGTTATTTTTCTTGCCTTACTTTGCGGCATCCACCAGCACACCAACGTAGCCGGCAGTATCCACCAGCGTGGCACCGGAAACGGCGTCCACAGCCTTTTCATCTTTGCTCAGAGCCTCGGCGTCGGCAATGCTCATGCCGTTCACGTGGTTCTGGATGGCGTCGTAGTTGGCATCCAGCGAAACGGTGGAACCAGCCTTTTCGGCCATCATCTTGCTGTAGTAATCGGCGTTGACCCGCTTGGACATCAGCACCTTGCCCTCGGCGTAGCCTGCGCCGAAGTCAGAATCGGAGTTGGGCACACCGACGACCCCGGCGTCCGAACCGGCAAACTGGAACTCGTCAATGTAGCTCAGCACGATGGTGTCCCCGGCGGTGGCAACAGCGCCGGAGGTGAAGCACTTGGTGCCGTGTGCGGCCCCATAGACCACATTCAGCTTCAGGTCCTCGGAGCTGCCGTTGAACTCCACGGCCTGCGTGGTCTGGGCGTTTTTGGCGGCATCCACGATGGCAGAGAGATAACCGGCGGTATCCACCAGCGTTGCGCCGGAGACGGCGTCCACAGCCTCGGCACCCTTGGCGGCCACATCCTCCAGCTCGGAGATGGTCTTGCCGACGGCAAAGTTCTGGATGGCGTCGAAGTTTGCATCCAGAGCGACCGTGGAGCCGCCCTTTTCAGCCATCATTTTGCTGTAATAATCGGCGTTGGCCCGCTTGGACATCAGCACCTTGCCCTCGGCGTAGCCTGCGGCAAAGTCGGAGTCGGAGTTGGGCACGGCGGTCACGCCTGCATCGGTGCTGGTGAACTGAAAATCGTCGAGGTAGGCGGCGAGGATGACGTCATCCTTCACCACAGCCACCGCTTCGGTGAAGCACTTGGTGCCGTGGGCGGCAGCATAGGCCTGACCGATCTGGATGCCGCCTTCCACCGGGACGATGGCGGCGGGCTCGGCGGGGGCTGCGGCAGCAGAGTCGGCGGGGGCCTCTTCGGCCAGCTCCACACCCAGTGCGGCGGCAACGGCCTTCCGGACGGCCTTGGAGGTCACCGTGGCACCGGCAACGCCGTCGATGGCGGGGCCGTTGGCGGCCACGACCTGCTTGGACAGCTCTTCCAGTGCAGCGCCGCCGATGTTCTCGGTCTCCTGTGCACCTTCCAGCTTGCAGTCGGTAACAGTGCCATTGGCATCCACGGTCAGGGTGGCGGTGACAGCACCGCCAAAGCCGTCGGCAGAGCCGGTCTTGGTCGCGCTGGCAGCGGTGGAGCTGCTGCTGCCGCCGCAGGCGGCCAGAGAGACGCCAACAACGAGGCTCATGGCCACGGCAGCGCTCAGTTTGCGGATGATCTCCTGCTTCATGGGTCTTTCCTCCAGAGAAAAATCGGTTTGTGTTCGGTCCCCAGAAAAGGTCATATCTTTTCAGGGATGTTTACAAAAGATAACATATTTTGTGAGGTGCTGTCAAGAGATTTTAGCACATACTTCGTGAAGAATGATAAATTGGTGTCAATTTGTGACGCTGACTGTATACGAAGCGAACGGACGGTCTACGCTGTTAGTAATTCCTGAATGGAAACCAAGCAAGCAGTTTTGCCACTTTCAGCCCCAGTTAGTACTTCAATATTACTATGTTTTGGAAATCGGCACAACCATATAACCGTCTTTGATGAAACTGTTTTTGTTTCATCGATGACATTGTACCGGCAAGCAGTGCAGACGTATATACATCTGCTTATTTTGCGTTGCAAAACGCTTGTTGGGGAATGCCCCAAGCCCCTTTAATCTGCATTTTCCAATGCAGGCTGCGCATCCCTTCGGGACGCTTTTTACCCCGTGATGTGCTCTGGGTCGTTCAAAACTTGCATGAGGTGAGAAGCGGCTTCTGCAAGAGAATCGTACTTCATCTGTTCAGGAACAGGCGCATCCAGAAGCGTAATGCCCCATTTCTGCATACATTCCGCAAGCTCCTTCTGCGCCAGCAGTGCAGCCTCCCGGCGCATTTCCGGGGAAGTGTTTCTGTCCAGAACGTAGGCAGTATTAAATCTGCCGTTGCGATCTTCCGTCAACTGCACCATGGAGTAGTGTTCCTCCCAGTAGTGGCAGTACCAGACTCTGCCGCCGATGTTCGCCATGTCATGATGCAATTCTTCTTCGCTGCTCCATTGTGGAGTTTCGGACAAAATGCGCTCCAGTTCCGAAAGAGCCTGCTGTTCTTCGTCCGATAACTTCTGACGGTGACATTCACGGTATAGGTCGTTCTGCCAATACGGACTCAGCTTTCCATTCCGGGCATCTTCCATTGCTTCTTCGATATTGGGTAGGATTGTCATGTCGTTCACCTCAAACACTCACTGTTAGCGTTATATGCACGCTTATAGTGTTGATTATAGACTATTTGAGGGCAAAAAGAAAGAGCGTCAGCACGTTTGCTGGCGTTCTTTGACATAGGTGTTATTTTGTAATATAGGGAATGTTGTCGGTGTATGCATTCAGAATGTCAATGGCAGCTTTCTTCTGCCCCGGTGTGAGCTGGCTCAGCTTTCTGCTCAGTTCGTCATCTGCCACATGGGATGCGGATGGAACGGAATCCCGGATCAGCACATCAGCAGATACGTCCAACACCTCTACGATTCGGATAAAGGTTTCCAGTTTGGGGATTTTTACTCCGCGCTCTAAATCTCCAACATAATTTGCCGACAAATCGACCCGTTCTGCAAACTGTTCAATCGTCCAGCCTTTTTCCTTGCGCTGTTCTCGTATTCGTTGACCCAAAAGCGTATTCATAGCGACCTCACATTCTAATTGTGTTTGTTACACACAAATAGCATACCTGTCGCAATTTTTGTTATACACAATCCAATAGCGTTTGTTCAACGCCAGTTGGACGCTTTTGGAACGAAAAATTTTTGTGCGTATCTTTGGTCAAAAAAGCAATGGTCTTTTGGGACGGTACATGGTACAATAGCAAACGTTGTGCCCCTTGGCACATGAACGAAGGTAAAAGGAGCTGCTGAACGTGGATACGATCTATCTGATGCCCGGTGAGGAACGCTGCGTTGATTTTCGAGATGCCAATGGAGTCCCGAAGGTACACTACACTTACTGTTCCATCCGTGGCAAACTTTTCAACTGCACCTGCTGCACAAAGGACGAAGCCCAGCGGCTGTGTGAAGATTGGCTTATAAAACAGGACCGCTGCTATATAAACTAAAAAACACCGTCGAGGAAGCCTCCCAAATGGGAAGATTCCTCGGCGGTGTTCGTTTATCGGGTCTGGGTTTTCTCGGTGTTTTCTTTTTCCTCCGCAAAAAATCGTTCTACGTTTTTCTGTGCCCGGACCAGTTCTTGCATCTCGTTCCGTGCCTTGCGGTAGTCCGGGTAGCGGATACCGTCCATCGTGACGGTCAGAACTTTTTTCATCGGTAAACCCTCCTTTGACGGATTCGGGAAGTTCAGCCCGAAAATAAAAAAGCGCGTTCCTCTTTCTGTTCGGGAAGAACAGCGAGTGAACGCGCTATGTATGGAGAAAAGTGTTTTGCACGGTTTCGGGCAGGAATGTGGAAAATAGATTTACACAAATTATCTTGTATTTACATGGATTTACAGGAAAGCGGCTACCAATTTTAGCAGAGAGCCGGAAAACAGAGTTCAAAAGGTGCTTTATGGGGCTTCATTAGCTGGGAACCTGATTTTATTAGCTGGAACCGAAAATTCTGCTAATGGCATTAGCTGGCTAATTTTGGTGATAGGTTCAAAATGAAAAATGCGAAGATCGTCTTTCACATGGAAAAATGACCTTCGCATTTTCATAAAGGGATACCCCAGACAGGATTCGAACCTGCGGTCTCCTCCTTAGGAGGGAGGCGCTTTATCCAGCTAAGCTACTGAGGCATATTATGTATTATCGTTGATTTTTTGAAATTCAACGCGCTTGGAAACGAATATGCAGAATGATTTTCACACCGAAGTGACCGACTGCGTTGCAACCGGAACGGTGTTAAACTTGTTGCATCAAAAATTGTTGAGAAAACTTTGATTCCCGGTCTTGCTTTTGATTAGAGCAATCACTTCTGCACCCAAGGTATCAGGTTGACCGAATTCTTAGGAGGGAGGCGCTTTATCCAGCTAAGCTACTGAGGCATATTATGTATTATC
>URDK01000062.1 GCA_900546485.1 uncultured Eubacteriales bacterium
TATCTTACGGGGCAGTACCTTATACTGCTTTTCTCATCGCCCTATCCGGGCGTACGTTGTGGATGTGCTGCCGGTCGGTGTGGGTGCAGACGATGTAGGCGTGCTTGCCCTTGAGGAAGCGCTCGGCGAACTCCACGCCGATGCGATTGGCCTCCTCCGGCGATATCTCTCCCGGCTTGAAGGACTGTCGCACCTGGTAGGCAATGACGTCGCTCGTCTGATCGCGGCCCGTGTATTGCTTATACTGGCGCTTGGCCAGCAAAAACTCCGCGTCCGCCGTGTGTGCGTCACAGGCGAACGCGGAGATAAGTTTTCCGTTTTCAGTTTTATCTGGATTCATTGCATAGTCCGTGCGGAGCTTGAGCGCCGAAGCCATGCTCTTGCCGCCGTGCATGGGTATGATCCGCGTTACCGCTATGCCGCCACCCCCTCAGTTATACACGGCGTCCTGGATGGCGTACCTCAGTCCGTGCAGCTGAGCTATGAGCCACGCGGCGAGCATCGGCAGCCCGTAGGGGCTTATGAGGAAGGCGACGCCCAGCACGATGACGCCGTTCACGGCGCTGTCCAGAATGAGTATGGCCAGCCCAAGCAGCCCCAGCACCACCGCCGCAATGCCGAGCACGGCGGCGGAAACGCTCAGCAAAAACGTGAAGAACCAGCCCGCCACCGCAAGCACGGCCACAACGGGCGCGCAGAGTATTTTCAAAAGGATACGCATTTTCCTCACCTCCGTGTTCAGAATACAATGGTTCACCGGACAGCGCAAGGATGCAGCGCGTTATTTCAGCTTGGCCAGACTCAGTACCAGGTCACGGACGCTTTGCCAGAGCTTTGCCTGCGACGTCTGTATGTCCTCCAGGTCGGCGGCGTAGACGCGATGCGTGGAGTTTACGCGCTTGGCAATTTGGTTGAGGTTACCGCTGTACCGGCGCATGAGCGAGAGCAGCTCGCGCAGCTCCGGGAGGTCGAGTTTCAGAATGCGCCCGTCTATGGCCATCTTGCGCAGGTATGCGCTGAGGTTTCCTGTGCCTAGCTCAGACATCTTCTGCTCGATCTGCTCCTTCTCGTCGGGCGTGACCCAAAACTCCAGCTTGACGCTCCGCTTCCGGCTCACAGCTCCGGCACTGCGGCCTTCGCCGTAGACTTCGGCGGCTTCTCGGCGCTTTGCAGCTTCTCCATGACCGAGGGTTTCCTCTCCAGCTCGCGGCGGGCGTGGGTTATGAGAGCGTCGGTGAGGATGGGATGGGCCTTGTCCACGACATAGCTGCAATACCGGCCACGGTGCTCCGGGTCGGGCGGGAGACGCTGGGACTTGGCCCAGGCCTTGTTCTCACGCGAAAAGCGCCCGTCAAAGTCCTTTTCCCTGACCGTCATGGCGAGGACGAAGGCCGTGCGCTCAGGGCCAAACTGCGCGGTGACGTCGCGCCAGACGGCGTCGGCGTCGAGGCGGTTGTCCTTGTAATTGCCCCTTATGGACTGCTCTATAGCCTCCTTGCAGAGCACGTTTAGGCGCTTGGATTCGCGGTACTTGTCCAGCTCGCCGTGCTCGCGGGCGTAGTCCGGCGGCTGGGTATAGACCGGGGCTGTGCGCTGGACAGCCATGGTATCGTCGGCGCAGGTCTCCATCGCGTCGTGCATTTCTATCATCAAAAAATCGCTGTCCGTATTTCTGTAAGCCTCGAACACTTCCTCAAGCGGGGCCTTCAAGCGCAGCAGCGTTTCGAGCTGCGCCGGAGACATATCTACGGACTCCGCGTGCATCAGGATGTCCTGCTTGGTCGTGTATTGAAAGGCGTTTTCGAGTATGACGCTTGCCGGCTGCTGCAACAGCCAGGCTTCATACTCGGCAAACTCAGAGTTCATCTTGGTGAGCAGCTGCTCCAACTTGTCCATTTACCTGCAAGCCTCCTCGTACTTTACTTGATGAGTTTTGGGTTCATACAGCGGTATCGGTTCCTTGAGCTTGGCGAGCACCGAGGGCTTCTCGGCCTCCTGCGGCTCGGTGTTGTTCTCCGTGTCCAGCTCGGCGTTCAGCTCGACGAGCCGGGCGGACTTCTCGCGCAGCTCGTCCTCCTGCGGGAAGGGTTTCTCCAGCTCCTTGCGAGCGTTCTCGACTTGGCGCTCAAGGTCGGAGAGGCGGGCGCGGAAAGTGTCAAGCTTCCCGCCGATCATAGGCATCGCGTTCTCAATGCGGGTGACGTTGCCCCTCGCATCCGCGCCCAGCTCGACGTGGTACTCAAGCGCTCCCTTGAGCGTGAGGACGTGCTTGCCGAACTGTTCAAGGGAGACCTCCACATCGAAGCCCCGGAAGGAGCCAATGTGAACGGGCTCTGTGTCCATAATAGTCGGCAGAATTTGCATCAGCGCCTCGCCCGCGGCGACGCGCTCGTCGTAGTGCAGCCCTTGAAGCTCGATACCGGCAAAGCTGTCCGCGGGCGCGGGATGGCCGTCGCGCGTGGCGATGTCCGCCTCGCAGCCCAAGATTGCCACTCTCGTCGCGGCTATCTCGCGAGGGAAGTATTGCATCAGCCGGTCCTCGAGCTGGTACTTCTGGCTTTGGTGGCTGGACTTGAGCAGACGCAGCTTGGCGACCTGCACGTCCAGATCCATCTTCTCCTTGATGCGCGGATCTCCTGCGCACAGCGCCTTGACCTCGGCGTAGGACAGCGTGGTCTCGTCCGCGTCCTCGCAGGAGCGCACAGGGGATTTCGACGTCATGATCTGGCTTATGAACTTCTGCTTATTCTCAAGCGTCTGCCAGAGGTAGGCGTCGAAGGTGTTCTCGGTGACATACCTGTACACATGGACAGTCTCGTTCATATTGCCCTGACGTGCGATGCGGCCCTTGCGCTGTTCGAGGTCGCCGGGACGCCATGGGGCATCCAGGTCGTGGAGAGCGACGAGCCTGTCCTGCACGTTCGTACCCGCGCCCATCTTGGCCGTGGAGCCAATCAGCACACGCACATTGCCGGAGCGCACTTTGGCGAACAACTCCTTCTTCTTAGCCTCCGTGTCCGCCGTGTGGATGAAGGCTATCTCGCTCTCCGGGACGCCACGAGAGATCAGCTTCGTTTTTATGTCGTCGTAGATGTTGAAGCCCTTGCCGGGCGTGGACAGGTCGCAGAATATGAGCTGCGTCAGCTTCTCGCCCGTGCCGTCCTGCCAGATGCGGAACACGTTGTCCACACAGCGGTTGACCTTTGTGCCGTCCGCGTCGGGCAGCAGCGGGTTCACCACGCGCTGGTCGAGGCCGAGCTTGCGCCCGTCATTCGTGATGGCGAGCATATTGTCCTCACTGGGGTCTACCATCCTCGCATGGACTTTCGTCGCGCGCTCGGAGAGCTCCTGCACGAGCTTTCGCTGAATCTCCGTCGGTTGGGACACTTCGTTGTGGTATACGACCTCGGGAGTGGGCAGCATTAGCTGGTCGGCAGTCTTGATGTCCGCGACCTCGCGGAACAGATTCATCAGCTCCGGCAGGTTAAAGAACTTGAAAAACCGCGTCCGCGCCCGGTAGCCCGTGCCTTCAGGCGCAAGCTCCAGCGCCGTGACCGTCTCGCCGAAGTTCGCCGCCCACGAGTCGAAGTGACCGAGGCCGAGGCTCTCCAGCGTGTCGTGCTGGAGATACCGCTGCATCGTGTAGAA
Source organism: uncultured Eubacteriales bacterium (assembly GCA_900546485.1). GTDB lineage: Bacteria > Bacillota > Clostridia > Oscillospirales > Oscillospiraceae > Scatomorpha. Next base: position 3,649 of record URDK01000062.1, read on the forward strand.
CTCCGTCATGCTGTTCGAGACCGGCGTGCCGGTCGCAAATACGACACCGTGGCTGCCGGTCAGCTCGTCCATGTAGCGACATTTCATATACATATCTGTGGACTTCTGCGCCTCCGCGCTCGAAAGCCCGGCGACGTTCTGCATCTTTGTGTGGTAGTAGAGGTTCTTGTAGCTGTGCGCCTCGTCCACGAACAGGCGGTCAACGCCGAGCTCCTCGAAGGTGACGACGTCATCTTTGGGGATGTCCAGCAATTTCTTTAGCTTGGCCTCAAGGGACTTCTTCGTCTTTTCCATGGACTTTATGCTGAAACGCTCGCCGCTGCTGCGCTTGAGCTGGTTTATGCCCTCGGTTATGTCCTCTATCTCGCTCCGCAGCAAACGCTCCTGGCGCTCCTGAGACACAGGTATGCGCTCGAACTGCGAGTGACCGATGATGACCGCGTCGTAGTCGCCGGTGGCGATGCGGGCGCAGAACTTCTTTCGGTTGGCGGGTTCAAAGTCCTTCTTCGTGGCCACGAGGATGTTTGCGGACGGGTACAGCCGCAGAAACTCCGATGCCCACTGCTCCGTGAGGTGGTTCGGGACCGCAAACATAGGCTTGCTGCACAATCCGAGTCGCTTGGCCTCCATAGCCGCCGCAGCCATTGTGAAGGTTTTCCCTGCCCCGACCTCGTGAGCCAAAAGCGTGTTGCCGCCGTAGAGGATGCGTGCAATGGCGTTTCGCTGGTGCTCGCGCAGCTCTATCTCCGGGTTCATGCCTGGGAACGTCAAGTGCGAGCCGTCGTACTCACGCGGTCTTGTGCTGTTGAACAGCTCGTTATACTTGGCGACGAGCGTCTCGCGGCGCTTCGGGTCTTTCCACAGCCAGTCGCGGAAGGCATCCTTGATGACCTGCTGCTTCTGCTGGGCGAGGGTGGTCTCCTTGACGTTGAGGACCCGGCGCTCGGTGCCGTCCGCGTCCTCGATCTTGTCGTAGATGCGCACGTCGCGGAGGTTCAGGGTGTTTTCGAGTATCTTGTAGGCGCTTATGCGCGAGGTGCCGTAGGTGCTGAAAGCGTTGACGTCGGCTGCGCCGATGGCGCTCTTGCCCTCGATGCGCCACTCGGAGGTGTAGGGCGAGTAGTTCACGCTCATGCTCCGCGAGGCCCAGTATGTGGGCTGGAATGTGTTGACCATGAACTGCTCGATGTACCGCGGCTCTATCCAGGTAGCGCCGAGGCGGACGTCTATCTCGCTCGCGGTCAGCTCCCGCGGCTGCGCGCCCTTTAGTGCCTCTACATTTATGTTGAATGAAGCATCATCCTTCGCCGCCGTCTCTGCCTCGCGGAGTTTTTCCCTCACATTGCCGGAGAGATACTCGTCGGCGGTTACATAGCGCTCAGTGCCGGGGACGCGGAAGATGACGCCGGAAAGCTCGGCGGCGATCTCGGTTTCACTCTTGCCGCAAAGCCGGGACATATACTCCATGTCCACGCGGCCCAGCTCATTGAGCGAGACGGCCAGCGCCTCTGCAGCCGTCTCGGTATGCTCGACAGGCCGGTGCGGCTGGATGGTGCGGCGCGTGAACATATCTGCCTTGCGCTCAAGTTTGCCGTCCTCGCTGAGGATTTCAAGGGAGCAGAGGAGGTAATACGAACTGTCGTCCGAGAACGCACGCTTGTTCTCGCGGTTGGAGATCAGGCCATGCTTTGCGGTGTAGGCATCGTATAAGGTATTCAGACGCTGCTGTTCGGCGGCTATCTCGGCGTCGCTTGCGTCCTCGGTTTGCAGCTGTATGAGCTTTCGCGTGCAGTCCCGCAGCTCCATAAGGCCCTTGATGCGCTCGGTCATGGCGGCGCTCACGTCCTGGCGCACCATTATACCGCCCTCGCGGTAATAGACCTCGCCGTCCACGAGGGTGAAGGAGTAATTGCGCACGTCCGGGTCGGCGGGCAGGATGTCCGAGCGCTCTGCTTCCTCCATCTCGCGCTCGGTGTACTCACCGTGTATGTTCTGCACGGCCAAGTGAAGCAGCTCGGACAAGTCCGCGCCCTCGATGGGCGCGACGGTGTAGTCCTGCCGCCCGTACTGCGTGCTCTCGGCGGTGGGCGTGCCGAGCACTATGTCCGGGTGGTCGATGAAATAGCGGTTGACCGTGAAGCCCTCAGGCGTCGTGCCGACGTGTACCCAATCCGGCAGCTCCGTAGCCGGGGCCTCGCGCTTTTGCAAGAAGATGATGTCCGAGACGACGTCCGTCCCGGCGTTGGCACGGAAGGCGTTGTTGGGCAGGCGTATGGCCCCGAGCAGCTCGCCGCGCTCGGCGAGGTAGCGCCGCACGCTCTCGTCCTTGGCGTCGAGCGTGTAGCGCGAGGTGACGAAGGCAACAATGCCGCCCGGACGCACCTGGTCGAGCATCTTGGCGGCAAAGTAGTTGTGTATTGAGAATCCGAGCCGGTCATACTCCGGGTCGTGGACCTGGTACTGGCCGAAAGGCACATTGCCGACGGCGAGGTCGAAGAAGCCGTGGCGGTTCGTCGTCTCAAAGCCGGCGACGGCGATGTCCGCTTCGGGGTAGAGCTGCTTGGCGATTCGCCCGGTGATGCTGTCCAGCTCCACACCGTAGAGCCGGCTGTTTGCCATGCTCTCAGGAAGCAGGCCGAAGAAGTTGCCGACGCCCATCGACGGCTCGATGATGCGCCCGCCCTCGAATCCAATGCTGCCCACGGCCTCGTAGATGGCGCGGATGACCGCGGGCGAGGTGTAGTGCGCATTGAGCGTCGAGCCTCGCGCGGCCTCGTATTCGTCCGGCGTGAGCAAGGCTTTCAGCTCGGCGTATTCCTTCGACCAGTCGGGTTTGTTCTCGTCGAACACCTCGGGTATGCCGCCCCAGCCGACGTAGCGGGAGAGCACTTCCTGCTGCTCGGACGAGGCCTGAAAGCCGTTTTCCTCAAGATATTTGAGCAGGCGTATGGCCTCAATGTTCGCCCGGCATTTCGCCTTGGCTCCGCCTTCACCGAGATGGTCGTCGGTGATGCGGAAGTTCCGCGCCCCGCGCCGCGTATCCTTGCGGAACTCCTCCAGCGCCGCATTCTGAGGTGTCTCTACGTTCGGAAAGCCCTGCCACTCTCCGTCGACCGGGATGTATACGGCGGACTTGGCCTCGTCTGATGGGGCGGGTTCTTCGGATCGAACTGGCTCATCGGATAGGGCGGATTCTTCGGAAGGAACAGTTGCGACGGCGCTGCGCTCGGCAGCTTTTTGCTCGAGGTAGTCCGTAATATGCCGGTTTCTCTCGTCGCGCCGGAGCATGCGCTCGAAGTCTGCGCGGTGTTCGGTGCGGTAGATTGGGTATGGCAGCTCTGGCGGAAGCAGCTCGACGTAGCCGCGCTGGAGGTCGGTTATCTTGAATTCGCGCCCGTCGAGCCACACAAAGTCCCCTACGCCGTAGGCCGAGGCCGTCGGCTCGCGCGGCTGGAGTACTGCGGGGCGCTCGGACACTTCCTTGTACGCCGCTGCCAGCACGTCGTTGCGCAGGCAGTTGCGGAACTCGGCGTTGTCGTGGTAGAGCTTCTGAAAGCGCATATCCGTGCTCGCGGCAGCTATGCGCCGTATGGCGGCAAAGCCCTCGTCGAGGGCGTTTTGGCGGTCCGAGTTGCGCACCGCGTTGACATATGCGCTGTCATTCACAAGCGCCTCCACGAGCTGATTCTCGTACTGCTCACGCTCAGCGTCCGAGATAATGAACGGAAGCGTGTGCTCGACACCCGCCTCGTCCACATAGCTCACCGCGCTCCGTGAGCGCAGCTTCTCAACGGCGTCGTCGAGCTGGCTGCCGGAGACAACGGCAAAATCCAGCCCGCCCGCGTGCTGTTCCCGCAGACCGAGCGTCCGCGAGACTTGCTCCGCATCCGGGCCGTAGGCATAATAGCTGCCGCCTTGCCCGACAAGGACAATGGCATCGGAGTTGTTGGCTTTGACGTCCCTGTACTTCGCGTAAGCGGCGGTGTGCAGGTCGTACTCCGCCAGCTCTGCCTCCGTCATGTAGCGGTCAGTGGCTATGAGCTCGTCTATGCGCCTCGCAACGGCGCTCCATGTCAGGGTCACGTACTCGCAGCCTGGCTTGGTGAGGCGAATACCATTGGCGTCGTGGTTCTCTCCGCTGCCGGTGGCACCGGACAGCGCGTGAGAGCGCCCACCTATCCCGTACAGGTCTTTGAGCACAGCGGCCTTCTCGCTCAGAGAGTGTTCCTCGGTGAAGTAGCGGAAAATGCGGCATTTGCTGCCCACGGTCCCGCCTCCGTGAGACAGGGCGTCTCCTATCTCGTCCTGCGTTATGAAGCTGTTGACCTCAGGTACGCGCTCCATGTCCGACGTGAATTTGCGCCGTTCGAGCAGCTGCGCGGTGAGGGAGACGAAGATGCCGTCAACGTCGTGGCAGTGGAAGCGCAGCACACTGCGGTTAGCCTTGTAAGCCTCGCGGAAGGCGAGATAGTCGCCCAAGACTGCCTCGCGGCCTTCCGGGTCTGCGAGCTTTGCGGCTATCTTCTGCACGGCCTCAGGGTAGCCGCCGTCCACATCCGCAAGGCTGGGAAACAGGCCATCATTGCCTTTGCTGAGGTCGTGCTGCAGATCCCGGAGCTTTCTTGCAATCAACTCGTGCTCGTAGTCCTCGGCCCCGGCGACCTCGTCCTTGGTGGCGTAATGCCCGGTGTCCAGCAGCTCGCCTATGCGTGCAGCGGCGTCCGCCCACGTTATGAGCTGCGCGCCGCGCTCGTACCGCGCCTGCTCGCCCTGGGCGATGCGGATGCCATCCTCGGCGTACCACACGGCGTATTTCTCGCCGCCTATGGTAAAGCCGTTGCCGCCTTGGTAGACCGTCGGCAGAAAAGCGGCTATTTCATCTATCGTGCGACGCTTTTCAAACTCCGCGACGACGCGCATACGCAGCTCGTCGGTGTTGCCGCCGAGCCGGAGCACGTCGTCCATGACCTCCTGTGGGAAAGAGAAAGCGGAGGGCGCTTGCGCGTCCTCCGCTTCGTCGAAGAGATTCAGTTGTAGATCAATTCGTTCAGAACTACTTCTTCGGCCTGAGCCTTGCAGCTGTTCATGAGGCCCGTCCACTTCAGCGGGTCGGCGGCTTTCAGCTCCTCCGTCGCGCCCGCTTCCGCCGCCAGCTTCGGCAGTATCAGGTCTATCCGCTGTTGCGCCGCTGTTTCTATCTCGTGCAGGTGCGGCCACAGTGTTCCGTTCATAAGGAGCTGGTTCCACAGTATTGGCCGGTGCTCCCGCAGATACTTCTGGCGCATCCTCCCGTAGCGGCCTATTGGCTCCGTCTCCGGCAGGCTCAGGTTCGGCAGTTGGACGCCGTTCACGGTGTTGTAGGTTATCTCTATCATGGCTTTGGCTCCTTTCGTAGCTTCGTATCGTGCGCTCGATCTGGCGCAGCACCATCTGTGTATTCTCGCTGACCGCCGTGCCGAGGGCGGTCACGGCCTCAGACGTGTTCCACTCACTGAGGAACGCGAAGTCCGCCTCATCGAAGTACGCCGCCGGGTCATAGCCGCAGCGGCTAAGCAGGGCGTAGGCTGTGCTGGCATAGGCGGCTTTTATGAAGCTGTCCCTCAGCTCGCCCTCATCATACCCGGCCATCAATGAACCGTCAATGATACCGGCTATATCGTGCCGGTGTGCGTCGAAATACATCTCGGCGAGGTCTCGCGCCACGTCTTGCAGCTGGCTGGAGAGCCAATCTCCCTCGGCGTTGAACGCCTGCCGCAAGCCGAGCTGGACTTCGGCGAGGTTCCCGTCGTTTATCTCCCAGGGCGAGAACGGGCGTGAGCTGCGCCGGGTGCCGGTGTCGGCGATGTCGAAGACGTAGCGCAGCTTCGGCGCATCGCCGGAGTTGTCCACAAGCGCGATGTCCTTCGCGCCGCGCCGGACATAGCGGCGCATGGTGTCGTTCCACACCTCGTAGCTCGCGCAGGCTGTGGCCCCCGGCCGCTGAGCGTGGATCATGAGCTGGTCGGCGAACGGGTACTTGTACAGCCGCGATGCGGTGTCCAAAAACGCCGTCCAAGCGCCGACACTGCCCGACAGCCCAAGCGCTGTCTCGCGGGCCAAGTCCAGGTAAGTATCTACCTTAGCAGGCATCGCGCCCGCCTCCTTTCTATGTTGATGTGGTTTATCCTAGTTAAAGTGAGCTGAGTTTTACTTTTCCTTCTTCCCAAAGTCCAGCCAGTAGATCACCCTCTCACCGTCGTCCTTGAGGATAAGGTCGGCGGGGTAGTAGGTGTCGTGCTTGGCGGAGTAGACCTCGCTGATGTGTGTCCGTCCGTCTCGCAGGAGCTGGGCGGCCTGGGACTTGCTCAGGCGGATGCGCTTTGCGGCGAGAAACTTGTTGTCTGTCCATAGGGCAAAACGGCAGACGCTGCTCTCGCAGAAATAGCCGTGTTTGCCCTTGACCACATTGCAGCCGCAGCGCGGGCACTTGCCTATTACCTCGCCGTTCGTTGGAAACTGCGGCGAGGCCAGCCTGGGCGCGTACCCCGCGCACAGCTCGCGCACCATGTCCTCTATACCCGCCATGAACGCCTCCGGCGAAAGCTCGCCGCGCTCGACCTGGCTGAGTTTCTGCTCCCACTCAGACGTGAGTTCCGCCGATGCGAGCTGCTCAGGAAGCACAGCTGTGAGCGCCGCGCCCGTCTGCGTAGGTATGAGAGACACATTCTTCTTTGCCTTCTTTCGTTCTATGAAGCCCGCAGACACCAGCTTCTCTATGATGCCAGCCCCTTGCGCTCGGCTTCCTCCGGCGTCTCCCCGGCGTTCTCCATGGCCTTTAGGAGTGTCCCCTCAGTGAAATGCGCCGGGGGCGAGGTCTGGCCCTCCTTGACCTCGGCGCTCAGGACGGGCAGCTCATCGCCTTCGTGCAGCTCAGGCAGGGAGCAGTCCCGGCGCTCTGTGATGTCGTAGGCGCGCCAGCCGGGGTCAAGTACAGTTTTGCCCTTGATGCTGTATGTGAATCCGCCGCAGACAAGCTCGACGCTCGTCTCCAGCCAGCGGTGGGGCGCGGAAACGGCCCGGAGTACCTGCGCCGCCATGAGCCGCAGCAGCTCGCGCTCGCCCGCAGGCAGGGCGTCAAGCTCATAGTCTTCGGCGCTCACGGTGGGAACGAGCGCATGGTGGTCTGAGACCTTGGAGCTGTCACAGACCTGCTCAGCATAGACGGCAAACGGCGGCTCAAGACCGCAGATGCCCGCCGCGCAGAGGACGAGGGGATTCACTCCCTCCTCCATGCCGTCCGTGAGAAAGCAGCTGTCCGTGCGCGGGTAGGTGCAGAGGCGCTTCTCGTAGAGGCTCTGCGCATAGTCCAGCGTTTGCTGGGCGGCGTAACCGAGGACGCGGTTGGCCTCGCGTTGGAGTGTGGTCAGGTCGTAGAGCGCCGGGGCGCTCTCGGATTTCTCCTTGGTGCTGACAGATGTAACGATGCACTTGCCTCCGGCTGAGACCACAGCCGCCTCAGCCTCAGCCCTGTTGCTGAACCGTTTGCTCTCGGCTGTGAAGGAGCCGAGGTGCAGTTCGGCGGTGTAGAAGGACTCAGGTACGAAGCCCGCGATGTCCGCCTCGCGCTGAGTGAGCAGGGCGAGCGTGGGCGAGACTACGCGGCCTGTGTTCAGTGTGCGGTGGTAGGTTACGGAGAGCAGGCGCGTGGCGTTGATGCCGACGAGCCAGTCGGCGCGCTCCCGACAGCGCGCGGCGGCAAAGAGCCGGTCATAGTCCGTGCCGGGGCGAAGGTCTGAGAGGGCGCGGCGTATCTCGCTTTCCTCCATGGAGTTGAGCCAGAGGCGCAGCGTGGGCTTGGTGCAGCCCGTGAGGTAATTGAGGTTGCGGAAGATAAGCTCGCCCTCGCGTCCCGCGTCGCAGGCGTTTATGACCTGAGAGACGTCGTCCCTGAGCATGAGGCCGCGAAGGATGCCGAACTGTTTTCGCTTGTCCTGCGGCACCCTGTAGCGCCAGTCCTGGGGCAGTATGGGCAGGTCGGCGACGCGCCAGCGGTTGAGCTGCGGGTCGTATGCCTCAGCCCCGACGAGCTGCGCCAGATGCCCAAGGCACCAGCCGACGAGATACCCGCCGCCCTCGAAGTATCCGTCTTTACGCGTTATAGCCCCAACCACCGCGGCAATAGCCTGCGCAACGGAGGGCTTTTCGGTTATTATGAGTGTCTGCATATGTTCATCCTTTCGTGAAAAATAAAAGAGGCCAGCTCTCGCTGGCCTCTCGGCGTTGTGTTTGGTTTATATCATATTTCAATTTCTGAATCGACTTTTGCTGTATCTGTGTCGGTGTGGTTAGGCGTGTTTTCTTTGAGCGTTTTCAGGCGTTCCAAAATACTGTTTACATTCTGCGCATTTGCTGCGCCGGGATAGTCTTGCTGGAAGTCTCTCAGCAAACCTGCCCTCTGTTTTTCTTCCATTGCAACTTGCGCATACTCCTTCTCGTAGTCTTGGACGACCGACAGCCTGTCGAGCAGCGCCTTTGAGCTTTCCGGCATGGAAGCCCCTTTGCCGTACAGGTTCTCATAGGCTATGCGGATTTGCTCAGGTGAGACAGGGTTCCCGCTGCGTTTGCACTCGGCAAGGATACCAATTACGTCTGACAGGTCGTATTTGTACTGCCTTCCGGCCCGCAGCTTCATGGCAATTAGATACTCGGCTTCTATCGTCCTCACCGTGACAACGTTTGCAAATGTCCTGTAATAGCATGAAAACTCTATTAGCTTCGGCGAGTACGAGTCGGTTTTTATGAAGTCTGAATTGAGCCATCCACTGGGGAGATCATACCTGTCCCCAACGACGTTGATCGCATCCTTCATTGCAGATGCGGCAGTTATTATGGCGTCAATATCCTGCGTGGATTCCCGAAAACCGTAATTTGCAAGTATGGCCGCGCCGCCGACAAGCACGATCTCAGCGGGCATATTTTTTCCGACCATGCGCCGGTATTCCTTTGCCAGTTCCTTCAGATAGTTGTCCATGCCGGACTTGTTGAAATCAGACGACATTCCTCACATCAGCCTCCGCAATATTGAATCGCATGAACTCCGGGATGGCTTCTTTCCTGGCCTTCGCTTTCGGCTCCTCGCTTTTTGTCATCCTGCAAAGCATCAGGACGCTCGATGAGTATACGACCCTGTCCAGCTTGGTGGAGCGAATGTCGCTGTATTCACTGCAAAGAGGCACGTGGTTGACTCGACTCACATAGTCCAGCATGGCGAGAAGATATAAGCTTTCCTCATACCATCCCTTGCTGAACAGCTTGCGTATCTCACCGCTTTCAAGCGTGTTGATTATAAACTGTATATCTCCCTGCTCCTTGAGCGTGTGGCATACGTTGCCCTTGAAAATGCCGAAGGCCGGGCGCTCGAAGCTCGGCGCAATAAGCTCGTCAGCAGTTGTCCCAAGCGCCTTTGCAAGCCTGTATACTGTCCCGGCACTGGCATTCTCGATGCGGGACTTACCGGTACATATGTCGTTGATGGTGGAGTAAGGGACTCCGCTGTCCTTGGCTAGCCTGTACATGGTCGTGTTATGATGGGCAATCTGTTCCTTCAGCGTCATGTTCCTCGCCTCCTTGCAATTATTATACCGGCGTACCGGTATAATGTCAACAGGAGGTTTTGTCGTTTTTCTCCGCATCCCTGTAACACGGCCTGACACATCCCAGCCCGTAGCGGGCGCAGCCGTAGCAGAAGTGGCCTTCGGGCGGTTTGGGCGGAGGGTCAGGTTTAGGCGCGGGCGGTATCTTTGTCATCAGAGTCTCGAAGGGGCTGCTCGTGAAGCGGTATCTCACTTGGCCTCGTCCTCCTCGTCGTCCTCGGGGAACTCGTAGTCGTCGAGGTCGGTGTCGCCGCTAGTGTCGGGCTTGCGCTTGCGGACTTTAAGTATGTAGTACACGCCGCCGGCACAAAGCACTACGATGAGCGCGATGGGCAGCAACGCGGCAGCGTTAAAGCCCTCTCCGCCGTCCTGCTCGGTCTCAGGAGCCTCGCTTGGTTCCGGCGTCGGTTCCGGCTCCTCACCGGTACACTCATTGAGGTCTGTGCGGCATACGGGGCAGTCGGTGTTCACCGCGCCCGCCTCGCACTTGACCTTGCAGTCGCACTCGACCTCGTAGCCCTCGTCCTCCAGCAGTGCGAGCAGGTCGGACTCGTCCACGAGGTTGAGGAAGTAGACGTCGCCGGTGCTGTGGTCGATGACGAGGTAGAAGACATTGCCGCTTTTCGTCTCGACCGTCACAAACTGCATCTTGCCGCCCTCGCCTATCTCCTCGCTGGAGTAGTAGCTGCCGTCGAGGATGTCGTCGATGAGCGCGAGGTTGCCGTCCGGAGTCAGCCCGCCGAGCGAGGGCAGCTCAGGTTCCGAGACCGGCTCCGTTGTGACGCTGATGCTTGTCATGGGGCCGCCCGGCTCGTTCGCGCCGTCCTCGTTGGAGGCGTAGTACGCGCCCGCAGGCAGGGCAAGGCTCAGCGTGAGCGCAGCGGCGCACAGAAGCGGTGCTAGTTTAATCTTCATCAGGCACACCTCCCTTAATGAGTGCGGCAAGCTGCTCGATGCTCATGTTCTCCGCGCGCACGAGACCCACGATCTCGAGATTTTCAAGCTCCGTTATCTTCTCAACCGTCGCGTCGTAACGCGCCGTGAGGTTGTCAATGCGCGTCTTGAGCCTTGCGGCCTCGGCGCGCAGCTTAGGTATTCTTGCGTCCAAAGTTTCTCCTTTCCAGCCTCAGACGGCGGGGAGCCGCCCGAAGCCTACGAAATTGTCTGAGTAGTACGAATCCATAAACTTGATGTAGCCGATGGGGTCGCCGGCGTGGATCATCCAGCCGTCGCCGACATAGATGCCGACGTGAGTTATCCAGGGTCCCTCGTAGGTGTACTCGAAGAACACGAGGTCGCCGGGCTTGGCCTCGGCCTCGCTCACGGGCGTGCAGATGTTGTAAAGCCCCTGCGCCGTCAGGCGGCCTATGCTCCAGCCGACGCCGCAGTTGTTGACGACCCACGAGACAAAACCGGAGCAGTCGAAGGACGTGGCCGGACTGCTGCCGCCCCAGACGTAGGGGTAGCCGACGTACTTCTGAGCTTCCTCCATCATCGCCGCAAACTGCTCGTCCTCCAGAGCCTCCGGCGGTATCTCATACGAGGGTTGCGGGTCGGTGTACGCGCCGACGTAGCCGGAGTCCGGGAAAAGGTCGGGCCGGTTGCCAAGCGTGGCCATGTAGAGCGAGTAGAGCGAGAGCGCGTCCTCGGTCAAGAGGTACACGGGCAGGTGCGAGAGGTCGAAGTTCTCCAGCGTGACAGTCACGGTGGTGTACTCGTATGGCCCGCCGTCCTCGTCGTAACGGGTGTAGCTGGTGACGTCCTCGGTCAAGATGTACTGGCGCTCGAACAGCATTTCAAGGTCAGAACTCACATCATCGAGCGTCCACTCACCGCCTTTGAGGGCTGTGAGGAGGGACGTGAGCACATATGGGTCGTGCGAGATCTCATCAAGGTCGAAGTGGTACTCGTCGTAGTCGTGCGTGGCCTCGTAGTTGTCGAGATAGTCTTGCAGCTCGGCCTCCATCGCGGCATATACCGCCTCCGCGCCGAGCATATCCTCATCGGCGCTTGGGTAGGTCGTGAGGCCAACGCTGTTCAGCCCGCCTTGCAGGAACACTAAGCAGGACGTGAGTGCGTTCAAGATAAAGGCGACAACAAGGAAAAGGGCAACGGCTATGCCGATGCCCTTTCTGTGGCGGTAGATGAACTGCGTCGTCTTCTTTTCCTTTTCCGCTGCCTTCTTTGCGCTCTTGGCCGTTGCGGTGGTCGTGGACTTGCCCTGCCGCGCCTTGGAGTAAGCCTCCTTGATGCCGCGCTTTTGCTGCGGTTTCGCGCCCTGCGGTTCAGCCTTCGTTTTGCGTGTCGGGCGCTCAGAGAGCTTTGCCGCGTAGCGTGCGCCGCCTTCTGCCGCCTGCGTCGTGCGGTTAGCGGCCTCGACGCCGACGTTGTCGTCCTCGTACTGCGCTGCCTCACGGTGCGCGGCGGCACTGGGCAGCTCGGTCAGCTTCTCCGACGGGCGCGGCTTTTTCGGCTCACGATGCAGCTTCCGGCTCACTGGCACATGAGAAGGTCACGCAGCATGGCCTTACCCTTTGGTGTCACAAGCGTCTGACCATCCTTGACAGCAAAACAGCCTTTGTTTTTCACTTCCGCATAGGGCAGCAAGTACCTGCCGCAGCGATACAGGAATCTGCCTTTTATGAGGAAGCGCATAAACCAGTGCTCCGGCACATTCAACTGCTTCGCTGCCACTCGCAGGCTTACGCCGCCGTCAGGGTCAACGAAATCTTTAATGTATCTGGCTTGCTGCACCACACGGTCGGTTTGTTCATAGAGCGCGTCAACGACGGAGTGGGCGAAGTCCGGGTCGCGCGCGAACTGCTGGAGCAGCGGGTCGGTTATGTAGAAGCCGTTTTTGCGGATGGTGGGCAGGACTTCAGCGGTTATCCAGCGCTTGAAGCGCTTCCCCGACGCCAAGCGGCAGGAAAGCATGAGAGAGTAAAGGCCGGATTCATTTATAATGGTCAGTCCTCGCACCGGAATCTCAAAGGTCGCGCCAGACGACCTTTGAATTATCCGCTTGTCCTCAGCCTCAACGTGCTTGCCCAGCGCGTCCTTCGTGTTGGCGTAGCCGAGCGCGGCGGCAACGTCGCGGCCTACAAACCATGGGTCATTGTCTATTACAACTACCCGGACACTGCCGAACTCCTCGTTCTTGAAAATTTCCATGCTAGTGTTTGTCATGCTGCATTTTCTCCTTTTATTTCGTTTGGCTTGTTATGCAAAGCTTTGCATAACAAGCCTAATGAAAAGTTTTGAATAATGG
>URDK01000063.1 GCA_900546485.1 uncultured Eubacteriales bacterium
GGGGCCGCGCACACCGCCGTTTATCTGCATCCCGCTCAGCGAGGCGTCCGCCGCTGATGAGAGCATCATGCGGTATTCGGGCGCGTTCCTGTTCCAGCCGGAGGCGTAGGCGATGACCAGCTCCATCGCGCGGTAGAGCGCCCGCGCGGCGAGACTGTCGCTGCGGATGTCGAGCAGGGTGCTCTCCATGGTGTGCAGCCCGCGCCCCAGGCGGCGCTCGGGGGACTTCCGCCCCAGGAGACGCTCAAAATCAGCCGTGTCCGGCGCGCCGGAGGGCTTAAAATACCAGCCCGGCGTCTCGGGCGGCTCCGGCAGCTCGTCCCCGGCGAGGGTGAGATCGGCCTCGAGGCGGATGTCGGCACTGCCCGAGCCGAGGGCGAGGCGGTATGTCCCGCCCGGCGTGCGCCGGCCCGCATCCGTCCAGACCGAGAGCACGTCCGGGTCGAGTTCTATCCGTACCCTGCGGCTCTCGCCGGGTTTGAGCTGTACGCGCGCAAAGCCGCAGAGGTTCAGCCTCGGGCGGTAATATCCGCTCTCCGGCGGCGTGAAATATAGCTGCGCCACCTCGGCGCCCGGGACGGCGCCGGTGTTCGTCAGCGTGAAGGAGACGCCGCCCTCGTCGGCCTCGAGGTCGGAGTAGGCGAAGCTCGTGTAGCTCAGCCCGTGGCCGAAGGGGAAGCGCACGGGCATGCCCGCGCTGGCGTAATAGCGGTAGCCGACATAGAGGCCCTCGCGGTAGAGAGGGTCGCGCTCGCCGTAATAGGGCGCACAGACGCAGTCAGCATAGCGCAACGGCCAGCTCTCGGCGAGCTTGCCGCCGGGGTTCGCGTCCCCGAACAGGAGATTCGCCGCGGCCTCGCCGCCCGCCTCGCCGGGCAGACCGAGGTAGAGTATGCCCCGCACGTCGTCGGCCCAGGGCAGCTCCACCGCGCCGCCGCAAAAGAGCACTACCACGGTGTTCGGGTTCGCCGCCGCGACAGCCTCGATGAGCCTGTTGTGGCCCTCGGGCAGGGACATGTCCGAGCGGTCAAAGCCCTCGGACTCGCACTGGGGCGGGAGTCCGGCGAAAACCACGGCTGTCTGCGCCTGCCTCGCCGCTGCGACGGCTTCGTCTATGAGCGTGCCCGGCGCGCTGCCGTCGCCGAGACAGCCCTGTACCCAGCGCACGTCCGGGCAGACGCCCGCCGCGCTGCTGAGCCTGCGGGCATTTATGTGGCTGCTGCCGGAGCCCTGGTAGCGCGGGTGCGCGGCCATGTCGCCGATGAACACCGTGCCGGACCTCACGCGTATGGGCAGTATGCCGCCCTCGTTTTTGAGCAGCACGGCGCAGCGCTCCGCCGCGCGGCGCGCGAGGTCGTGGTTCGCGTTGAGGTCGACGACGCGGCCCTCCGCGGCGGGAGCGGAGTACGTCTTTGCAAGACGCGCGACGCGCGCGGCGCATTTTTCGACCGCCTCGCGCTTGAGCAGACCGAGGCGGAGTGCCGCGAGGCACTCGAGCTCCATATAGCGCGAGCCGCCGGGCATCATGAGGTCGCAACCGGCCTCAAAGCCGCGCACCCTGTCGTTTGCCGCGCCCCAGTCGGTGATAACAGCGCCATCGAAGCCCCAATCGGAGCGGAGTATATCCGTGAGCAGCTTCTTGTTGTCCGAGCAGTGCTCGCCGTTTACAGCGTTGTAGGCGCACATGACGGAGGCCGGTCGGCCCTCCCGTACAGCAATTTCAAAGCCGCGGAGGTAGAGCTCTCTGAGCGTGCGCTCGTCCACGACGCTGTCGGAGGAAAAGCGCTTGTATTCCTGGTTGTTGCAGGCGAAGTGCTTGAGGCAGGCGCCGGCGCCCTCGGACTGGACGCCGCGTATGAAGGCGGCGGCGAGCTTGCCAGTGAGCAGCGGGTCCTCCGAAAAGTATTCGAAGTTACGTCCGCAGAGCGGGCTGCGCTTGAGGTTCGCGCCGGGGCCGAGCACGAGGCCCACGCCCTCGGCGAGCGCCTCCCGGCCCAGGGCCGCGCCTATCTCAAAGAGCAGCTCCTCGTCCCAGCCGCAGGCCGTGAGCACGGCGGTGGGAAAGCAGGTCGCGGGCTTGGAACGGTTCATGCCGAGCATATCTCCCATGCGCTCCTGCTTTCGCAGCCCATGGGGGCCGTCGGCCATCATCAGCGGGTGCAGCCCCAGCCGGGAAACGGCGCGTGTATGCCAGCAGTCGGCTCCCTCGCAGAGCTCCACGAGCTCACGGGCGTCAAGTTTGGAAAGGTCCATGTTCTGCCTCCGTTATATGCTTAGACCCCATCCGAAGGGATGGGGTCTGGCTGTTATTAGTCCTGTTTGTTTTTGAAGAATTCCTCGAAGTAGTCCCGTCTGGCCTTTTCCTGGGCGAGGCGCTTTGCCTCATCGGGCTGAGCCGTCGGCTGGGCGGAGCCGGGCTGACGGGGCTGCTGCGGCCGCGGCTGGCGGGCCGGGGCTGCGGCGTGGACCGTCTCACGCGGCCGTTCGGCGGGACGCTCCGGTACGCTGTACTGGACCTCCTGCTCGGCCTCGGCCATGCGGCGCTGACGCTCGAGCCTGGCACGGCGCAACTCGCGCATGTGGCGCTTGTGCAGCACACGGTACCTGACGACAAGGGCTATGTAGCAGATGACGGCGAGTACGAGAGCGACGATCACGATCTTCACCCAGGTCATGCCCAGGACCTCGGCGATCTGGTTCTTCATGTACTGCGTCTTGGAGAGCTCGACGGAGCTGCCCGCTATGAGCTGGGTCGTGCCGTATATGTCGCCGTTCAGGCTGAGCGTTATCTCGCCGAGCACCGTGCCCGCGGCGATGGGCGCCTCGAGCGTTTCACCGTCGCGCTCGCTGTATATGACTATGTCGCGCTGGAGGCTGGAGACGTCGAAGTCGTTGGCGACCACGGCGGTCAGCACCGTGTTGGGCCGGAGCGTGGCCTTGCCGTCGTCTGCGGCCATAGCCACGTCGACCTCGGTTATGAGCTCGGAGGAGTTGAGTATCTCGCGGGAGCTGAAGTTTTCAAAGGCCCAGTTATAAAGCGTGACGCTGTCGGCAAAGTTGCCGTAACTGTAGCCGCCGGAGCCGTTGTCGGTTGCCTGGCCGCCCAGGACTGCGGCGATGACATGGACGCCGTCCTTTTCGGCGGAGGAGATGAGGCAGTAGCCGGCGGCGCTGGTGTGGCCGGTCTTGCCGTCCTTGGCGTATTCGTAGTAGTAGCCGGGGTACAAACTGGCATTCTGGTTGATGAGCGAGTTGGTGTTGGACAGCTCGCGGGCCTCTGAGACGTTGGTGGGGGCCACGGTGTAGCTGACAGTACCGCTTATCTCGGCAAAGAGGTCGTGTGAGATGGCCTCGCGGTAGATGATGGCCATATCGCGGGCCGTGGTGTAGTGGTTCTCATCGGGCAGACCGTGGGTGTTGGCAAAGTGCGTTCCGGTGCAGCCGAGCTCCTCAGCGCGCTTGTTCATCTGCTCGACGAAGGCGTCCACCGAACCGCTTACGTACTCGGCTATGACGTTGCAGGCCTCGTTTGCCGAGGCGAGCAGGGCGCAGTACAGAAGGTCCTGAAGCGGCATCGTCTCGCCGGGAACTATGCCGGCAGTGCTGCCGTCGTCTACCATGCCCTGAAGGCAGCTCTCGCTGGCCGTCACGCTGTCGGTGAGGGAAAACTCACCGCGTTCCACGGCCTCCACAGCGACCAGGACGGTCATGACCTTCGTCAGGGAGGCGGGATAGGCCTTGGCGTCTGCGTCCTTCTCATAGAATACCCGGCCGGACGCCGCGTCAATGAGCACGGCGTGCGGGGAGCTTATCTCCGGTTCCTCCAGTGCGAGGGCCGGCAGGCCCAGAGAGGACAGCAGAAGGCAAAAGAGTAAAATTATAGGCAGCAACTTGATTTTTTTCATATCAATCTCCGCAATAATATGTTATCATTGTGTGCAGGGACGGCTCTGTATACACAACAGATTATACAGTCCGTTCCATCGAAAAGCAACATCAAAAAAATGCAAGGGAGGCGCCGGGCGTGAGGGGTTTGACGCGGTCCTCCGCGGCTGTGCTTGCGGCGGCGCTGCTGTTTTCCGCCGGCGTTCTGGCCGCGCGCGGAGGTGGGGACGATACTGTTTCCGTCTCACGCGGGGAAGATACCGTGTCTGCCGACGCTGTGCGGGAGACGGGTTCGGGCCTCATAGATATAAACAGCGCCGGGGCAGAGGAGCTGGACCTTTTGCCCGGCATCGGTCCGGCAAAGGCCGAGGCCATATTGGAATACCGCGCAGAGAACGGTCAGTTTTCCGACGTGCAGGAGCTTCTTGAGGTTCCCGGCATAGGCGAGGCCACGCTTGAGGGCCTCCGGGACTACGTCTGCGCCAATACTCAGGAGGAAGACCCATGAAAATTCTCGTCGTCGACGACGAAAAGCTGCTGGTAAAGGGCATAAAATTCAATCTCGAGAACGAGGGCTACTCCGTGGATGCCTGCTACGACGGGGAGACCGCTGTACAGATGGCCGCCTCGGGCGAATACAGCCTCATAATCCTCGACCTCATGATGCCGGGGCTGGACGGGCTGGAGGCCTGCCAGAAGATACGCGCATTTTCCACCGTACCCATAATCATGCTCACGGCGCGCAGCGAGGACGCGGACAAGCTGCTGGGCTTTGAGTCCGGCGCGGACGACTATATCACCAAGCCCTTCAATATCCTGGAGCTCAAAGCGCGCATACGCGCGCTGCTGCGCCGGGCCTCCATGCCTGCCGCCGGTCCCGCCGCCTCGGTCATAGAGCGCGGCGGCCTCGAGATCGACACCGACAAGCGCGCCGCGCGCAAAAACGGCCGGACAGTGGACCTCACGGCCCGCGAGTTCGATCTCATTGAGCTCTTTATAAAAAATCCCGGCCGCGTGTACAGCCGGGACAACCTCCTCAATCTCGTCTGGGGCTATGACTACCAGGGCGACGAGCGCACTGTTGACGTCCATATCCGCCGCCTGCGCGAGAAGATTGAGGACAACCCCGCCTCACCCCGGCTCATAATTACCAAGTGGGGCGTCGGCTACTACTTCGCCGAGTGAGGGCGCGATGAGCAGGGACGGGTCAAAGAGAAGAGGGATAACCGAGCGCGTACAGTTCAAGTTCGTGCTCACTTTCTGCGCGCTTCTGGCCGGACTCATAGTGCTTTTGAACACCTACCCCATCGCCGCCTCGCGAGATCTGGTGGCCTCGGAGAAGGAGAGCTCGCTGCTGAGCCAGGCCTCGGTCATCTCCTCATCGCTCTCTACGCTCAGCCCCCTGGAACCGGATTCCGTGGGCCAGGTCATGGACCTACTGGAGCTGTCCTCCTCCAGCCGCATCATCGTGACCGACGAGAGCGGCATCATCCTCTACGATACCGGCAGCCCGTCCGGCAAGGGCAAGGCCGCCATGCTGGCGGAGGTGGCCCTGGCGCTCGACGGGAAGCAGGTGTTTCACTCCGTGTTTTCGGGCGGGGCCTTTGTCTCGACGGCGGCCATTCCGGTGCGCGCCGGGGGCGTCACGATCGGGGCCGTGTACGTCCGCGAATACGACACGGCTCAGGCGGAACTTATCCTCTCCATCCAGAACCGTCTCGTGACCATATCCATAGCGGCCAGCTTCGCCGCGCTGGCGCTCACCGTGATCTTCTCCCGCGCGCTTACCCGGCGCATAACGCGCCTGGCGGAGGCGATACGTGTCGTCCGCGGCGGAGATTACGCCCACCGCCTCAAGCCCGAGGGCAACGACGAGCTGACTGAGCTCTGCGAGGAGTTCAACAACATGACGCAGACCCTCGAGACCACGGAACAGCAGCGCAGGCGTTTCGTTTCGGACGCCTCACACGAGCTGAAAACGCCGCTCGCCGCCATCCGTCTGCTGGCGGACAGCATAGAGCAGAACGCCGACATGGACGTGGCCACGATGCGAGAGTTCGTCTCCGACATAGGCACAGAGGCGGACAGGCTCCAGCGCACGACGGAAAAGCTGCTCGACCTCTCGCGCCGGGACGACGGTGTCGAGGCCGCGCGTGTGCCCGTGGATCTGGGCGAGGTCGCGCACTCCACGCTGCGGCTGCTCTCGCCGCTGGCGGAGGGCCTGGGCGTCACGCTCCGCTGCGAGCCGGAGCCGGGCTGCATCATCTCGGCTTCGGAGGACGACGTATACCAGATTGTTTTCAACCTGGCGGAGAACGCCGTGAAATACAACGTGGAGGGCGGCAGCGTGGACATCTCCGTGCGCCGCGCCGACGGAAGGATACTGCTGGACGTGGAGGACACGGGCATAGGCATACCGGAGGCCGACCTCCCGAACATCTTCTCGCGTTTTTACCGCGTTGACAAGGCGCGCTCCCGCGAAAAGGGCGGCAGCGGCCTGGGGCTGTCGATAGTCCACGACGCGGTCACGGCCCTGGGCGGCAGCATCACCGTCGAGGCCAGAGAGGGTGGGGGCACGCGCTTTTCCGTGTCCTTCCCGGAGCCGGGAGAGGAGGCGCAGCAGTGAAAAAACGCATCATAGCCGCGCTCTGCCTTGCCCTTGCGCTTCTTGCGCTGGCCTCCTGCGGCCGCGCCGTGCTGACGGTCGAGGTGTGGCGGCGTGCATCGGATTCGGAGCGCAGTGTCAGCGAGGGCCTCATACAGCCGGAAAAGCGCAGCGTACAGGCCCAGGCCGGCAGTATAAACGGGGCGGTCTCCGCCTTCAACGCCGAGCCGGAAAACCCGGCCCTCAGCCGGGCGGCAGAGGGCGACGCCAAGATTTTGGCCTGGAGGCTGGAGGGCACGGAGCTCAGACTGGAGGTCTCGCCCGAGTGGGCGGAGCTGGAGGGCTTCGACCGCACGCTGGCCGACTGCTGCGCAGTGCTCACCTTCTGCGCCCTGGAGGGTGTGGACAGCGTTTCAATATATTCCCTCGGCCAGAGGCTCGCAGGGCCCATGGACGAGAGCGATATAGTTTATGAGGAATGAAATAAACACATTGGAGGCACATTAAAATGGCAAACACCGAGAGAGTCAAAGAGGCCGTCGCCCGCGCGGGACTTGACGCCGTAGTGCTGATGGACGACCGGGACATCTATTATGCCACCGGCTTTCTGCCCACCGACAGCGCCGCGATAATCGCTCGCGACGCCGCCTGGCTGGTCACGGACTCGAGGTATATAGAGGCCGCGCAGAACCAGGCCGCGCCGGGTGTCGAGGTCATACTCACCACCCGTGAGCGTCCGCTTCTGAGCATATTGCACGAGCTTGCAGAGCGCAGCTCCCTGGAAAAGCTCGGCGCGGAGGAGGAAAAGCTCAGCCACGCGATGTATCTGAGGCTGGAGAAGGCACTGGGCCGCGAGCTGCTGCCGGCTCAGGAAATGCTCGTGGAGCTGCGCGCCTGCAAGACGCAGGAGGAGCTGCGCAGCCTTATCGCCGCGCAGCGCATCGCCGAGACCGCGCTCGAGGAGGTCCTGCCCCTCATCAAGCCTGGCGCGGTGGAGCGCGAGATAGCCGCGGAGCTCACCTACCGCATGCGCATGCACGGCGCGGAGGGCAACTCCTTTGACCCGATCGTCGTCACCGGCGCCAAGAGCAGCATGCCCCACGGCGTGCCCGGCGATGAGGTGGTGAAGTCCGGCGACTTCGTGACCATGGACTTCGGATGCCTGAAGAACGGCTACTGCTCCGACATGACCCGCACAGTCGCCGTCGGCTCGGCCACGGACGAGATGCGGAACGTGTATTACACGGTGCTCGAGGCGCAGAAGGCAGGCATCGCCGCCGCCCGCCCGGGCGTACCCGGCGCCGACATACACAACGCCGCAGCGAAGGTGATAGCGGACGCGGGCTATGGCGCGTACTTCGGCCACGGCTTTGGCCACAGCCTGGGACTGGACATCCACGAGCAGCCCTCCGCCTCTCCCGCCAACCTGTGGCCCATGCCCGAGGGCGCCGTCATCAGCGCCGAGCCGGGCATCTATCTGCCGGGCAAATTCGGCGTCAGGATAGAGGATGTGCTCTACCTCACCGGCGACGGCTGCGAAAATATCACGAAAGCGCCCAAGGATTTGCTTATTCTGTAAACGAAGGGCTTGCCAAAATAAGATATCTAGTGTAAAATGTCTTGGTTATATAAACAATAAGCCACAGGAGGACAGGATATATGATAACAGCAGGCGATTTCAGGAACGGCGTCACCTTTGAAATGGACGGTCAGGTCATGACCGTCGTCAGCTTCCAGCACGTCAAGCCCGGTAAGGGCGCGGCCTTCGTCCGCACCAAGATGAAGAACGTCATGACTGGTGCCGTGACCGAGACCTCGTTCAACCCCACCGCCAAGTTCGAGGAGGCCACCGTCGAGCGCAAGAGCATGGAGTACAGCTATGCCGACGGCAACCTCTACTACTTCATGGACCCCGAGAGCTATGAGCTCATCCCCATCGACGGCTCTCTGCTGGGCGACAGCTTCAAGTTCGTCAAGGAGAACATGGTCTGCGTCGTCATGAGCTACAAGGGCAATGTCTTTGCCGTTGAGCCGCCCAACTTCGTCGAGCTCGAGGTCACCCAGACCGACCCCGGCTTCGCCGGCAACACCGCTACTAACGCCACCAAGCCCGCCACCCTCGAGACCGGTGCCGAGGTCAAGGTCCCGCTCTTCATCAACGAGGGCGACAAGATCAAAATCGACACCCGCACCGGCGAGTATCTCGAGCGCGCTAAGGGCTAAGTACCATAACATTCCCCGGAAGGAGGAGCTGCAC
Organism: uncultured Eubacteriales bacterium; assembly: GCA_900546485.1. GTDB lineage: Bacteria > Bacillota > Clostridia > Oscillospirales > Oscillospiraceae > Scatomorpha. Next base: position 8,748 of record URDK01000063.1, read on the forward strand.
ATGACAACTTCCGAAAAAGTGGCCTACCTCAAGGGTCTGGCCGAGGGCCTGGGCTTCGACAAGGAGTCCAAGGAGGGCCGTATTCTTGACGCCATCCTCGATATTCTCGAGGACGTGGCGCATGACATCGAGGACCTGGAGGAGAACGCCTACGAGCTGGGCGAGGCCATAGACCAGGTAAGCGATGACCTCTCCGACATCGAGGACATCGTCTACGACCTCGACGACGATGACGACGATGATGATGACGACTGCTGCGGCAGCTGCTGCTGCGAGGACGATGACGAAGAGCCCATGTTCTATGAAGTCACCTGCCCCGCCTGCGAGAACACCATCACCATCGACGAGGACGTTCTGGCCCTCGGCTCCATCGAGTGCCCCAACTGCGGCGAGACGCTCGAGTTCGAAGGCATCGAGGAAGACGAAGACGCCGACGACGAGGACAAGGACTGACACTGAGCCCCAAAAAGGCCGGTCCCAATCAGGGACCGGCCTTTTCTTTATTTTCTGCGCCTTAGAATGCCTACGGCAGCAAGAATGAGGGCGGCAAGTATGAGCGCCGCGAGGATGAGCAGCATCACGTTAGAGGCCGTGCCCGCGGCGTCCCAGCGCAAGAGGTCAAAGCCGAAAGGCCGCAGCAGACTGTAAGGCTGATCTGAAAAGTGCCCGTCGAGCGCCATAACGCGGTCAAGGACCCATGGGAACAGCCAGTACCAGAGGGCCGTGAAGCCGACGGCTGCGGAGGCGCGGAACCATCTGCCGACCCGCAGGTATCTGACAAGCACCAGCACGCCCCAGGGCAGCAGCAGACCGTACAGCGCCATCGGCAGAGCGGGAAGGAGGAACCAGTCCCCGCTGTCGTACAGACAGGCCGCGCCCAGCAGCACAAACAGCATCAGGCTTACCGTGCCCAGCCAAAGTGCGGCGCGGTGCCGCGTCAGCGCCTCCGGCAGAGGCAGCTGCCTGATAACGAAGGGCAGCAGCAGTATCGACGCGGCAAAGAGCACAGACACGGCCGTGATCCAGAACCAGTCGCCGTCCGTGTAGGCGCAGCAGACGCCCAGCAGCCCAAGCAGCAGCGCAAGGTCCGCGCCGAGGCAGAGCAGCGCCTTGCGCGAGACCAGCGCCTCGGGCAGAGGCAGCCGCAGCAGTACCAGGGGCAGCAGAAGCAGACAGAGTCCGAAAAGCACCGACATCCCGGCCACAAAGAACCAGTCGCCGCCGGTGTACAGGCAGCAGACGCCAAGCAGAAGCTCTATGGCCAGAGTAAATGCTCCGGCCGTCAAGACCCCGCCCATGTGCTCGGGAGCGAGCGCGGGGGTCAGCGTGAGCGATGCGGCCGTGAGCAGCGAGGCCAGCACGACCCAGAACCAGCTGAGCGCCCCATCGGAGGCGAGGTCCGCGATGAAGCAGACCACCGCTGCAAGGGAATAGCAGGCGATCTGTCCGAATTTCCAACCGCGGACGAGCCGAATATACCGCCGTGCCAGCGTCTCCGCGCGCCGTGCCTCCGTATCCTCGCTCGCGGTCAGCAGCTCGTGCTCGGAGATGTCGAGTATCTCGCATATATCGTGCAGCAGCGTGATGTCGGGGTAGCTCAAACCACGCTCCCATTTTGAGACGGCGGAATCCGTGACATACAGCTTTTCAGCAAACTGCCGCTGTGTCATCCCAAGCGCACGGCGGCGCTGGGCAATGTATTCGCCGAGAGATTTTTTGTTTTCCATTCAATGTGCCTCCAGAATGTTTTGGCCTGCGCAGCAACCGCCTCAATGTTAGCACCCGCCGCGGAAAAGTCAACGCCGGAGGCCGTTTTCATGGCTCGACCGTCAGGAAAGTCGGTGAAAAGTTGATAAAATTCCGTGAAATAGGAATGTTTCGCAACAAATAAAGAAGCTGCAAAATTGGAAGCAGGAACGGATTTTGGCAGGCATTCATCACGCCGTGAAGCGCATACTCGTTTTGGGGTGATTTTATGAAAAGGATCGTCTGTTTCCTCTTTGCGCTTTTTCTTATATGCCCGGCGGCGGCCGCCGCCGATGAGAGCCGGGAACTGCCGGTCATCATGTACCATCACATCTCCGCCGACCCGTCGCGGGCGGGGGACTATATCGTCACGCCCGACATCCTCGAGGGCGATTTGCTCTACCTCGCGGAGCGCGGCTACACCGCCGTCAGCGTCGGAGAGATACTCGACTACTGCGCGGGCCGCGGCGAGCTGCCTGAAAAGTCCATACTAATAACCTTTGACGACGGTCAGCAGAGCGTTCTTACCTATGCCCTGCCGCTGCTCGAGAAATACGATATGCATGCTGTCGCGGCCGTAGTCGGCGCCTACTGCGACGCCGAGGAGACCGCCGCCGCGCGCGACCCGGAATACTCCTATCTCACCTGGGACGAGGTCGCCGAGCTCGCAGAATCCGGCCGCTTCGACATCGCCAGTCACACCCAGGACATGCACCGCGACACCTGGCCCCGCCGGGGCTGCCTGCCCAATTCCGGCGAGAGCGCCGAGGCCTACGCCGCAGCCCTGAACGCCGATCTCGACGTTGTGGATGCCAGGATCGAGGCTGCCACGGGCTCCCGGCCCGTTGCCTTCGCCTATCCCTTCGGCTTCCACTGCGATCAGACGGCGGAGCTCCTGGGCCAGCGTGGCTATACGCTTACCCTGACCTGCGAAAACCACGTCAACGACCTTGCAGCCGGTACCATGGAGCTCGGCCGCTACAACCGCTCAGCCTATGCCGACCGCGCCGCATTTTTCAAAATGCTTGGAATAACGTAACAGGGACGCTTTTGCGTCCCTGTTTTTTATGTTCTGCTTTTCCTGAGGCGGGGAAGTATCACAAGCGCCAGCGCGCCGCCGATGAGTGCGGTCAGGCCCTGGGGCCAGGAGAACATGATGGAGAGCGCCGTCACCTGCTTTTCGGCCACGCCCGAGAGCAGTCCCAGCACCGCGGGCACGCATATCCAGAGGAACGCGCACTTGAGCGCCGCTGCGATGACCGCCGCGATGGCCCAGCGACCAAAGTTCCACTCGCGAGAGCGAAGCAGACCGAACACCACCGCCAGCACCGCGTTGCCGCAGGCGATGACGGGCGTCACCGCGGGTATCGCGGGACCGATGCCGATAAGCGTTGCCAGCACGGACGAGAGTATGCCTATCGCCACGCCGGACCAGATGCCCGTGGTGGCCGTGAACACGAACAGCACGCAGTTTACCAGCGAGCCGGTGACGAGCTGCGTCACTGAAAAGGGGCCGGCGATGACCGCGCCCGCAGGGATGATCTTGCCGAGAAGCTGGGCCACTACCACAAGCGCTACGCCCAGCGCCGTGCGTGTTATCCAGCGCGCGGCATTTCCTGAATGGGACATTTTACTGTTCTACCTCCCCGAGACGGTCTACGAACTCGCTTTCGAGCGAGTTTTGTCTGTCTGCCCTGGCTTTGTAGGCGCGGACGTTGGAGGTGGCGTTGAGCACAGGGGTGATCGTGCCTGCGCCGGCCACGCAGCCGCCGGGGCAGGCCATGCCCTCGAGCAGATAGCCGTGGCGCTTGCCGGCCTTCGCCATTGCGAGCATGCGGCGGCACTCGCGCAGGCCGTCGCCGTATTCGACCTCTATCTCACGGTCGGGAGCTATTCTCGCGATGACCTCGGCCACCGCTGCCGCGACGCCGCCGCCCACGGCAAAGCCGCGGCCGGCGCCGGTGCCGTGTTCGAAGTCGGTGTCGCACTCGTCGGGTTCCAGGGTGGCAAAATCGATGTCCTTGGCGTCGAACATGCCCTGCAGTTCCTCGAAGGTCAGGACAAAGTCGACCTCGGAGCGCACACTGCGGCGCGAGGCCTCGAGCTTCTTGGCCGCGCAGGGACCGACAAAGACTATGCGCGCATCAGGATGTTCCTTCTTCATGAGGCGGGCAGTTATGACCATGGGCGTGAGGGCCATGGAGATGTTCTCCTTGAACTCCGGGAAGAGCTTCTTGGCCATGACGCTCCAGGCGGGGCAGCAGGATGTGCCCATGAAATCGAGGCGCGAGGGGACGTTATCGAGGAAGTCGTGCGCCTCCTCGACGGTGCAGAGGTCCGCGCCGATGGCTACCTCTACGGTATCGGCGAAGCCGAGTATGCGCATGGCCTTCTTGAGCTTGCGGGGAGTGGCCTCCTTGCCGAACTGGCCGACAAAGGCGGGGGCGACGCAGGCGATTATCTTGTCGCCCTTGTTTATGGCCTGGATGAGCTGGAATATCTGGCTCTTGTCCGCGATGGCCGCGAAGGGGCAGTTGACGAGGCACATGCCGCAGGATACGCACTTGTCGTAATCTATTTTGGCGCGGCCCTTCTCATCGGAGCCGATTGCGTCCATGCCGCAGGCCTTGGCACAGGGGCGCTCGATGCGGCTGATGGCGTTGTAGGGGCACTGCGAGAGGCAGCGGCCGCATTTGACGCATTTGGACTGGTCAATAGAGCTCTTGCCATCCCGGCCTATGACAATGGCGCCCTTGGGGCAGACGTTCATGCAGGGGTGGCTCAGGCAGCCCTGACAGTTGGATGAGACGCGTATCTCCTTGGGTGGGCAGGCGTTGCAGGCGAAGGGAATGATATTGATGAGCGGAGGCTCATAGTACTTTTCGGGCTTGGCGGCTTCTTCTATGCCGTCCGAGGCGAGGCTGATCTCTGCGGCTGTGCGCAGGGGCAGGCCGCAGGCGAGGCGAAGACGCTCCGTAACGATGGCGCGCTCCAAGAAGACGTCATGGCGGTACTGAGCATCCTCACCTGGGATGATCTTATATGGTAGGGCGTCGATACGCGAGAAGTCCCCGCCCTCATAAGCAAGCCGGGCGACCTCTGTGAATACCTGCCGTCGCAGGTCATCGACGACGCTGTGTATACCTCTCATGACATATCCTCCTGTGGCAGTTGTTTTAGACATTGTTATTATACTATCAATCTCTCGCTTTGGGAAGAGGGAAGCTTAAAGCAAAGCGAATGATTAGTAATAATTTAACGCTGGCAAAATTAAAAGATGGGATTTATACTATTTGTGGGAATTATTTGAAGAATCAGGTTTTTGACGTAAAACTGTTCTGTGGCAGAAGTCACGGTTACCGCAAGTCGCGCAACCCCGGCCGCATCCACGTTTTTTTGACTGGTTGGTTTTGAGCATGATAATGACCGGAATGACAATACACAGAGCAGCCAGTAGCAGATAGATGATAATCATAAAATCGCCCAGCAAAGATTATAGCATAAATATCGACTAAGTAAAATAAAAAACCGCCCCCGGGTAACCGGGGGCGGAAAACCTTTTAAAGTTTATTCAACTTACGCAGTCAATCAGGCGTTGGGGTTGACCCAAGCGGTGCCGACGACGGTGTAAGGACCAGCGGCCAGCGGGTAGAAGCTGGTGGAGAGGATGCGGCTGTCGCTGGAAAGGGTAGCGGTGAGGTTGGCGGTGTCACTGCCGGAGGTGGCGGTACCGGTCCAGACGAAGTAGGTCGGGAACACAGTGCCGTCAGCCTGCTTGAACTGGGTGTTGTCGACGTTGGAGATCTTGAGATCAACCTTCTCGCCGAGCACCACGCCGGTGTTGTTGGAAGCGGTGACGTTGAAGCCATCCATGTTGAAGGTGATATCACCGAGGCTCAGACCGCCGATGGTGTAGCTGAGCTCCCTGGCGGTAGCAACGAGAGGATCAACATCAAAGGAGACCTTGAGGCTGCCGTTGGCCAGAGTGGTGGTGTTCTCGGTGACGGTGGAGCCACCAGCCTTGGTAACAGTGGCGCTGTAAGTGCCGCTGTTCATGTTCTTGAGGTTCTCATTGTAGAGAGTGACGGTGACTTCCTTGTTGGCGTTCGCGAAAGCGTCGGCGTCAACATAGGTAACGGACTTGACGAGGTTCTTGCCGTCAACAATCCTCCAGCCAGCGTCGATCAGAGCATCGCTGAGAGCGAAGGTGACCTTAGCCTGCCAGCCAGCATCCAGGATGTAAGCAACATCGATGGCATTGCCGGACAGAGTGTAAGCGACCATGAAGGTCTCGTTACGGAACTCAGCAACGAGCTCGTCGACGGTGTCGATCTTGTCCTCGTCCTTCACGCCGGCGCGCAGGTCGACGATGACAGGAGCGCTGACGAAGGCGTGGCCGTCAAGCTTGACAACGTTAGCGGCAGTCTCGAGAGTGCCGAGGCCAACGTAAACGTCGCCGGTCATCTCGGTCAGAGTCCACAGACCGTTGGAGATGGAGAACTTGTAGAAGCCGCGGGCCATGTTGGTGGCGCTGGGGCTGCTGACGTAAACGGTCACAGGAGTGCCGTTCAGATAGAAGCCGTCGTAGGAGTAGCTCTTGGTGCTGTAGCTGTAGGTCCAATCGTTGGCGCTGATGTCAGCGGGCAGGAAGAGACCGGAGCCAGTGGAGGTGTAGCTACCAATGTAACCGAACACGACGCTGCAGGCAGCGTTCTTGGTGCTGGTGGTGTAGACGGTCATGGCGGTGTTGACGAAGGTCACATTGTTGCCGGTGAAAGCCTTGAGCATCTCAGCCAGGCTGTTGTAGGTGTTGACCTCAACCTTGGAGCCGTCGCCGGAAGCGATGATGAACTTGGTCGGGTTATCGAACACAACCTTGGTCGTGCTGTTGCCGTTCTTGACGGTCACGTCCTCGGTGGCGTAATTGAAGGTGACATTCGGCTTGATGGCGTAGGTGCCAGCGTAGATGCTGTCAGCCTCGGTCTTCTCCTCGGGGGAGTAGACGCCGTTCTTGTCAGCGTAGCCGACGTCGTAGAAAGCACCCTTGGCAGAGCCGAGGTTGTTGACTACGAAAGTGCTGTACACGGGCAGCTCAACAACTTCACCAGTGGTGACATTGATGAACTGAGCGGAGTAGGTGCGCTCGCCGTACCAGACGTTGTGGTCGCTGGTGAGCTTGGCCTCGCCGGTGTAGAAGTAGAGGTTGGCAACGCCAGCCTTGGTCAGGCCCATGTAGTGGCCGTGGCTGTCAAGCAGGAAGGTGAAGGTCTTGCCAGCATCAGCGGTGGTGAAGTTGTACTGGTTGAAGACGGAGGCCTCGAGCTTGGTGCCGTCGGTCAGGGTGATGACGCCGGTCTTGTTGCTGTAGCTGTCGATGGTGCCAGTGGTAGCGCTGGTGGAGTAGATGTAGTACTGGCCGCCCTCAACGAGGTAAACAACGGTAGTACCCTTGTTGATCTTGCTGATATCGGTCCAGATGTTGGCGGCCTTGACGCCGGCATTGGCCTGATAGTAGCTGGGATCGTACAGGTAGGTCACACCGGAGCTGGTGGTGGTGCCGAGCTCAGCAATGCGATAGTTGAAGGTGACAGCGCCGTAGCTGTTCTTAGCGTAAGCGGTGTTGTCGATGAGGTCGAGCTCATAAGCAGTGCCCTCGCCGAGGGTGGCGCTCTTCGCACCAGCCTTGGTGGCGGCGGCCTTGCCGGCGTCGATGGCGCAGTTGTACTCGGTGACCTTCGCGAGGTCGTACACGAACACGGAAACGCCCTTGACGCTCCAGATGCGAGCAGCGTGGTAGTACATGTCGATGCCGGTGTCGGCGTCGATGTTAGCAACTACCTTGCCGTTGGTGTAGTCGGTGGACAGGGTGGTGTACTTAGCACCAGTGCCCTCGTTGGCGGTGATGATACCGGTGTCGCTCTCGAGGCCGAAGACGTCCTCACCGAGGGTGGAGCCGATGCCGTTGACGGTCTCGTAGCCCTGGATGCCGTAAACGTAGCTGGTGACGTTGGGGCTGTAAGCAACCTTGTCAACGTTGGTCAGCACGT
>URDK01000064.1 GCA_900546485.1 uncultured Eubacteriales bacterium
GCAGGGGCGCTGCCCCTGCACCCCGCCACCTTTGAAAAGGTGGACGAAACTTTCATTCGCGCGCGGAGCGCGCAGCGCCGATTTTGGAGAAGGCGCGGAAGGTCATGGGCCACACGCCGGCTGCGAACAGCACGACGAGGAAGTACCTTGCGGCGTCCGCCACGCCGTTCTCGCCGAAAAGAGCATAGAAGGGCGCCTTCAGCACAGTGCGGATGCCCACAACTATGGCAAGACCAATGACGAGCTTCAGCACCTGGCCCGCAAGCGGGGCCTTCGTTTCAAACCGTATATACCGCTGGTCCAGCCAGTAGGAGAGCAGCATCGCGCTCGCCGCACCCAGCAGCTTGTAGCCGTTCTCTATGCCAGAGGCCAGATTTTCCGCGTCAATGTCCTCCGGGAAGGGCCAGAGCTCGACATAGCACAGATACGCTATCGTCAGCACTATCATCCCGCCGATGATGCCGTACATCCGCTTCGGATGCTGCTCAATGTCCCGGAACAGCGGGTAGAGCACCAGTATCAGCACCAGCCCCATCGCAAAGGCCACGCCCACGTCCAGCGGCGTGTGCACGCCCAGATACATGCGCGAGAGCCCGATGAGCACCACGATGGCAAAGCAGAGCACCCTCCAGCCGCGCTTCGTCCACATACCGAGGCAGCCGAAGGAGGAGAACGCGTTTTGCGTGTGCCCGCTCGGGAAGGAGTAGCCCGTCGCCCCCGCACGCGCCGATTCGACAATGGTGAAGTCCGGGTCGAGCACCCAGGGCCGCGGGATGCGGAAGCAGAGCTTCATGAACTGGTTCGCAATGGTGCCTACAAAACCCGTGGTCAGTATGTAGAAGCCCAGACCCTTGCTCACGCACCAGTAGACCGTAATGGCAAGTGCCATGTACACCAGCTCGCCGCCAAGCTCCGTTATGAAACGGAACACCGCGTCAAGCGCGGGACAGCGTATGCTCTCGAGAAAGTAGAGAAACTCCATGTCTTACCTCCAAATCAGCCGACAAGCCCCTCAATGAGAAGCTTTACGCCTATTCCGCAGAGCACCACGCCGCCCGCGATGCCCGCGGTCTTGCAGGAAATGCCGGGTATCTTGCCGCCGACCATGCCGCCAATGAAGCAGAGCACAAAGGTCGTGCAGCCTATCACAAGACAGCTCGCCAGCAGCGGCACGTCCATGAACGCAAAGGAAATGCCTACCGCCAGCGCGTCGAGACTCGTCGCTATGGCCATCACCAGCAGCTGCGAGTGCTTAAGCTGCGTACATGCCGCGGCCTCGCCGCCGCGTATCGCCTCCACAAGCATCTTCACGCCGACAAAGGCCAGCAGGAAAAAGCTGATGTACGGCGCATAAGCGCTCACGAATGAGCTGACCGTGCTGCCCAGCAGGTAGCCTATGAGCGGCATCAGAAACTGAAAGCCGCCGAAATAAAGCCCCAACAGGGCCGCGTGCTTCGGGCCGAAACCCTTGACCGTTAGCCCGCTCGTTACCGAGACGGCAAAGGCGTCCATTGACAGACCGACGCCGATGAGTAAAATAGAAAGCATAAAAACACTCCAGGCGGTGAGATTTTGGACTTGGAAAAGTATATGCGCGAGGCCCTCGCACTTGCACGCGAGGCTGCGGAGGCGGGCGAGGTACCCGTCGGCTGCGTGGTGTTCGACGAGGCCGGCGAGATAATAGGCCGGGGCCGCAACCGCCGCGAGGAGGCCCGCGACGCCTGCGCCCATGCCGAGGTCGAGGCCATACGCGCCGCCTGCGCCCAGCGCGGTAGCTGGAACCTCTCCGGCTGCGGCATAGCCGTGACGCTCGAGCCCTGCCCCATGTGCGCCGGGGCCATAATAAACGCCCGGCTCTCCCTCGTCGCCTACGGCGCGAAGGAGCCGCTGAGCGGTTCCGTCGGCAGCATCATCAACCTCTTTGAGGAAAACTACGGACGGAAGCCAAAAGTGTATGGGGGAGTGCTCCGCAAGGATTGTGCAGATATCCTCTCGGAGTTTTTCGCAAGGCTCAGATAAAGCGCCACCCGGCATAAAGGCCGGGTGGCATTTTTATTATTCCTTTACGCCTTCACAGTGCCGTCGGCGTTGAACAGGGGCAGGGGGGCCAGGGTGATGATGTCGTCCCTGTCCTTCGCGTCGCCCTCGGCCAGGACGGCCATCTTGCCCGCTATTATGCCGCCCGCGCGCTTGACGAGCTCCTCCATGGCGTGCAGGCTCTCGCCCGTGGAGATGACGTCGTCGACGATGAGGACCTTCTTGCCCTTTATCATCTCCGCGTCGGCAGTGTCGATGACGAGCTTCTGGATGTGCATCGTGGTTATGGAGCGGACCTCGACCTCGAACACGCCGGTCATGTAGGCCTTCGCGCCCTTGCGGGCCAGGAAATACTTCTCCGCACCGGACTGACGGGCCATCTCGTAGAGCAGCGGTATGGCCTTCGCCTCGGGCGCTATGAGATAGTCGTACTCCGGCGCGCGCTTGAGAAGCTCCGCCGCGCAGTGTACCGTGAGCTCGACATCCCCAAACATGACAAAGGCGCCTATGTACAGGTCGTCCGTCACACGGCAGAGCGGCAGAGAGCGCTTTAAGCCGGCGATGTCCATCTCGTAAGTCATTTGTATTCCTCCCAAAGAAAATGTGTTTTCAAGCCGCAGCGCGGCATACTCTTTTCTTACAAACATACTAATTATACAGGAATGCCCGTCAAAATCAAGAATAAAATGCGCCGTGTCGGCATTTGATTTAGCGAATTTGCAAGCTAAAGCTTCAAATCTTGACAAATTCTCGGCACACCGGCAATGTGCACAAAAATCTGACAGAAAAAATGAAATTTATGGTGTTTTTATGAGTAATTTGAATAAAGAAATTTTATGGACTAATTAAAGACTTGTAAACGGCGCTTTTTTGGTGTAAATTATAAACACGAGGACGAGGGATACGTCCTCAAAGGATTGGGAGAGCCGGTGCGGCATGTGGATGACACACCGGCAAAATTAAATTTGGGAGGGAAATTAATGGAAAATTCTCAGCATCTGCAGCATGAACGCGGCTCATGGGGCTCCAACTTCGGCTTCCTGATGGCTGCTGTCGGTTCCGCGGTCGGCCTGGGCAACATCTGGGGCTTCCCGTACAAGATGGGCCAGAAGGGCGGCTTCGCGTTCCTGATTGTGTATCTGCTCCTGGTCGTTTTCGTCGGCGTCGTCGTCATGCTCGGCGAGCTGGCGATAGGCCGTAAGACCGGCAAGGGCGCCGTCGGCGCTTATGCCGCGCTGGCCAAGAAGTATAAATGGGTCGGCTTCCTGGGCGTTCTTTCGGCCTTCTGCCTGCTGGCGTTCTACAACGTTCTCGGCGGCATGGTCATGCGCTACATGTTCGGCTTCTTCTTCCAGATCATCGGCGTGGACGGCTTCGCCGGACAGGGCACCGGCTTCTTCGGCTTCGTGCTCTACGATTACAGCAGCATGATCTTCTTCCACGTGCTGTTCCTGGTGATAAACATCATCATCGTCATGGGCGGCATCGAAAAGGGCATTGAGAAGTTCTCCTCCGTCGCCATGCCGGCGCTCTTCTTCATGCTCCTCTTCGTCATCGTTTACATAGCCACTCAGCCCGGCGCGGGCGAGGGCTACAAGTTCATCTTCAGCCCCAACTTCGAGCCTCTGAGCACCTTCAAGGGCTTCTTCGACGTGGTCAAGTCCGCTGCCGGCCAGATGTTCTTCTCGCTGTCGCTAGGCATGGGCGCCATGATCACCTACGGCTCCTACCTTGACAAGAAGGAAGATCTTCAGAAAAACGCCCTGATGATCCCCGGCTTCGATACCCTGGCCGCCCTCATGGCCGCCATGGCCGTCATGCCTGCCTGCGCTGCTTTCGGCGTTGAGTACGGCTCCGGCCCGGGACTCCTGTTCTCCTCCATGCAGCAGGTCTTCTTCAACATGGGCAGCTTCGGCAACTTCGTCGGTTTCATGTTCTACTTCCTGGTCTTCATCGCGGCTATCACTTCTTCCATCTCCCTGCTCGAGGTCATCTGCACCTACCAGATCGACAAGAACCTCGACAAGGGCAAGAAACCCAACCGCCAGAAGATCACCTGCATTGCGGCTGTTCTCACCTTCATCGTCGGCATCCCCGTCGCCCTCGACGCTCTGGGCAGCGGCGGCGCCGCCATCCCGTCCCCCTACCACCTGCTGGGCATGACCACGGAGCAGCTCAACGCAGGCGAGGTCCCGATGGCCATAGACTGCTGGCTTGACTTCTTCGACGTCATAGGCGAAGGTATCCTGATGCCCTTCGGCGCGCTGGTAATGAGCCTGCTGATCGGCTGGAAGTTCAAGACCAAAGACCTCGTCGTCGCAGAGTGCGAGCAGTCCGGTCACAAGTTCTGGGGCTACGGCTTCTTCAACTTCTGCTTCAAGTGGGTCACTCCCATCGGCATGGTCATCGTTCTCATCGGCCAGATCATGGACTTCTTCCTGTAAGGAAAAAGCAAATAGACACTCTAAAGCACCCGCCGCACGGCGGGTGCTTTTTTGTGTGCAGACTCTTCGGAAGGCCGTGCCGCGGGCACCGCCGGCTTGGAATAGGAGGCAGGGAGAGTTGGGCACAGCGTATGAGCTCACAGGGAAGGGGCGGCACAGCGCCGCCTGAGTATAAGGAAAGCGCCCGGCTGGTCAGGCCGGGCGCTCCCTGTCAAAAAAGAGAGGAGTGAAAATGAAGAATATATCGTATCGGGGTTTTCTATATAAACTCCCTCGCGGGAGGTTATAAGCCGTCAGCCGGGGTAGTTGCCATCCTGCCAGGAGTAAGAGGGCTGCTCGGGCTGAACCTGACCACCGGAACTGGTGGAGCTGTCATCGGCCTTCTCGTCGAAGGTTATCGTGAGGGTAAGGTACTCGCCGGAGCGCCAGACCACTATCTCAGCGGTCTCGCCCGCGCTGTGGAAGAGGAGCTCCTGCTTGAGCTCATCCATGCTGGAGACGGCGTAGCCGTCGAGCTCGGTGATGATGTCGTAGGCCTTGATGCCGGCCTTCTCAGCCGCGCCGCCGGAGGTGACCTCCATGACGTAAACGCCGGTGGGGAAGCCGTAGTACTGGGCAGCCATGCTGTCAACGTTCTGGCCGGTGATGCCGAGGGCCGCGTTGCCGGTCTCGGCGTCGAGGCTGCGCTCACCGGAGATGACGCTGTTGGCTATCCTGACCGCGTCGTCAATGGGGACCGCGAAGCCGAGGCCCTCGGTGCCGTCCTCGCTGGACTTGGCGGTGACCACGCCGACAACCTGGCCGCTGGTGTTGTACACCGGGCCGCCGGAGTTGCCTTCGTTGACGGCGGCGTCAAACTGGAACATGGTCATGGTGCCTTCCTCGGTGGTGATGAGCCTGTCGGTGGCGGAGACCATGCCGCTGGTCATGGAGTAGCTCAGCTCGCCGAGCGGGTTGCCCACGGCGTAGACCGTGTCGCCCACATAGAGGCTGTCGCTGCTGCCGAGAGTGGCGGCGTTGAGGCCTTCGGCGTCTATCTTGAGGACCGCGATGTCGTTGTTGCGGTCAAAGCCCTTGATCTCGGCGGTGTAGGTATCGCCGTTGTAGAACATGACCTTGACTTCATAGCCGCCTGTGTAGGCGTCCTCGATGACGTGGTAGTTGGTGAGGATGTAGCCGTCCTCGCTTATCACGAAGCCGGAGCCGGACACAGAGTCGGAGACGGTCATGCCGAACACGTTGGTGGTGGTGATGTCGGTCTGGATACCGACGACCTGCTCACAGGCGAGGTTGTAATAGATGTCGCGGGCGCTCATCACCTCACCGTCTGAGCTGGTGGTGGTGCCGCTGGCGCTGGGGCTTACCTGGGTCAGGGGATCAGTGGCGGCGGGCTCATCGCTTACTACCGCTTGGGCGGGCTGGTTGGCGTTTGCTATGAGTCCGCCGGAGACGCCGCCGAGCAGTGCGCACACCAGGCACAGGGCGATTATGCCGGCCGCACCCATGCCGCGCTTGTGGGGCTTCTTTTCCGGCTCGGCCGGCTTGCCGCCGCGCCCGCCGGGGACATAGTAGCTGTCGAACGAGGCCTCGCCCTGGGGGGTGTAGCTCGCGTCGCGGTAGCAGGTGCTGCGCTCTGCGTCGGGCTTCACTATGCGGTAGCTTCCGTCCTCCGCAGGGGCGTCGGTGCGGGGCTCGCTGTTGTTCTCGTTCTCGGGAACGTTGTTATTGTTTTCATCATATGGGTACATGGCTCATTCCTCCATGAATTTCTGTTTACGTGCGTTATATTAACGGTCAGTTGTGACATGGCTATGAACAAACATCGAAAAAAATTTGAAGTTTCCGCAATGTATTTGTGAACGTAAAAGGAGCGCCGGCATTGCCGGCGCTCCTTATATTATATGAAGCTTTGTGTCCTTTTTACGAGTAGAGATACTCGTTCCCGAGCTCCGAGAGGGTGCTCGGCTCCACGCCGTGGGCTTCGAGCCAGGCGTTTGTGCGCTCCGACCAGACCGTCGCGTAGGTGTAGAAGGTCTCGTATTGCTCGTAGTCCTCCTGCAGCCGGCCGGGGGCGCGGAGCTCCATGGAGATGCAGCAGTCGTAGACAGAGTCGCGGTACTCATCGTCCGCCTCGAACCAGACGATGCCGATGGTCCCGTCGCGCATGTCCGGGAGTATACACTCGTTGTAGAGCTCCAAGGCCTCGTCGGTGGTGAGCTCGATGGACTTCACGGCGGTGCCGTCCCCGTCTGGCACGGCCCAGTTCACGACTGCGTATTCCAAGGTGGAGTCCGTAGGCTCGATCTGGGGCAGCTTGCGTGAGAGCAGTCCCTCGGTAGTGTTGGCAATGGTCTCAAGCAGCTCAATGTCGTCACGTGACACGGCGACGCTCGCACGGTAGCTGCGCGTGAGGCGGCTGCCGTCCTTGAGCTGGTAGGTGAAGTTCACGGTCAGCGGCCCGGTGGGGTCGAGGGAGTAATCCGCGGCGTCGTACAGGGCCTTTTCGTCCACGAGGCGCTGGTGGAGCTCGATGGCGAGGTCAATGTTCTCGCTCTCGCGCAGCTGCATGGTGCCGCTGCCGCCGTAGGTTTCTATGGTGACGGAGCGGACCTCGTCCGCGCGGGGGACGCGCGTTTCAAAGCCGGAGACGTCCAGCTCGCAGCACAGCAGCAGCGCCGAGAGCAGGACCCACAGCGCGCCCAAAAGCGCCCAGGAGCGGCCCATTTTGAAGACGCGGAAGCTCTTTTGCACCAGCATCTCTGCCGCCACCCAGCCTATGAAGCAGCCGAGCAGCATGAAAAGCGCGAAGACCGCGGCGCCGCCCAGACCCATGCGGGCTATATCCGGGACCAGCAGCTCGGTGAGCAGCTCCGCGAGCAGCAGACCGGCTGCTAGCGAGCAGGCAAAGCGGAACACCGGACGCAGCACGCCGATGGCGATGACGTCGCCGGAGGTCTCGAGCCGCCTGAGCTTGTAGAGCACGGCGGAGGGGATTAGCAGAAGCGTGCCGAATACGGCGTAACAGATGAGGCGGCCCCAGCCGGTAAGGTAGTGGCCGACGACGTAGGAGTGCCCGTTCGCCTGAGTTTCCATCACGGACTTGTAGGTCACGCCGCGCGAGATGCCGATGAAGGGCGAGAAGATGTCCATACCCGAATCCCGCGAGACAAAGCCGTAGATGAAGCGGCCCAGGACATTGAGCACCACGTCGGCGAGCACGGAGGCCGCGATATTGACCACTATGAAAATTATGGGCAGGGCGATGATACTGCCTGTGAGCTGGGCGCAGAGGGCAGCAATGCCGAAGTAGGCGAGGGTCATGAGGCTCATCGCGGCGAAGAAGGTGGCCGCCGCGGGCAGGACCGCATCAAAGTACGCTGCGCCTACAGCGAGGCAGGCGAGGGCCGCGATGAGGTTGAGCGCCAGTATGGGCAGCAGACCCGCCGCCGTGACGGAGCAGAAGATGCCCTCGCGACGTATGGGCAGCGCGCCGTAAGCCGCAGCGGAGCGCGGGAAGTAGAGGTGGGAGTACACCGCCATGGCCGCCGCGCAGCTCACGATGGGCGTCGCCGCCATGCCGAAGTCGCAGACGGCGCTTATAGGCACATATTGCGCCATCCGCACCGCGTCGATGGCCTGGGACGCGCGCTCCAGACCAGAGAGGCTGCCGCTCAGGTTAACTGGGACGGCCAGCGCGAGCGCAAAGGCATAGACGAACCAGATGGGCCAGAACCGAATCACGGTCCGGCGGAAGAGCGGCCCGTTAAAGTATGATGTCCCGGACTTCATGGCCCTCACCTCCGAGTTCGTATATGAATATCTCCTCCAGCGTGAGCGGCACGGCGTCCATGAAAATGGGGGAGAGCCGCTCGAGCCTGGCCGTGACCTCGTCGGCCCGGCCGCGGATTATGAGCGTCTTGAGCCGGCCGGGACCGGCGCTGTGCAGTACGTCGAGCTCCGACGGAACAGGCGTACCCTCGGGCAGCACGAGCTGCAATTTCGTCATGTTCTCCTGCAATTCGGAGAGCACGCGCTCGAGGAGCATCCTGCCTCGGTCGATGATGCCGACCCGGTCGCAGACGTCCTCCAGCTCGCGCAGATTGTGCGAGGAGATGAGCACCGTCGTGCCGTACTCCGCCACGTCCTGCATTATGAGCGCCCAGACCTGACGGCGCATGACGGGGTCCAGCCCGTCCACCGGCTCGTCCAGGATGAGCAGCTCCGGCCGCATCGAGATGGCCAGCCAGAACGCCGCCTGCTTGAGCATGCCGCGCGAGAAGCGCCGCATCGGCTGCTTCACATCGAGGTCGAACACCTCGCGCAGATGCTCGAAGCGCTTTTCGTCAAAGCCGGGGTAGAGCCTGCGATAAAACCGCATCATGTCCAGTATGGACGCCTGCGGAAAGTGGAATATCTCGTCGGGAATGCAGAAGATGCGGCCCTTCACTCCCGGGTTTTCGAAGACGGGCGCGC
The DNA here is from genome assembly GCA_900546485.1 of uncultured Eubacteriales bacterium. Taxonomy (GTDB): domain Bacteria; phylum Bacillota; class Clostridia; order Oscillospirales; family Oscillospiraceae; genus Scatomorpha. Next base: position 8,955 of record URDK01000064.1, read on the forward strand.
CGTCGCAGAGGACCTCACCGGAGTCCTGACGCAGAACGCCTGCCAAATGCTTCATAGCCGTGGTCTTGCCCGCTCCGTTGGGGCCGACAAGTCCGTATACCGCGCCGGAGGGGGCCTTCAGCGTCAGCCCGTCCAGCGCCCTGTGGCCGCCGTAGTTTTTGACCACGTCCCTGAATTCAATCTCCATTCCGGGCGGCCTCCTTTTCCCTTATGCGTTTGTCGAGCTGGTCCGGCGTCATGCCCAGGAACAGCAGCTCTGCGACTATCTCGTCCAGCTCCGAGAGCAGCTCCTTCTTGCGGCCCTCGTCCACCTGGACGCTCAGATTCGCGTAGCTGCCCTTGCCGGGGATGGAGATGATGTAGCCCTCCTGCTCCAGCTCACGGTAGGCGCGCTGTATGGTGTTGGGGTTTATCACGAGCTGAGCGGCAAGTTCGCGCACCGAGGGAAGCTTCTCGTCCGGAGACATGGCTCCCGAAACGATAAGCTTCCTCAATGTGGACTTCACCTGCTCGTATATCGGCCGTGAATCCCTGAAATTGATGTTTATCATCATCTTTCCATCCGCCCTATCAACTAACGCGTATCATACAGAATAATACAGTTATAGAATACCTTATAAAAAAGTCCTTGTCAATTGGAATGTATCTAATTTGTATCATGCAGAATGAAGCCGCCTCCCAGAACACGGCAGTTCTGGTAAATGGCGGCGGCCTGGCCGGGGGTGGGGGCCCGGAGCGGGGCATCGGGGACTATCCGCAGGCGTCCGCCGCCCTCGGGGTAGGCGCGTGCGCTCGTCAGTGTCCGCGAGTGGCGGACGCGGACCTCGCAGTCGAAGGGCGCGTCCGGGGCCGTGACCAGCCAGCGCATGTCGGAGGCGGTGAACTCGGTCGAATAGAGCCCGTCCCCGTCCGCGAGCACCACCTCGCCCGTATCGGGGCGTATCTCCGAGACGTAGACCCGCCTGCCCGCGGCGTAGCCGAGGCCGCGGCGCTGGCCGAGGGTGAAGCGGTGGATGCCGCCGTGCTTCGCGACGGGCCTGCCGTCATAGATGATGTCCCCCGGCCCGGGTGCGTCGCCGCGCTGCTCCAGCCAGGCGGCATAGTCGCCGTCGGGAACGAAGCAGAGCTCCATGCTGTCGGGTTTCTGCGCGGCGGGCAGGCCGAGCGAGGCCGCGAGGGCGCGCGTCTCGGCCTTTATCATGCCGCCGAGGGGGAGGAGCAGGCGGTCGAGCTGCTCGGGCAGGATGCGGCAGAGCATGTAGCTCTGGTCGTTTTCCGGGCGGCCCATGAAGAGCGCGCCGCCCTCGGCGCGGGCGTAGTGGCCCGTGGCGATGTATTTTGCGCCCAGCGCGTCGGCTTGCTCGCAGAGCATGCGCAGTTTCACTGCGGGGTTGCAGAGCACGCAGGGGCTCGGCGTCTCGCCGCGGCGGTACGCCTCCGCGAAGGGACGGCAGACCTGCTCCTCCAGCTGCGCGCGCGCGTCGACAAGCTCCAGCGGCAGGCCCATGGCCTCTGCGCAGCGCCGGGCGCTCTCCGCCTCGCCGGAGCCGTTCTCAAGGTAGACTCCGCGCACGTCATAGCCCTCGCGGAGCAGCAGCGCAGCGGCGCAGGCCGAGTCCACGCCGCCGGAGAAGCCGAGTATGACCATTTCGCTCATCTGCCGGCCCTCCCGATGTACATCGCGAGCGCCGCCATGTCGGCGGGCGACACGCCGGATATTCTCGAGGCCCGGCCGAAGCTCTCGGGCCGGAGCGCTGCGAGCTTCTGCCTCGCCTCCGTGCGGAGGCCGGGGACCTTTTCGTAGTCGACGTCGGCGGGGAGCGCGCGGTTTTCCATGCGCGCGAACTCCTCCACCTGCTTGAGCTGGCGCTTTATATAGCCCTCGTAGCGCAGGCGTATCTCCACCTGCTGCGTCACCGCGCGCGGCAGCGCGGGCCGCTCCAGGTCGAAGGGCGCGAGGTCGGCGTAGCCCACCTGCGGGCGGCGCAGCAGCGCGGCGAGGCTCACGCCCGAGGCGGGCGCGGCGGTGCCGAGGCGCGAGAGCGCGGCGCAGAGCTCCGGCGTCGGGGCGACGTGGGTGCGCTCGAGCCGCGCTGTCTCCGCGTCCACGGCGGCGTATTTCGCCTTCACGGCCTCAAGCCGCTCGCGCGAGACGAGGCCGAGCTCATAGCCTATGTGCGTCAGCCGCTCGTCGGCGTTATCCTGACGGAGCAGCAGCCGGTATTCCGAGCGCGAGGTCATCATGCGGTAGGGCTCGTTCGTGCCGCGGGTCACGAGGTCGTCTATGAGCGCGCCGATGTACGCCTCGCTCCGGCGGAGCACGAAGGGCGGGCGGCCCTGGAGCTTGAGCGCCGCGTTCACGCCCGCGGCAAAGCCCTGGACGGCGGCCTCCTCGTAGCCCGAGGAGCCGTTGAACTGCCCTGCGCCGTAGAGGCCGGAGACCTTGCGCGTCTCCAGCGTCGGCAGCAGCTCCAGCGGGTCCACGCAGTCGTATTCTATGGCGTAGGCCGGGCGCATTATCTCCGCGTGCTCGAGGCCGGGCACGCTGTGGAGCATCTGCACCTGCACCTCCTCGGGCATCGAGCTCGAGAAGCCCTGGACATAGAGCTCCTCCGTCCCGAGGCCCATCGGCTCTATGAAGAGCTGGTGGCGCTCCTTGTCCGGGAAGGTCATGACCTTGGTCTCTATGCTCGGGCAGTAGCGCGGGCCGACGCCCTCGATGACGCCCGAGTAGATGGGCGAGCGGTCGAGGTTCGCGCGGATGATCTCGTGCGTCTCCGGCGTCGTGTAGGTGAGGTAGCAGCGCGCGCGGTTCTCGGGTACCTCCTCCGTTTCAAAGGAGAAGGGCTCCGGCTCCGCGTCGCCCTCCTGCACCTGCATTTTGGTGAAGTCCACGCTCCGGGCGTTCACGCGCGGGGGCGTGCCCGTCTTGAAGCGGCGGAGGGAAAGGCCCAGCGCGGCGAGCCGCTCCGAGAGCGGGCCAGATGGCGCAAGGCCGTCCGGCCCCGAGTCGCGCAGCACCTCGCCGATGATGGTGCGGCCTTTTAAGAAGGTGCCCGTCGCCACCACGGCGGCGCGGCAGCGCCACACCGCGCCCGTGTGCGTCGTCACAGAGACGACGCGCCCCGACTCAACGCCTATGTCCACGACCTCGGCCTGGATGAGCCGCAGGTGCTCCTGCCGCTCGAGCGTGCGCTTCATCACCTCCTGATAGCGCCGCCGGTCGGCCTGCGCGCGCAGCGAGTGCACCGCAGGGCCCTTGCCGAGGTTCAGCATCCGGTACTGGATGCAGGCGGCGTCCGCCGCACGGGCCATCTCGCCGCCGAGGGCGTCCAGCTCCCGCACCAGGTGGCCCTTGCCCGTCCCGCCTATGGCCGGGTTGCAGGGCATGTTGCCCACCGTGTCCAGGTTTATCGCAAAACAGAGCGTCTCCATGCCGAGGCGCGCGGCGGCCAGCGCGGCTTCTATCCCCGCGTGCCCCGCGCCTATTACGGCTATATCACATTTTCCAGCGTCATAAGTTCTCATAACCCTAAAATTATACTACCAGCTCTACCTTAAATCAAGCTGTGAGGCCCGGACGCCCGGCGCGGCCGCGGACGACCTGTGCAAAATTCGCATAGGTAAAACGGTAAGCAGCTATTGCTTTATCTCGTTAATGTGGTAATATGATAACGCCCGCTGAAAACGGGTAGTGAATGAAGGAGAAATGTGAAATGAAAAAGATACTTGCGCTTCTGCTTGCACTGTGCATGATATTTGCCCTCGCCGCCTGCGGTGAGGCCGCAACCGACCCGAGCGAGGCCCCCGCCAGCGACGCCCCGGAGAGCGAGGCCCCCGCGGACGAGTCCCCCGCCGCCGAGAGCGACCTTGCCTACGTTCAGGAGAAGGGCACCCTCATCGTCGGCATCACCAACTTCGAGCCCATGGATTATCAGAACGAGAACGGCGAGTGGATAGGCTTTGACGCCGACCTCGCCAAGGCCTTCGCCGAGAGCCTCGGCGTCGAGGTGCAGTTCCAGGAGATCGAGTGGGACAACAAGGTCTTCGAGCTCGACGGCAAGACCATCGACGTGGTCTGGAACGGCATGACCCTCACCGATGAGGTCCTCTCCGCCATGGAGTGCTCCAATGCCTACTGCAACAACGCCCAGGTCGTCATCCTGCCCGCCGACATCGCTGAAGATTACCCCGACGCCGCCAGCATGGCCGACCTCCAGTTCGCCGTCGAGAGCGGCTCCGCCGGTGAGACCATGGCCATTGAGAACGGCTTCAATTACACCCCGGTCGTCGACCAGGCCACCGCGGTGCTCGAGGTCAGCTCCGGCACCTGTGACGCCGCCATCATCGACAGCCTGATGGCCGCCGCCATGGTCGGCGAGGGCACCAGCTATGCCGACCTCACCTACACCATCAGCCTCAACAGCGAGGAGTATGGCGTCGGCTTCCGCAAGGGCAGCGACCTTGCCGCCGCGCTCAACGAGTTCTTCGCCTCCGCCTGGGCCGACGGTACCATGCAGGAGCTGGCTGAGACCTACGGCGTCTCCGCTGCCCTGATCGCTCAGGAGTGAGCCCTGAATAACAAATCGAGAGAATAAGCCAAAAGCAGAGGGCTTGCCGGCCCTCTGCTTTCGGCACGGATAGGAGTGGTCCCAAGCACATGATAGAGACCGTTATAAGCGCGCTCAACGAGGGCTTTCTGCAGACGCTCAAGCTCTTTGTCGTGACGCTCGTAGGCTCCATACCCCTGGGGCTCGTGATCTGCTTCGGCTCCATGAGCCGCTGGGCGCCTCTGGGCTTCCTGGGGCGGAAATACTTTTCGCAGGGCGAGGCCCTTGCCCGGGCCATGGAAAACGGGGAGACCGCGGTATACAAGGGCAAGGAGCTGGTCGAGGCCGAGGTGAAGTCCAAGGTGAAGTGGCTGCGGCGGCTTGCTAAGTTGCTGCTCGGCTTCCGTCCGATCTCGCTCATCAGCCGCCTGGTGGTCTGGGTCATCCGCGGCACGCCGCTGATGCTGCAGCTGCTCATCATCTTCTACATACCCGGTTACAACAACCCCTGGTCCTTCCCTGAGGGGCGCTTCGCCGCGGCGGCGGTGATGTTCGTCATCAACTACGCCTGCTACTTCTCCGAGATCTACCGCGGCGGCATCCAGGGCGTGCCCGTCGGTCAGCAGGAGGCGGGACAGGTGCTGGGCATGACGAAGGCTCAGATCTTCCGCCACGTCACGCTTTTGCAGATGATAAAGCGCATCGTGCCGCCCATGGCCAACGAGGTCATCACCCTCGTCAAGGACACCTCCCTCGCGCGCATCATCTCCTACCAGGAGGTCATCTGGGCCGGCTACGCCTTCCTCAAGGGCTCGCACGGCTACTCCGGTCTCATCTGGCCGCTGTTCTTCACGGGTATATACTACCTCATCTTCAACGGCGTCGTCTCCTTCCTGCTCGGCAGGCTGGAGCGCAAGCTCGAGTTTTTCAGGTAAGGGGGCGGAAAAATGTCGATACTGGAAGTCAAAAACCTTGAAAAGCACTTTGACAAGACCAAGGTCCTCAACGACATCAGCTTCTCCCTTGAGGAGGGGCAGGCGCTCAGTATAATCGGCTCCTCCGGCAGCGGCAAGACCACGCTGCTCAGGTGCCTCAACTTCCTCGAGACGCCGGACGCGGGCAGCATCGCCGTCAAGGGCGAGGTGCTCTTCGATGCGGCCGACCCCGCCACGCGGCGCGAGGCCGACGTGCGGCGCAAGAGGCTCCACTTCGGACTGGTGTTCCAGAGCTTCAACCTCTTTCCGCAGTACACCGCGCTTGGAAACGTAACCCTCGCCAGCAAGCTGCTTGCGAAGGAGCGAGCGGACTTCAAGCAGAACAAAAAGGCCATCTATGAGGCCATAGACCAGGAAGGGCTGGAGCTGCTCGCGGCCATGGGCCTCTCGGACCGCACGGGCCACTATCCGCATCAGCTCTCCGGCGGCCAGCAGCAGCGCGTGGCCATAGCCCGCGCACTTGCGATGCACCCGGACATCCTCTGCTTTGACGAGCCCACCAGCGCCCTCGACCCCGAGCTCACCGGAGAGGTGCTCCGCGTCATCCGCGAGCTCGCCGAGCGCAGGACCACGATGATAATCGTCACGCACGAGATGCACTTCGCCCGCGAGGTCTCCGACCGCATCATCTTCATGGACGGCGGCTTCATCGTCGAGCAGGGCGGGCCCGAGATAATCGACAACCCGAAGATGGAGCGCACGAGGCGCTTCCTCTCCAGCTACGGGCAGTAATCGACGATTATTTACAAATTTCCACTTGAATAAGGTCTGAGATTACTTTATTATAGTTGCGCGTGCCGTGAGGCGCGCGCAACTTTCTCATTTGGAGGCGGTGCCGCTTGAAAAAGTCCATAAAGCTCGCGGCGCTGCTGCTCGTCGTATGCCTGATGCTTCCGCTTTCCGGCTGCGGCAAGGTCGTGGGCCGCTACCGTGTGCTTGAGACGCTCACGACGCAGGAGTTTTCCATAGGCTACCGCGAGAACGACTATGTGCGTTACTATGTCGATGCCGCGCTCCAGACCCTGGCGGCCGACGGCACGGTCAGCACCCTCGCCTACAAGTGGTTCGGCGAGGACAAGACCAGCTTTTCAAAGAACATCAACGCCCTCGACCAGGTCGGCCAGGCTGCGCCGCGCACGCTGCTCATCGGCGTGGACGCGGACGCCTTTCCCATGAGCTACCTTGACGGCGATACATACTCCGGCTTCGATGTGGAGCTGGCGCGCGAGGTGTGCAGCCGCCTCGGCTGGGAGGCGAAGTTCATCTCCATCAAGGCCGAGAACGCCTACGTGGAGCTCTCCAGCGGCAACATAGACGTCGCCTGGGGCGGCCTTGCGCTCGAGCGTGAGGACGTCGACTACGAGGTCACCTCGCCCTACCTGACGAACGACATCGTCGTCGTCACCCTGGCCCAGGGCGGGCCCAAGAGCCTGCGCGGCCTCAAGGACGGCACGCTGGCCATGACGGTGGAGCAGAAGTTCATGGACGCCCTGAGCGGGAACGAGAAGCTCGTGGAGCGTCTCGGCCAGATAAAGCGCGTTTCGGGCGGCACGCAGAGCCTTTTCGACATGCTCAATTCCGGCTCCGTCAACGCCATAGTTGTTTACAGCCTGGCGCTGAACTACTACGGCTGAGTTTAGCGTGGGCGGCATAATCCAAACCCGCCCTGCGGGGCGACTGCCAGCGCCCGGCTGCGTTTTCCTCCTTGAAG
>URDK01000065.1 GCA_900546485.1 uncultured Eubacteriales bacterium
CGGCGGAGATGACATCCAGGGCGGCGGTGATGACGGACTCGGTGTCCTTCTTGGACAGGCCGGTCTTCTCGGCCACGGCGGAGATGAGTTCTGCCTTATTCATTGGTATTCCTCCTGAAAAATGTTTGTGTTGATCAATTTATAGAGATTTGCCCCTATTCCACAATTCGGCGCAAATTACTCACGGTGTTCGACGGGGACGGGTTCCTTGCCCTCGAGCTCGTGCCTGGCCTCCTGATAGATCTCCTCCATCTCGTCAAGGCTCATGTCCTCGAGAGAGCGGCCGCGCTTAGCTGCGCCGTCCTCGATGTAGCGGAAGCGCCGTATGAACTTCTCGCAGGCCGCGTGCATGAGCTGTTCGGAGTCGAGCTTGTAGAACCTTGCCACATTCACGGCGGAGAAGAGCACATCGCCCAGTTCTTCCTTTATATTCTCCAGGTCGTCGGCGTCTATACCCTCCTGAAGCTCGCCTACCTCCTCGCGGAGCTTGTCCATCGCTCCGCCGACGGCGGGCCAGTCAAAGCCGAGCTTTGCGGCCTTGTTCTGTATCTTCTCGGAGCGCATGAGCCCGGGCAGGCCGTGGGAAATGCCGTCCATGGCCGAGGCGGCCGTCTGCTGCGCGCGGTCTGCGCGCTTGATGGCGTCCCAGTTTTCGAGCACCTTCTCGGGAGTGTCCGCCGCGACGGCGCCGAAGACGTGCGGGTGACGGTGCACCAGCTTCTTGCATGCCATGTCGGCGATGGCGTCCATATCAAAGCCGCCCTCGTCCTTTGACATACTGGCATGGAAAATGACCTGCATCAGCAGGTCGCCCAGCTCCTCGCACAGATGCTCCGGGCTGCCCTCGTCTATCGCCTCGCAGACCTCGTAGGCCTCCTCCAGCACGTTGCGCCTGATGCTCTCATGGGTCTGCTCCCTGTCCCAGGGGCAGCCCTTAGGAGAACGCAGATAGTCGATAAGGGCTATGAAGTCCCGGAGGTCATAGCTCTCTTTGCAAACAAAATCTACCACACTATAACCCCTTCCGCAAGTATTTCTGCCCAAAAAAGCCTTGAAAATACAGGCTTTTTTATTATGTCACCCGTCAGGGCTTTATGCGCAGCAGACGCGCCAGCTTTTCGCCCTTGGGGATGAGCTTCATGTCCTCATAGGTGACGGCGCGCGTCAGCACGGTGAGGACGAGGTAGACTATGACGGCCGCGCCTATGGCGAGGCACATGCAGAGCGCCATCATGAGACGGCCCGCATCCGCGCCGCCTATGAAGCGCATGGAGAGCCCGTAGACCGCCCAGGCGGTGAGACCCATGGCCGCGCAGCTGAGCACCGGACGCGCAAGTATGCGGCCCAGCCTCGGCCTGTCGGGCATGACGCGGCAGAGGAAGATATAGTCCATGACACACATGACGGCATAGCAGCTGAGCGTGCCTATGGGCGCGCCGAGAATGTTGATGTTCGGGTCGGCGACTAGGAACCAGTTCACGGCGATCTTGACGATGCCGCCGATTATCATGGAGTAAATGGGGTACTTCTCGTTTCCGCCCGCCTGGAGTATGGCGTTCATCATCAGTGCCATGCAGACGAAGAAGGAGGCGGCGCCCATCAGCATCAGCAGCTCCGGTCCGGCCTCGTGGCTGCCGGGGTAGATGACCGTCATGATGGGATAGGAGAGCACCGAGAGGCCGACGCCCATGGGCAGGGCGATGACCGTGGCGATGCGCAGGGAGTTTTCTGCGATGCGGGAGCTCTCGCGCCCGCGGTTTGTGACGCGGCAGGCGGCGATGGCGGGCACCACGGAGATGGTCAGCGGCGTGATGAAGGCCGCGGGCAGGTTGTAGAGCGTCTGCGCCTTGCCGTAGACGCCGTAGAGCACCTTGGCGTCGGCGTAGGAGAAGCCCGCTGCGTCCTGGAGCCGGCCCATGCAGAGGCCGGAATCAACCAGGTTTATGAGCGAGAGGACGGAGGAGCCGAGCGTTATCGGAATACCGACCTTCAGCAGCGTCTTGAAGATGCGGCTGCTGCTCTCGGGCGTGTCGCTGCCCGCGGGCAGGGAGGAGTAGCAGCGCCGCTTGTACGCGAACATGTAGATGAGCGCGGCCAGAGAACCCGCGGTGACGCCGAAGATCGCGCCCGCGGAGACGAGGGGCAGGCTCTTGCCCAGGTCCCTGAGGTACCAGGCCAGCACAAGGCCGACCACGACCTTTATGAGCACCTCGAGCACCTGACCTATGGTGGTGGGAGTCATGTTCTCGTGGCCCTGGCAGTAGCCGCGGTAGGCGCTGGTCAGGCAGACCAGCAGCACCGCCGGGGAGAGCGCAAGTATGCTCTGCGAGGCCTCAACGTCGTTGAGCGCGTCGGCAAGCTCCGTCGGGAAGAGGAACATGATGAGCGTGCAGATTATGCCCAGCACGCAGAAGGTGAGCCAGGCAACGGAGAAGATGCGCTTGACCTGGTTCGGCCGGTTCATCGTGTTGGCCTCGCTTATCATGCGGGAGAGCGCCACAGGCAGACCCGCCGTCGCGACGGTGAGGAACACACTGTATATGTTGTAGGCCACGAGGAAGTGCGTGTAGCCCTCGTCGCCGAGGATATTCCCCAGCGGTATCTTGTAGATAGCGCCGAGGATCTTCATGATAACAACGCCCGCGGCGAGTATTGCCGCGCCGTGCAGATAGTTTTGCTTTTTGGGCTCAGCCAAGGATATACCCCCAATCAGCGGCGCTTTGCTGCGCCGAAAGCCTACTGTACACTAAAAATATGAAAAAATCAAGTAAATATGCCGCCGCAGGCATGATCTGCCTCAAATTTGGCGGCTGAGCATAGCCGCAAGGGCGGTTTGAACTGTAAACAGCAAAAAAGCGGGGCCCCGGCGAGGGTCCCGCTTAAACATATGAGGCATTCAGTCTGCCTTCTGGAAAAAGGCCACGGCGATGGCGCCCGGGCCGCCGTGCGAGCCGATGACGGAGCCGATAAGGCTGACGGGCAGGCTCTCCGCGTGGTCCGTCCACAGATACGCGCTGTCGCGCATGTACTTCTGAAGCAGCGCGTCGGAGAGTCCGGTGTAGCCCAGTGTGTGCGGACGGTCAAAGTCCACGCCGCCGCGCTTGTTTATGAACTCGGAGAGCAGGTTGTTCCCGTTCTTTGAGCCGCGCGCCCGGCCCACGAGCTGCACCAGCCCGTCCTTGATGGTCACAACGGGCTTTATCGCCAGCACCCCGCCGGCAAAGGCCACGGCAGAGGAGATCCTTCCGCCGCGCTTGAGATACTCCAGGGTATCCAGCAGCGCTATCACGCAGACCTGCTCGCGCTCCTTTTCCAGCTTTGCCGCAAGCTCCGCCGCGTTGGAGGCTTCCGGGGCAAGCTCCAGCGCCCGGCGCACCAGTATCTGCGCGCCTATCGAGGCGCTGAGGCTGTCGACCACCTGCACGCGGCCATCGTATTTCTCCGCGGCTATCACCGCGCTCTGGCAGGTACCGGACAGCGCCGCCGATATCGTTATCACAACCGCTTCGTCCTCCGGGCCCAGCACGCGGTCGTACATCGCCTCAAACTCAGCCGGGGAGGGCTGGCTTGTCGTCGGCAGAGCATCGCTCTCCACCAGCTTCTCGTAAAACTCCCTGGGCGATATGGTCACCCCGTCTATGTACTCCTCATCGCCGAAGCGCGTCTTGAGCGGCACTATCTCCAGCCCGAGCTCGGACGCCTCCTCCCGCGTGAAATCCGCCGTAGAATCAGTGATTATCCTTATTGCCATGTCAGCCTCCAGTTTGATTTAGAATGTTGAGCAGTCAACAAACTATACTCCTAAAATGTTGACTTGTCAACATCTTTGAGTTATCATAGCGGCAGCAAGGAGGCTGGAGCCATGTATTCTGAGAGGTTTCAGGAGTTCAGCGGCCTCATATCCCGGGCGGAGAAGGCGCTGCAGCGGGCGAAGACTGAGAACGTGCGCAGCTACGGGCTGCGCGGCGTGCACGTCTCATGCCTGCTGGCGCTCTGCGAGCGGGAGGAGGGCCTTACGGCGACGGAGCTGGCCGCGGTCTGCGGCGTGGACCGGGCGCAGATATCGCGCGTGGCGGCAGAGCTGACGGCGCTGGGGCTTATCTGCGAGGCCGCGCCGGGGCCGCGGAGGCGCTATCGCGGCGCGCTCACGCTCACGGAGGAGGGACGTGCGGCCGCCGCTGGCATGGTGGATATCGTCGACGAAAAGCTCCAGAGCGTCAGCGGGGATATCCCGCCGGAGGAGCTTGCGGCCTTTTACCGGGTGCTGCGCACGATAGTGGAGAGGCTGGAGGCGCTTTAAGCGGCAAAAAAGCCGCCCGGATACATCCGGGCGGCTTTGCTGTTGTGCACTCAGTCGAGGTTGTAGATGCGCCAGATGATGGCGCTTATCTCTGCGCGGCTTATGTTGTTGCCGGGGAGATAGACCAGCTGGCTGCCGGAGTAGCTGCCCTCGACGATGCCGGCGTTGTAGAGCGCGCCGACGTAGGGGTCGCTGGTGTCGGCAAAGTGTGCGCTCCCGTCGGGCTGAAGGTTCAGCGCGCGGGCGGCAAGCTTGGCGATGAAGAGCCGCGTCACGGGCTCGTCGAGCGAGGCGATGTCGTCGTAGGAGATGAGTCCCTGGGAGACGGCGAGGTCGAAATAGCCGCTGGCCCAGTGGGAGCTGGTGCGTTCCTGGACGGGGTAGCCGGCGGCGAGGAGGATGAGCTTGAGCGCTTCACCGGCGGTAACGCTGTTGCCGGGGCGGAAGCTTCCGTCCTCATAGCCGTCCATTATGCCGGCGTAGGTGAGGGGGGAGACGTACTCATAGTACCACTGCTCATAGGGCACGTCGCTGAATTTGGCGGGGGAGTACTCGGCCCAGACGCGGTGGAAGAGCTCGTAGTCGCCGTCGTCAAGCTCCTTGTACTCGTACTCATAGAGCGGGGTGCCGCCGAACTCGTAGTCGCCGTAGAGGAAGATGAGGGCCTCCTCGAGCCGACGCTCCACCAGAGCGTCGAGCGTGCCTTCGCCGGAGGCGCTGTTGCTGTAACGGGCAAAGGTGTTGACGATGTACTCATCCGTGTAGTACTGTATACCCGCGGCGAGCATGTTGTAGAGCCTGTATCCGCTGTTGAACCAGCCGACGCCTATGTTGTAGGTGAGGCTGGCGAGGGCGTCGTACTGGTGCTGATTGAGCGTGACGCCCAGGGAGGCCATGGCGGAGTCTATGTAGCTTTCGGTCTCGACGAGGTGTTCGCGCAGAAGGGCGTCGGCCTCGGCCTCGGTGATGCCATTGGGGTATTCGCCGGGCTCACAGCGGGTGCCGTAGCCAATAGCCCAGCCGAGGGAGTCCTCATAAGCGGTGGCGGCGAAGCCTTCTTTGTCCTTGATGAAGGCGATGCCGGCTTCACTGGTGCGCAGCGCGGGCGTGTCCGCAGCGAGAGCGGGTACGGCCAGAACAAGGCAGGCCGCGATAATAAGGCAAAGCGTTTTCTTTATCATGTCTTTCTCCTTGTTGCAAAGGTATGCTGTATTTTAGCACAAGTGGGGAAAGATTTCAACTTTCAAGCTCCAGCGGGGTGAGAAGAACAGTCACGGTGGGGCTGACGGGAGGATTTGCGATGAAAATCATATGGCACGGCCACTCCTGCTTCGAGCTGGTATCCGGCGGTTTTTCGCTGGTGCTTGACCCCTACTGCCACCGGGAGCTCTGCGGCTATCCGGAGCTGCGGCTCAGCGCTGATGCGGTGCTGTGCAGCCATGAGCATTACGGCCACGGTTGGACGGAGGCAGTGGAGCTGCGCCGCGGCGGCGCGCCGGACCCCTTTGAGGTGGAGACGCTCGAGACGTATCACGACGTGCTCGGCGGCCGCCTGCGCGGAGGGAACCGTGTCCACATCCTGCGCGCCGAGGGGCTGAAAATAGTGCACCTGGGCGATTTGGGCTGTCGCCTCACGGACGAGCAGCTGGAGCGCATACGCGGCTGCGACGCGATAATGGCGCCCGCGGGCGGAATATTGACGATAGAGCCCTACGCCGCCTACGAGCTCTGCCTCGCCTCCGGCGCACGGCTGGTGCTGCCGATGCACTACGGCGGGGACGGGCGCGGGAACCGTCGGCTCCGCCCGGTGGACGAGTTCGCCGGTCTCTTTGGCGAGGCGCTCGTGCGGAGGTATGACACGGACAATCTCACGCTCGACGCCGATACTCCGGCCCAGGTAGCTATTCTGGCGCCGCCGGAGATATAAGGGGGTTCTGGGCATGGATACGCTCATACTGGTGCTCGAGCTCATAGGCACCGTGGCCTTCGCGGCCTCGGGAGCCATGACGGGCATAAAGAAGAACATGGACATCTTCGGCGTGGCCATACTGGGCCTCACTACGGCGGTGGGCGGCGGAGTAATACGCGACCTCATCCTCGGCAGCACGCCGCCTCGCACCTTTCAGGACCCCATCTACGCCTGCCTTGCGATAGCGGCGGCGATAATCGTGTTCATAGTTGCGCGCCGCGGCTGGTTCGAGGGCCGGCATCAGTTCTACGATATCTCGATGCTGGTCATGGACAGCCTGGGCCTTGGCGCCTTCACTGTGACAGGCATAGGCGCGGCCTTTGAGCTGGGCCAGCGGGGGCCCTTCCTGCTGGTATTCGTCGGCGTTGTGACCGGTGTCGGCGGGGGAGTGCTCCGGGACGTGATGGCGGGCGACATGCCGTACATATTCGTCAAGCACGTCTACGCCTGCGCCTCGCTGCTGGGCGCCGTGGTGTGTGTGCTGCTTCGCGGCGTGGCAGGTGAGAGCGTGTCGGTTGTGGCGGGCATGGTCTGCGTCGTGGTGCTGCGCTTTCTCTCGGCCTATTTCCGCTGGAATCTGCCCCATCCCTACCCCGACAGGGAAAAAGCCTCCCGAGCGAAGCGCGAGTGAGAGCTCAGCCCCGGGAGCTTGCTTGATGAAGCACAGGAGCGGCGCACCGTGAATTTTCCACTAGCGTTATCTCAGCATAAAAATAACCGGCCCCCTGAAAAGGGGGCCGGTTTTGTGTTATTGGACTCAGCCGAGATTCTTGACGTACTCCATGCCGGCCTTGAGAGCCTTGATGTTGCCCTCGAGGAACCTGGCCTTCTTCTCGCCGAGCTCGACGCGGATGGCCTCGATGATGGCCTCCTCGGAGATGACCTCGGGCTTCTTGGCGACGTATGCGCCAAGGAAGACCACGTTGGCACCCTTCGGGTTGCTGACGCTCTCAGCTATCTCGTTGCAGGGAACGTAGACGGCGTCGACATCGGTGCGGGAGGTCTTGATATCGATGATGCTGCTGTTGATGAGCAGCAGGCCGCCCGGCTTGACATCGCCCTCGAACTTGAGCAGAGAGGGCTTGTTCATGGCGAGGATGGTGTCGGCCATGGCGATCAGCGGGCTGGCGACGGGCTTGTCGGAGACGACGACGGAGCAGTTGGCGGTACCGCCGCGCATCTCAGGGCCGTAGCTGGGCAGCCAGGAAACGTGCTTGCCGGTCTCCATGCCGGCCTCGGCAAGGAACTTGCCGATGAGCAGCATGCCCTGTCCGCCAAAGCCTGCGAATATACACTGTTCCTTCATATCTTACTCGGCCCCCTTATCCTTGTATACACCCAGCGGGTAGTACGGGATCATGTTGTCCTCGAGCCACTTCAGGGCCTCGACCGGGCTCAGGCCCCAGTTGGTCGGGCAGGTGGAAAGGATCTCGACGATGTTCAGGCCGTGGCCCTCCATCTGGTACTTGAAAGCCTTGGTGATGGCCTTCTTGGCCTTCATAATGTTGGCGGTGGAGTTAAGGGCGACACGCTCGGCATAGTAGCAGTCGGGGATCTGAGAGAGCATCTCGCAGACCTTGATGGGGGCGCCGGACCACTCCTCCTTGCGGCCATAGGGGCTGGTGGTGGTCTTCTGGCCGATGAGGGTGGTGGGGGCCATCTGACCGCCGGTCATGCCGTAGATGGCGTTGTTGATGAAGATAACGGTGAGCTTCTCACCGCGGTGAGTGGCGTGGACGATCTCATTGGTGCCGATGGAGGCGAGGTCGCCGTCGCCCTGGTAGGTGAACACGCAGGTGTCCGGGTGGACGCGCTTGATGCCGGTGGCGACAGCGGGGGCGCGGCCATGCGCGGCCTCGTACATGTCGCAGTTGAAGTAATCGTAAGCAAAAACGGAGCAGCCGACCGGGGCGACGCCAATGACGTTGTCCTCAAGGCCCAGTTCCTCTATAGTCTCAGCGACCAGACGGTGCGCGATACCGTGGTTGCAGCCGGGGCAGTAGTGGAACACGGTATCGGTCAGCATTTTGGTCTTCTCAAATACTACGGCCATTACAATACCTCCCTCATGCTGAGCAGCTTGGCTTTGATCTCTTCGGGCGTGGGCATCTGGCTGCCGTAGTGGCCGAAGAAGTCAACCTTGTTTTCGCCGTTGACGGCGAGCTTCACATCCTCGAGCATCTGGCCGGCGTTGAGCTCGACGTCGAGAACGGCCTTGACGCCCGGCGCGACGGCGGCGTCATGCAGCGCCTTGGTCGGGAAGGGCCAGAGGGTGATGGGGCGGAGCATACCGATGTTGATGCCCTCCTCCTTCAGCTCGTCGATGGCGCTCTTGGCGATACGCGCGACGGTGCCGAAAGCGGTGACGATGATCTCGGCATTTTCCATGTTGTAGGCCTCGTAGCGGATCTCGTTCTTCTCGATCTCGCGATAGCAGGCCTGCAGGACCTCATTGTGCTCGCTGAGGGCCTCGGTGGTGATGTACATGGAGTTGACGATGCTGCGGCCGCTCTTCTTGGAGAAACCGTGGCCGTTGGCGGCCCAGGGCTTCTTCTCGAGGTCGACCTTGTACTCCTTCATCTCGGGGAGGACAACGGGCTCCATCATCTGGCAGATCATGCCGTCCGCCACGATCATGACGGGGCACTGATACTTGTCGGCGGTGTCGAAAGCGACGCTCATGAGGTCGATGGACTCCTGGACGGAGGCGGGGGCGAAGACGACGAGGCGATAGTCACCGTGGCCGCCGCCCTTGGTGGCCTGGAAGTAGTCGCCCTGGCCGGCCTGAATGGAGCCGAGGCCGGGGCCGCCGCGCATGACGTTCATGATGACGCAGGGCAGCTGGGCGCCGGCTATGTAGGAGATGCCCTCCTGCTTCAGGGAGACGCCGGGGGAGGAGGAGCTGGTGAGCACGCGCTCGCCGGTGCCGGCAGCGCCGTAGACCATGTTGATGGCGCCGACCTCGCTCTCGGCCTGCAGGAAGCAGCCGCCGATCTCGGGCATACGCTCAGACATGTACTCGGGGATCTCAGTCTGCGGGGTTATGGGGTAGCCGAAGAAGTAGCGGCAGCCGGCACGGATGGCGGCCTCGGCTATGGCTTCGCTGCCCTTCATAAGAGTCAATGCCATATCTCGTTCCTCCTCATTCCTTCTCGATGCGGATTACCACATCGGGACACGTACGGGCGCAGGACGCGCAAGCTATACAGGCCGAGATGTCGGTCATCTCAGCCGGATGGTAGCCCTTGGCGTTCAGCTTGGTTTTGGAGAGCTGCAGGATCTTCTTGGGGCATGCGCGGACGCAGAGGCCGCAACCCTTGCACAGCTCTTCGTTGATGGTGAACTTTACCATGCTTCTACCTCATTTCTACGATATTTGTTCATACAGGTTTCTGCGGATGGTGTTTGTATTGCCACGCGCCTGGAAAACTCACAGCCCTTCGCGGGTAAAAGTCTCCCAGTCGCGGTGCATATAAGTTTGTATCGGCATCGGCTTGCCGATGTACTTGGGGTCATGCCCTTCGGCGAGGAACTGTTCAAGAAGGTCCGGCCGGCCGGAGGTATAGAGGACGGGAACGCCGGAGCGCTCGCTGGCCTCCCTGATGACCTCATAGCCGTCGCGCAGGTCATCGATGTTGGCCAGGCGCGCGAGGTTGGTGTTGTTCACGAAGCCGGTGACCTTCTGGCGGGAGTGCCGCTCCATGCCCTCCATGAGATGGATCAGCTTTTCGGGCGTTCCCGCCATGGGCCGGCGAGTGTTGACAACGTTGAGCACGGTGAGGCTGCCCTCGGGTAGCGCGTCAAAGTCTTCGCGGTACCTGCCCAGGGCCGTGGCTCCGGCGGGATCGCCGCCCACGTCGAAGATGACGGTGTCCCAGTCGAGGGCAAATGCAGAGGCCACCTCCGCAGGCAGGGAGAGCGTTTCTACACTGGAGTGGACAAAATTCGGGGAGACAAGTCGGATCTCCTTGGAATTTATAAGCCCGCTGCGGTCAGTGAGACGGAAATAGGTGTTGACCATGTCCAGGTCGAGCAGCTCGACCTTTTTTCCCTGGTTTGCAGCCTGAAAGGCAAAGTTGAGCGCGAGCTCGGTCTTGCCCGAGCCGTAATTACCGATGAGAACTATGACCTCTTTCATAACCTACCTCCATTGCTCCCCATTGCCCGGGGCCTTTTCGGCCTGGAGCCTCAGGCGTTGACGGCGCCGTTCTTCTCGCCGTACTGGTTGTCGTAGTTGTCCTGGATGCAGCGGACTATGTCGCTGAGCACGTCGCAGGTCGGGGTGGGGACGTTGAACTGCTTGCCGTAGTCGCTGATCGTGCCGGTCAGGGTGTCGACCTCGGTGCGCAGCTTCTTGTAGAGCATATCCTGAGCCATGCTGGGATAGTAGTCGCTGATGTTGTCGATGATGTGCTGGTGGTCGACGCGGATGAATTCGTCGGGGTCGATGTGGACGCCCTTGTGCTCGGCAACGGCGCAGCACTCGCGGATGACGTTGTGGAACAGCTTCTGGCCGTAGGGGTTGTTCTCGACGTAGCCGATCTTCAGGCGGGTGACGGCGCAGACGGTGTTGACGGTGCAGTTGACTATGACCTTCTTCCAGATGAAGGGCAGGACGTCCTCACGGAACACGGCCTCGCAGTCGCCCTTGTTGAAGCACTCTTCCATGTACTTGCCGGCGGCGATGGTGAGCTCGTTATTCTCGAGCGCGCCGAAGTTCATGATGACGCCCTCGCTCGGGGTGGAGATGCAGCCGCCAGGGCCGTCGAGCGCGGTGCCGATGACGCCGGAGCCGACCATGCAGCGGGAAGCGGGGTAGTACTTGAGCAGCTTGTCATCGTTGCCGAGGCCGTTGATGAGGGAAACGAGGACGGTGTTGGGGCCGATGCAGGGCTTGGCGCTGACGATGGCGTTCTCAAGCTGATTGGCCTTGGTCATGAAGATGACTATATCCATGATGCCGATGTCGTCGGCGCTGTATGCGGTCTTAAAGCCTTTGAGGATGGTGGTCTTGTCGGGATAGATGGTGAACTTCATGCCATCCTGGGCGACCTTGTCCATGTGAGCCTTGTACGGATCAACGAGGGTCATGTCGGCCCCGCCCGCGCGGAGATAGCTGGCGAACACGCTGCCGGCAGCGCCGGAACCTACCATTGCGATTTTCATTATTTCTCTTCCTCCTATGCTTATTGATGCTGCCTTATGAGCAGCTTAACGCCCCAACGGGGCGGGATGCGCAGATCAGCCGTTTTCCATCCCGTACTGATTATTATAGTTGTCCTGCACGCAGGAGACGAGGGCTGCGAGAACATCGTTGTACGGGGTGGGGACGCCCAGCCTTGCGCCGTACATCGAGATAGCGCCGTTGAGGACGTTGATCTCGGTCTGGCGGTGGTGGATGACGGCGTCCTGAGCCATGCTGGGGTAGTAGTCGCCGAGGTTTTCACGCAGGTTTTCTATATCGCCTTCTATGAGCGGCCAGATGTCGCCGACGCCGAGGGCCTTGGCCACGGCGCAGCCTTCCTTCCACACGTTCATGAGGAGCTTCATGCCCCACTCGTTGTCCATGACGTAGCGGAGACGCATACGGGTCACGGTACACACGGCGTTGTAGCCGCTGTTGGTGACGGCCTTTTTCCAGAGGAGGACGCGCACGTCGTCCTCGAAGCTGGCGTGGCAGCCGCCGCGCTCGAAGCACTCTTCGAGGTACTTGCCGGCCTTGTCCGTCTGCGGGGACTTTTCCACGGCGCCGAAGAACATCTGGATGCCGTCTTCGGGCTTGGATACGCAGATACCGGGGCCTTTGAGTTCGGTGCCGATGACGCCGGCCCCGTACATTATACGCCCGGCGGGGACGTATTTTGCGAGTATTTCGTCGTTGCCTATGCCGTTTTGCAGAGAGACGAGCACGGTGTCCGGACCAACGCAGTGCATGACGTCGGGCATGACGTCATCGGTCTGAGTGGCCTTGACCATGAGGATGACGATGTCCATCTGAGGCAGGCAGGCTGCGCAGTCGGCGGTGTGGAAGCCGGTGAGGCAGCACTCCTCGCCCTTGCAGCGGAAAACGAGCCCGTCGGAGGCGATCTTGTCCATGTGGGCCTTGTAGCGGTCCACGAGGTAGAGCTCGGCGCCTCCACGGCGCAAATAAGCCGCAAAGACACTGCCTGCGGCGCCGGAACCGATCATTGCAATTTTCATTGTATGACTATCTCCTTACTTGTCCCGGCCGCGGTCACTTTTTTTCCGAGGAGCGTTTGACTATCCAGAAGGGGTCGTCGGTGTTGTCGGAGTAGGCGACAAAGTTCAGGCTGGACTTTATGTGCTCCGCCATGGCCTGACGTGCCAGAGCGGGGATATGCAGCTTTATAGAGGAGACTATGGCCCCGTGCTGATGCACCACCTGGCTTGACCAGGGGTTGGACTGCTCGGGGCTGATGAATTTGGGCCAGGAGCCCTGGTACATCGTTAGATTGGGCAGCAGCTCGTTATAGCTGCGTATGAGGTATTTGTTGCCGGAGGACTCGACGATGAGCTTGTGGAAGGGCATGTCGGTCTCCTTGAGCCTCTTGCCGTCCATGCGGGGTACGGCCTTCTTGAACTCGGTGGCCAGACTGTCGAGCTGGGCGATGGCCTCGGGGGAGGCCTTGTCCGCGCAGAGGGCAGCCGCCTCGCACTCTATGGCCGTGCGCGCGTCGTAGAGGTCTATCATGTCCAGCAGGTTCATGTCCGTGACATAAAAGCCGCTGGCCTTGGGCTTTGTTTCCACAAAGCCTATCGCCTGAAGCCGGTTTATCGCCTCGACGACCGGGGTGCGCGATATGCCGAGATCGGTGGCTATCTGATTTATGTTCAGCTTGGAAGTGGGCGGTATGTCAAGCACGACGATCTCGTCGTAAAGTATCTGCGTAACTACGTCGCTCAGCTTGGCAAAAGGGTTTTTTTCAAGGTAGCTCTCAAGCTTTTCGCGGTTCATTTGGCAAAATCACCTCAGGAGCAATTTCTGCGGGATTGTCGTCCTTTTGCACAAAAAAGAATCTTTTTGCTTAGCCCTAATTTACCACAAGACGAAACGATAATCAAGATGTGAGCAATTTTTTCGTGAAATCGCCAATAATGAGTTTAAAGGAATGCTTTTCAAAAAACCACAGCTTTTTGGCCAAAGCAATAGATATTTTTTAGACAATTAGGGCGAATAAGCCCTTGCGAGGTGTAGTTTTTTTAACGAATGACATCTACGAGCGCGTTTACCACGCTAAAGCGCGATATATTAATCTAAACTAAAGCAATATTCCAGATGATAGTTGAATATTGCACTAGAATTGATGCAATTGGAGGGGGTAGACTATAATTCGTCCATGTTGGTGCACCCAACAAGAAATAGAGGGAGAAACAAAAAGGGAAGGAGAACCGAAAAATGAATGAAAACTCGGCAGTGACCAAAGGGACTTGGGCTGCAGGCTTTTCCGTGGCTTCCGTGTGGTTTGGCACACACGTCGGCGCGGGCTTTGCAACGGGCAACCAGGTTCTGAGCTACTTTGTCAATTACGGCTGGACCGCCGTAATATTCCCGCTTTTATCCATGGGCATACTTGCCTATGTTATCTACGTAATCATGAAGTTTGCGCGACTGCGCGGCCTTGACAACTACGCGGATACCTTCCGTGAGCTGTGGCAGCCGTACCCCGCGCTGGCGATTTCCTTTGAGATCTTCTACATAGTAATCATTCTTGCCGCAGTTGCAGCCGCCATCAACGGCGCGGCGCTGCTGGTCATGGACGTTGTACCGGCTCTCGGCACCTGGGGCAGCACGATACTCGTTGCCGTCATCCTCATAGTCCTGTGCCTGTTCGGCGTCAAGCTGATCATCGCGGCTTCCACCATACTCTCCACCGGCATCCTGATCACCGCCGGCGTCATGATCATCGTCGGCATCGCGAGCCACCCCGACGAGATCGCCGCTGCTTTCAGCGCGGGCCTGACCAAGCCTGCCGAGGGTTTCTGGCGCGGCGTCATCATCTACTGCGGTTTCCAGTGCGTGTCCATTCCTCCGATGATCGCTGCGGCCGTCACCCTGAACCACAAGGGTGTCAAGCGTGCCAGCATCCTTGGCGGCATCATGAACGGCGGCATGCTGGCCCTCTCCGGCCTCATGCTCCTCGGCTGGAAGCCTGAGATAGTCGAGGCCGGCCAGACCGCTCTGCCCAACCTCTTCATCTGCAACAGCATCGGCTGGGATTGGCTCGTCATCTGCTATTCCGTCCTGCTGTTCTGCGCCTTCATCTCCACCTGCGTCACGCTCATCTACACGATGATCCTGCGCATCGACAAGAAGTTCTTCGTGAAGTCCGACATCCACGAGAAGATCCGCATGAGCATCATCGGCGTGATCATGGTCGCCATCTGCATGAGCCTGAGCTTCATCGGCATCAGCGACATCATCACCTACGCCTACGGCTACGACGGATACCTCGCCCTTGTTGCCATCGTCATCCCGGTCATCATCATCGGCAACATCAAGAACAAGAAGTACGTCAAGGAGCACCCCGAGGCGCTTACGAAGTAAGGTGCAGATATGAAGAAACCGCTGAAGTGGGCCATAACTATCCTCGGTATGCTGGCGGTATTCGCCGTCGTGTATCTCTGCGGGGAGAAATTTGGCGTGACCGCCGGGCCCATTCCCACAATAGTCCTCATGCTGGCCGTCTATGTGGCGGGCTGGTTCTGGACCAGGGAGCGGCCCAAGCCCGAGGAGGACAATTACCCGGACGAAGAAGAATAAGCACCGGAGCCGCCGCTTTTGCGGCGGCTCCTTTTTTGCGCTCTATTTAACAATATAATGAGGTATATTGCGCTTGAAGCGCGCCGGGAACGGTGTTAGAATAAAATAGTTATAAATATGTGATGCAGGAGGTCTTTCACCATGAATGATATCCGAGACATTAACCTGGCCCCGGCCGGAGAGCTCAAGATCGCTTGGGTGCGCCGGAACATGCCTGTCCTGCGCGGCATCGAGGCGGATTTTGCGGCCGAAAAGCCCTTCGCCGGCATGAAAATAGCCCTTTCCGTGCACCTGGAGGCAAAGACGGCATATCTCTGCCGTGTGCTCGCTGCGGGAGGCGCGGAGATGTACGTCACCGGCTCGAACCCCCTCTCCACTCAGGACGACGTGGCCGCGGCCCTGGCCGCGGGCGGCATGGAGGTCCACGCCACGCACGGCGCGACCGCTGAGGAGTATGAAAAGCAGCTCGAGGCCGTCCTCGCCGTCGGCCCCAACATCATAATCGACGACGGCGGCGAGCTGGTAGAGCTCATGCGCACGAAGTTTGCCGACCTCGTGCCTAACGTCATCGGCGGTTGCGAGGAGACCACCACAGGCATCACGCGTCTGCGCAAGCTGCACCGTGACGGCATACTGCCCTTCACGATGATGACCGTCAACGACGCCGACTGCAAGCACCTCTTTGACAACCGCTACGGCACCGGCCAGAGCGTGTGGGACGGCATCATGCGCACGACGAACCTCATCGTCGCAGGCAAGTACGTCGTAGTCTCCGGCTACGGCTGGTGCGGCAAGGGCGTCGCGCTGCGTGCGGCCGGACTCGG
>URDK01000066.1 GCA_900546485.1 uncultured Eubacteriales bacterium
CTTTCCCTACACGACGCTCTTCCGATCTGCGTGGTCAAAAAGACCAACTGACGACAAGAGCCGCCCTCCCGGAAGAGGGAGGGCGGCGTGAAAGGGAGGGAATACCGTGATAACGGCAAGAGACATCTTCACCGCGGCCATGGGCATCATGGACGAGCTCTCGCCCACTGGCGAGGCTGCGAACAGCGATACCAGGGAGTACGAGCAGCGCACGCCGGCGATACTCAACGTCCTGCTGACGGAGCTGAAGGTGCTGCGCGGGGACAGCGGAGACTGGCTGCCCGTCACCGGTCTGGACGAGCCCGTGCCGGCGGAGACCAACTATGCCTTGGGCGCCATGCCCTACGGTCTTGCGGCCAATCTGCTGGTGGACGAAAACCCCAGCGCGGCGAGCTTTTACCAGCAGCGCTATGAGGAGCTGCGCGCGATGTTCATGTCCCGCCTGAGCGCGAGCGTGGAGGACATAGAGCTCCTCTACGGCGGCGTGGGCGAGGGCAGGTTCGCGAGGTGGTGACGACGTGACCGACTGGGCTGCGCTCAGCGTTATAGCGGCGCTGGTGGGCGCGGCGATAAGCCTTGTGACGCCCATACTGAGGCTCAACACCGTGATAACCAAGCTGAGTGCGACGGTGGACAGCCTCGCCAAAAACCTTGAGACCCTGACTGGAGACAACAGCCGCAGTCATGCCCGGCTCCACGGCCGCATAGACGAGATAGAGGATACCGTGGGAAAGCACGAGGTGCGTTTGACTGTGCTGGAGCGCTCGAAAAAGGACTCAAAAGTCGATAACGCTTGAATTTTTTTGAAAACACAGCTATAATCGGGGAGACGGGGAGGTCCGCTCCCCGATTTTTGCGCCTTGGAAAGGATGAGCGTGGCATGGACAAACCGACAGTGCAGCAAAAGCTGGAGCAGCGCAAGCTGAAACCGGTGAACCCGGCGGCGTTTCGCTTTATGGTGGGTCTGGCTACGGTGCTGTTTAAAAAGAAATATAACGTAAACTTCACCTATGTGGACGATATCAAACCCTATCACGGCAAACCCTACATAGTGGTCTCGAACCACGCCTCACGCATAGACTATGTGTTCACAGCTCCCGCTTTCTGGCCGGACACCTTCAACTTCGTCGTGGGCTACAACGAGTTTTTCCGCAGCCACCTGGCGGGTGTGCTGCGCGCGATGCAGACGGTGCCGAAGAAGAACTTCGTTCAGCAGCCGTATTCGATACGTCAGATGATACGCATTATCCGCGGCGGCGGGCGCATCATCATCCTGCCCGAGGGCATGAGCTCCATCTCTGGAGCCAACCAGCCCTGCGCCCTGGGCGGCGGCCACCTGCTCAAGAGCCTGAAGGTGCCGGTGCTCTACACCAAGATAGCCGGCGGCTATCTCACGGCGCCGAAATTCGACCTCGAGGACCGTCCCGGACGCGTGGACGTGCAGGTCGGCGTCCTCTTCACTCCGGAGCAGCTCGCGGAGATGAGCGCTGACGAGATACAAAAGGCTATGGATGAGCGGCTCTACCACGACGATTACGAGTGGAACAAGACCGCCCGCGTGAAGTTCGCAGGCAGCGGCCGCATGGCCAGGAACATGCACCAGCTGCTGTTCTGGTGCCCGAAGTGCGGCGGCGAGCTCTGCATGGCCAGCGAGGGCGACCGCATCTACTGCAAGCACTGCGGCAACGGCGCGAGCCTGAATGAATACTACGACCTCCTGCCCGAAGAGGGCAGCGTCATCCCCGAGACGCCGCGCGTGTGGTTCGACATGCAGCGCGAGCACATCAAGAAGCGCGTGGCCGAGGAGGGCTTTGAGCTGCGCGAGCATGTCAAGCTCGGCACCCTGCCAACGGACGGCTACCTTAAGGACCAGGCCACCTCCATCATCACCGGCGAGGGTGAGCTCGTGCTCGACCGTGAGGGCCTGCACTACGAGGGTACTAATAAGGGCGAGCCCTTCACCTTCACCATCCCGAGCCGCCAGCTGCCGACCTACGGCATGTGCACGGACGTCTCGCGCTTTTACACCTTTGTGGACGGCGAGTTCTGCGAGTTCTACCCGGAGCGTGAATCCGCCGAGCTCTGGATGCTCGCCACCGAGGAGATGCACCGCCTCAACGGCGGCCTCTGGCAGGACTTCCCCTGGAAGAGGGAACAGTGAGATATGCAAAGCGCCCCGCCTTAAGAAAGGCGGGGCGCTTTTTTATGGTTTATCGTTTTCAGTTGGTGGCAGTGGCCTCGAGCCAGAGCTTATCCATGAGCTGCTGGGCCTCGACGGAGAGCATGCCGAAGGCCTCGCCGCGCTTGAGAGTCTCGGCGTCCGGATAGGCAACGGGGTCATTGGCCATCTCGGGGTCCATGTAGTCCTTGGCGGCGGACACCGGGGTGCCGTAGCCGATGTAGTCCATGTTGCCGCCGCTTATCTCGGGCTCGCAGAGGAAGTTGATGAAGGTCTCGGCCTCCTCCTTGTGCTCGGCGCAGGTGGGGATGCACATGGCGTCGATGAAGGTGTTGAAGCTCTCCTCCTCGGGCAGATAGAAGGCGAGGTCCTCATTCTCCTGCATCATGAGCATGCAGTCGCCGGCGTAGTAGGTGGCTATCCAGGCCTCCTCGTTGTCCATGGCGTCGTACACCTGGTCCATGACGTACTGCTGCACCAGCGGCTTCTGCTCCTTGAGCAGATCGGCCGCGGCCTGGAGCTCGTCGGGATCCTCGGTGTTGAAGCTGTAGCCCAGCCTGGCCTCGGCCACGGCGAAGGCGTCGCGCGGGTTGCCGAACATCAGGATCTTGCCGGCGTACTTCTCGTTCCAGAGCAGGTCCCAGCCCCCGACGTCGGCCTCGTCAACGTACTTGGTGTTGTAGATGATGCCCACGGTGCCCCAGGTGTAGGGGACGGAGTACTTGTTCTCCGGGTCGTAGGACTGGTTCTTGAAGGTGTCGTCCACGAGCTCATAGTTCGGGATGTTGTCGAAGTTGAGCTCCTGGAGATAGCCCTCGTCGATGAGGCGGGCGATCATGTAGTCGCTCGGGATGATGACGTCGTAGCTGACGCCGCCGGTCACGAGCTTGTTGTAGAGGTCCTCGTTGGACTCATAGGTCGTGTAGTTGACCTTGATGTTCGGGTAGGCCTCCTCAAACTTCGCGATGACGTCGATGTAGCCGTCGGAGCCGTCGGCAATGTTCAGACCCCAGTTGTAGACGTTGATGGTGACGGTGTCGCTGCTGCCGCAGCCGCTGAGGGCGAGAATGCCGGCAGCGAGCGCCAGCACAAGTACGATGGATACAATCCTTTTCATCTTTTCATTTCCCCTTTCAATGACTGAAAACGCGGTTTTGCTTTTTCCGCTCGTCCCTCGCCTGAAGGACGTTCATGATTATCATTACTATGAGTATTACGAAGAACAGCAGCGTGAAGAGGGCGTATATCCTCGGCGGCAGCTGTTTTTTCGTCAGGTTGTAGATCTCGACGGGCAGCGTCACAAAGTCCGGGCCGTAGACGAAGTAGCTGATGACGAAGTCGTCAAGGCTCATGGTGAAGCTCATGATGGCGCCCGAGATCATGCCGGGCATAATCTCGTGGATGATGACCTTGAAAAAGGCCTGCACGGGCGTGCAGCCCAGATCCTGCGCTGCGTCGCTGAGCGAGGGGTCCATCTGCCCGAGCTTGGGCATGACGGAGAGTATGACGTAGGGCAGGTTGAAGGTAATGTGCGCTATGAGCAGCGTGGTGAAGCCCAGCACTTTCTGCTGGCCGAAGATGGTCGAACCGACGAAGACAAAGAGCAGGGAGAGGCTGACGCCGGTGACTATCTCCGGGTTCACGAGCGGGATGTTCGTGAGGTCCATGACCAAGCGGCGCACACGTCCGCGCATGGCGTGGATGCCGAGCGCAGCCAGCGTGCCGAGCGCGGTAGCCAGCAGACTCGAGAGCAGCGCGATGATGATGGAGTTGAGCAGCAGCTTCAGCATGCTCGTGTCGCGGAAAAGCTCCGCGTAGCGCGCGAAGGTGAAGCCCTCGAACTCCGAGATGTCCTTGCCCGTGTTGAACGAGGCCACAAACAGGACTATCATCGGCATGTAGAGGAAGACGAAGATTATGAAGGTATAGACGCGTCCCAGCTTCTTCATACCGTGATCACCCCCTCGTCATCGCCGGCAAAGCGGTTCATGACCCCGATGGAGATGAACACGAGCACCATGAGTATGAAGCT
The DNA here is from genome assembly GCA_900546485.1 of uncultured Eubacteriales bacterium. Taxonomy (GTDB): domain Bacteria; phylum Bacillota; class Clostridia; order Oscillospirales; family Oscillospiraceae; genus Scatomorpha. Next base: position 4,212 of record URDK01000066.1, read on the forward strand.
CATGGCGGCGCCGAGGTATGGGTTGCTGGCGGACTTGAACTGGCGCTCTATGATGTCGCCTATCATGGTCGTTTCTGTCGAGCCCAGCTTCTGAGAGATGTAGAAAGTGGAGACGGCGGGCACAAAGACCATGGTGACGCCGGAGATCATGCCGGGCACGGAGAGTGGGAAGATGACGCGGCGAAACACGGCCGCGCTGCTGCATCCCAGGTCCTGGGCCGCCTCGATGAGACGGTTGTCTATTTTCATGATGACGGTGTAGAGCGGCATTATCATGTAGGGCAGGTAGTTATACACCATGCCCAGTATGACCGCGCCGGAGTTTCGGATGAGTGAGAGCGGCCCGATGCCGAGCCCGGCGAGCAGGGTGTTGATTATGCCGGTGTCGCGCAGCAGGGCGACCCAGGCCAGCGTCCTGAGCAGGAAGCTCATGCACATGGGCAGCATGACGAGCATGTAGAGCACCCGCTGCATGGAGGCGCCGCTCTGGGCGATGACGTAGGCCACGGGGTAGCCTATGACGAGACAGATGGCCGCCGCCGCCAGCGCGTACCAGACCGAGCGCAGAAACACCGGCAGGTACTCGGCCGCGGTGACGAAGTTCGAGAAGGTGAACTCGCCGTTCACGTTGGTCACGGAGTAGTAGGCCACGACCGCAAGGGGCACGACCGTGAAGATGATCATCCACACGATGTAAGGCGCAGCAAGAGCTTTAGTTCTCATTGAGCGCCTCCTCGGGAGGAACATCCTCCCCTCCGATGACCGCGTCCGGGTCGTTTATCTCGTCGTACTCGGCGGAGTAGGAGCTGTAATCTCCGAACATGCCCGAATACTCGCTCTTCTTCATGACATGTATGTCGTTGGGCGTGAGCTTTATGCCTATGTAGGAGCCGACGGGCTGATAATCGGTGGTCTGTATGAGCCACTTGAAGCCCTTGAAGTCGACTATCGTGTCGTAGTGCACGCCCTTGAAGGTGACGCTGGTGACCGTGCCGCAGAGGTGGCCGCTGTCGGGCGGGACTATGTCCACGTCCTCGGGCCTGATGACGACGTCGACGGGCTCGTCCTTGGCGAAGCCCTTGTCGAGGCAGCGGAACTTGCGGCCGAAGAACTCGACCACGTAGTCGGCGCGCATGATGCCGTCGAGGATGTTGCTCTCGCCGATGAAGTCCGCAACGAAGGCGTTCTTCGGCTCGTTGTAGATGTCCTCGGGCGTGCCTATCTGCTGGATGCGGCCCTTGTCCATTACGACCACGGTGTCGCTCATGGCGAGGGCTTCCTCCTGGTCGTGCGTTACATATATAAATGTGATGCCCAGCTGCTGCTGTATGCGTTTGAGCTCGTTTTGCATGTCCTTGCGCAGCCGAAGGTCGAGGGCGCCCAGCGGCTCGTCGAGCAGCAGGACCTCCGGCCGGTTCACAAGCGCGCGGGCTATGGCTACACGCTGCTGCTGGCCGCCTGAGAGCTGGCTTGGCTTGCGCTTTTCAAAGCCGCGCAGAGAGACGATCTCCAGCATCTCCGTCACCCTCTGCTCTATCTCCTTCTGGGGGACCTTGGCGATGCGCAGGCCGAAGGCGACGTTTTCAAAGACGTTCAGGTGCGGGAACAGCGCGTACTTCTGGAAGACCGTGTTGACGCGCCGTTTGTGGGGCGGGACATCATTAATCCTCACACCTTCAAACAGCACGTCGCCGCTCGTCGGCTGAAGAAATCCGCCGATGATACGGAGAGTTGTTGTTTTGCCGCAGCCCGAGGGGCCGAGAAGTGTGAGGAATTCACTGTTGTTGAAGTAGATGTTGATAGAATCGAGGACGGTCTCGCCGTCAAAATCCATCCGGCAATTTACCAGCCGAATAAGCTCTTTGGACATTATCCTCCCCCTCTTTGTTGGGCGGGCGACGTCAGGGCGGGGCACGGCGGCTGGGCGGGCTATTTTCCGCCGAGGCTCATGAGGCCGCCTTGGAATACACAAAGTATTCCTGCGGCGTCCGTATTTCGCCTGACGAAAAATTCCCTCACCCATCCGCTCGCTACCGCCCTGACGACGTCCGCCTGAGATGCCGTCTTACAGGCGCGACTATCGCGAAAGCCCACTCTCAGATGGCACGGATGATTACGGCTCCTAACACATAATAACCCTGCCGCCTGAGAGTGGGCTCTCTGACAGTTACATGAGCATAATACATATAAACGCGATGCTTGTCAATCAAAATCGAATGCTGGGGAAATATTTTTCTGCAAAGTCCACTTTTGACACGGAAAAGCTCCTGCCGTTTAGGTAATTCAGCGCTCCCGCGTCGGTTTTGAAGGCGAACTCCAGTCGGTAGGAGTAGAGCAGCTGCCCGTCCTCGCCGAGCTTTTTGTTCTCACGGTCGGAGCCGTACTTGCCGTCGCCCAGGAGCGGCCAGCCCGCGGCGGACATCTGCGCGCGTATCTGGTGCGTGCGGCCCGTGCCGAGACGGCACTCGACGAGGGAGAGCCCCCGTTCCGAGGCAAGGGTGCGGTAATACGTCACGGCCTCCTTCGCGCCCGGCTCGGGCCTCTGGCGCACATAGACCCGGTTTTTTGCCGCGTCCTTGAAGATATAGCCGCGCAGCTCACCCTCCGCAGGCTTCGGGCGGCCGCGGACGACGCAGAGATAGTATTTTTCTATCTCGCGCTCCTTTATCTTGTCGTTCATGATGCGCAGGGCCTCGGCGTTCTTCGCGGCGATGACTATGCCGCCGGTGTTGCGGTCTATGCGGTTGCAGAGCGCCGGGGCAAAGGCGTTCTCCTCGCGCGGGCGCCACTCGCCCTTCTGATAGGCATAGGCCTGGATGTTGGCTATGAGGGTGTTGTAATCCCACTCTCCCGCGCTGTGGCAGAGGACGCCGGGCTTCTTGTCGGCAAGCAGGATGTTCTCATCCTCATAGACGATGTCCAGCCTCGGCGTGCCGACCTTGAGGTAGCTGTTGCGCTCCGTGGGCTTTTCGAAGAATTCGTCGTTTATATAGAGGCTCAGCACGTCGCCCTCTGCGACGCGAACGTCCCGCTTTGAACCCTTGCCGTTGAGCTTTATGCGCTTCAATCTTATGTATTTTTGCAGCAGCGATTCAGGCAGGAGAGGCACCGCCTTGCCTACAAAACGGTCCAATCTCTGCCCTGCGTCATTTTTACCAACAGTCAACTCTTTCATAAGTGATATTATTGCCCTGAAAGCCCCTTTTGTCAACGATATTTGTGTTGACAAGGCGGCGCGTTTCGCTTATAATACCAAAGCGGCTATGAAATAGCTGTTAGTGGAGGTGCGCCTGTGAAGCTCGATCTTCGGGAGATAATAGACGTTCCCGGGGGCCGGGTGAGCTTTTCTCAGGAGCTTTCCACGGAGCGCCTGGGCAGTCCCTCGATAGTCCGGTACGACGCCGGGCCGAGTGCCGAGGGCCTTGTGGAAAACACCGCCGGCGTGCTCACCGCGCGCGGGAGCATCGACGCCGGGATGACCTGCCTCTGCGACCGCTGCGGACGCGAGTTCGCCCGGGACAAGCACCTCGACTTTGCCGTGCCGATAGTCCCGATGGGCGAGAGCGAGGACCCCGAAGCCTTTGAGCTCGAGGGCGACTGGCTGGACCTTGACGACCTGCTGGAGACGGTGTACATCCTCGATATGGACACCAAGTATCTCTGCCGGGACGACTGCAAGGGCGTCTGCCCCGAGTGCGGGAAGGACCTCAACGAGGGCCCCTGCAATTGCCGCAAAAAAGCAGATCCAAGATTAGCTGTTTTAGAGCAGCTTTTGGATAAATAAATTTTTTAAATAACAGAGCTGCTCGCAAACAGCCGACTGTGGGAGGTGTAATTCATGGCAGTCCCGAAGAGTAAAGTATCCCGCCAGCGCCGCGATAAGAGGCGTTCTTCCGTGTGGAAGCTGGAGGCGCCCGCAATAGTGAAGTGCCCGAACTGCGGCGCTTACCATCTGCCGCACCGCGCCTGCAAGGCCTGTGGCCAGTATAACGGCCGCGTGGTCTTCGCGGTTGAGGAAAGCAAGTAACATCAAGCTGAGAAGGGAAGGCGCAAACCGCCTCCCCTTCTTTTGCTATATGCGTCAAAAAGAGTGGACGGGGGTTTGAGTGGCATTATGCTGAACACCATTACAAATATAGACAGCAACAGCCCCGCGCGCGGTAAGGTGCACGTCGGGGACGAGCTGCTCTCGATAAACGGCCACGAGGTCGAGGACGTGCTCGACTACCGCTACTGGTCCTATGAGCCGCAGCTCACTCTCGTGCTGCGCTCCGGCGAGACGGGGCGCGAGTACAGCGTCAAGGTCAGAAAGGACGAGGGCGGCGACCTGGGCCTCGATTTTGAGGAATACCTCATGGACAAGCCCTGGGGCTGCTCCAACCACTGTCTCTTCTGCTTCATAGATCAGCTCCCGAAGGGCCTGCGCCGCACGCTCTACTTCAAGGACGACGACGCGAGGCTGAGCTTTCTCACGGGCAGCTACATCACGCTCACCAACCTCTCCGAGCGAGAGATGGAGCGCATCTGCGCGCTGAAGATAAGCCCCATAAACGTCTCCGTCCACGCCACCGACCCCGAGATGCGCGTAAAGCTCATGGGCAACCCCAAGGCCGCCGACATCATGGGCCCCCTGCGCCGCCTCACCGCCGCGGGCATTACCGTGGACTGCCAGATAGTCTGCTGCCCGGGCTACAATGACCGCGAACAGCTCTCGCGCTCCATGCGCGAGCTCGCGGAGCTCTATCCCGGCGTGAACAGCGTCTCCATCGTCCCCGTCGGCCTCACCATGCACCGCGAAAAGCTCGCGAAGCTCACGCCCTTTGATAAGGAGAGCGCCTCGGAGACGATAGACCGTGTCGAGGCCTTTGCCGAAAAGTGCCTCGCAGAGCACAGCAGCCGCATCTTCTGGTGCTCCGACGAGCTCTACCTCAAGGCCGGCCGCGAGGTGCCCTCGGACGAGTACTACGAGGAGTACAGCCAGCTTGAAAACGGCGTCGGTCTCATGCGCCTGCTCGAGACCGAGTTCATGGCCGCCCTGGAGTTCACAGAGCCCGACGAGGGCACGGGCTCTGAGTTTGCCATCGCGACCGGCGTCGCCGCTGCGCCGCTGCTTGATAAACTTTTACAGACTGGACATAAAAAATGTGCTAAGATAAAAGGACGGGTCTATCCCATAGTGAACGACTTTTTCGGGCACACGATAGACGTCGCGGGCCTCATCACGGGCGGCGACCTCATAAGGCAGCTCAAGGGTCGAGAGCTGGGAGAGCGGGTGCTCATCCCGCACACCATGCTCCGCCACGGCGAGGGCGTGTTCCTCGACGACGTGACGCTCGAGGAGGCCTCGGCCGAGCTCGGCGTTCCCGTGACGCCCATAGGCGGCTCCGGCGACGAGCTCCTTGCCGCCATGCTGGGAACAGAGATATAGGAAAGGGGCGCTTGCAAAATGGCAAGACCGCTTGTTGCGATAGTGGGCAGGCCGAATGTCGGCAAGTCCATGCTCTTCAACCGCCTCGCGGGGCGGAGGCTCTCCATAGTGGAGGACACTCCCGGCGTCACGCGCGACCGGCTCTACGCTGAGTGCGAGTGGAACGGCCGGAAATTCGACATCGTGGATACCGGCGGCATAGAGCCCTCCACGGACAACGAGATACTTCTCTTCATGCGCGAGCAGGCGCAGATAGCCATAGACGCGGCGGACGTCATCGTGTTCGTCACGGAGATAGGCACGGGCGTCACCGCGGCGGACAGGGAAGTGGCCAACATGCTGCTGCGCTCCAAGAAGCCCGTCGTGCTCTGCGTGAACAAGATGGACTCCACCGGCCTGCCCGACCCGGGCATATATGAGTTCTATTCCCTCGGCCTGGGCGACCCCATAGCCCTCTCCGCCGTGCACGGCCACGGCACGGGCGACCTCCTCGACGAGTGTGTGGCCCACTTCCCGCCCGCCGACGAGGGCGAGGAGGAGGACGACCGCATCAAGGTCGCCGTCATCGGCAAGCCCAACGTGGGCAAGAGCTCGCTCATAAACCTCATCCTCGGCGAAAAGCGCGTAATCGTCTCCAACGTGGCCGGTACCACGCGCGACGCCGTGGACACCCCCTTCGAAAACGAGTACGGCAAGTACGTATTTATAGATACCGCCGGTATCCGCCGCAAGTCCAGGGTGGATGACCGGATAGAGAAGTTCTCCGTCATGCGCGCGCAGCTCGCCATAGAGCGGGCGGATGTGTGCATAATAATGCTCGACGCGCGCGACGGCGTGACCGAGCAGGACACCAAGATAGCCGGGCTCGCTCACGAGGCCGGCAAGGCCAGCATCATCGTTGTGAACAAGTGGGACCTCGTCGAAAAGGACGGCAAGACCATGGACAGGCTCCGCAAGGACGTCTACCGCGACCTGGCCTTCATGAGCTATGCGCCGGTGCTATTCATCTCGGCCTTGACGGGGCAGCGCGCGGAGCGTATATTCGAATTGGTGAACTACGTCAACGAGCAGAGCGCCATGCGCATAACCACGGGTATGCTCAACAATGTCCTGGCCGACGCCCAGGCGCGCCAGCAGCCTCCCACCGACAAGGGCCGCCGACTCAAGATCTACTACATGACCCAGACCGGCGTCCGCCCGCCCAACTTCGTCATATTCTGCAACAGCCGAGAGCTGTTCCATTTTTCCTATCAGCGGTATATCGAGAACCAGATCCGCGCTGTGTTCGGCCTTGAGGGTACGCCGATACGCATCGTAATAAGGCAGAAGGGAGACAAGGAATGCTGACACCGGTCCTGCTCGTGCTCATCGCGGCCGTGGCCTATGTCCTGGGCAGCGTGAACGGAGCCATAATCGTCTCCCGCTACCTCTTTCACAGCGATGTGCGCACCATGGGCAGCGGCAACGCCGGGCTCACCAACTTCTACCGCAACTACGGCGCCAAGGGCATAGCGGGCGTGCTGGGTATAGACATTGCCAAGGGCCTGCTTGCCGCGCTGATAGGCGGGCTTATTTTCCCGCTCGCCACCGGTGATGAGGCGCTCAAGCCCGAGTATGTCGACATCGGCCGCCTTTTCGCCACCTTCTGTCTCATACTGGGCCACGTTTTTCCGGTGTTTTACGGTTTTCGCGGCGGCAAGGGTATCCTCTGCGGCGTGTCCGCCGTGTTCATCGTAGACTATAACGCGGGCGTAATTGCGCTCGTCGTGTTCGTCCTCGCGTTTCTGCTGACGCGTTATGTGTCGCTCGGCTCCGTGCTGGGCACCATAAGCGTGCCTGTCACCCTGCTGGCCAAGGGCTTTTCAGGGCTCTGTCTCATCCTGGCCTGCCTGAGCGTTCTGCTCATCATCATGAAGCACGGGGAGAACATAGTACGTATCATAAGGCACAAGGAGCCGCGCTTCGTCTTCAGGCGCGACCTCAGCCACAAGCTTGATGAAGACAATTTCTGACCAAAGCGGAGATGATATAAATATGCTCGAACTTAAGAATGTCTCTTACAGCGCCGGGGAAGAAAACGGCGCGGCAAAGGACATACTGACCGACGTCAGCCTGCAGGTGAGCGAGCGCTTCGTTGCCATCACAGGTCCGAACGGCGGCGGCAAGTCCACGCTGGCGAAGCTGGTCGCCGGCATCATAAAGCCCACCTCGGGCAGCATCTGGTTTGACGGCCAGGACATCACCGAGCTCGGAGTGACCGAGCGTGCGAAGCTGGGCATAAGCTACGCCTTCCAGCAGCCCGTGCGCTTCAAGGGCATCCGGGTCTTCGACCTTCTGCAATACGCCGCGGGGCGCAAGATAAGCGTGGGCGAGGCCTGCGAATATCTCAGCCGTGTCGGCATGTGCGCAAGGGATTATGTAAACCGCGAAGTGAACGCCAGCCTCTCCGGCGGCGAGCTCAAGCGCATAGAGATAGCCACGATACTGGCCCGCGGCACGAAGCTCTCGCTCTTTGACGAGCCGGAGGCGGGCATAGACCTGTGGAGCTTTTCCAACCTCATCGCGGTGTTTGAGAAGATGTACGAGGAGATAAACGGCAGCATCCTCATCATCTCGCACCAGGAGAGAATACTCGATATTGCGGACAAGATAATCGTCATCGCGGGCGGCCGCATCACGGAGCAGGGACCGAAGGACGAGGTGCTGCCCAAGCTCATGGGCGGCAACGGCGCCTGCGGACGTCTTACTGCGGTGTAAGGGGGTACGGATATGGCATTGGATAAGATACAGCAGGCCCTTCTTGCCGAGATAGCCGACCTGCACGGCGTGCCTGAGGGCGCGTACAATATCCGCTCGGACGGCGAGCTGGCCGGTCGTGCAACGACTGCCAACATAGATATAGTCACAAAGCAGGACAAGCCCGGCATAGACATATACATCAAGCCCGGCACGAAGAACGAGAGCATGCACATCCCGGTCATCATCGAGAAGAGCGGGCTCAAGGACCTCGTGTATAACGACTTCCACATAGGCGAGGACAGCGACGTAACGATAGTCGCGGGCTGCGGCATAAATAACTGCGGCAGCCAGGACAGCCAGCACGACGGCATCCACACCTTCTACGTGGGCAAGAACGCGAAGCTGAAGTATATAGAGAAGCACTACGCCGACGGCGACGGCACGGGCGGGCGCATCATGAACCCGACCACGGTGATATATCTTGAAGAGGGCGCGTACATGGAGATGGACACGACCCAGATCAAGGGCATAGATTCCACAAAGCGCGACACCTCCGCGAAGCTGGCGGCCGGTGCGACGCTCATCGTCCGCGAGAAGCTCATGACGCACGGCACGCAGTTCTCCGACAGCGAGTTCACGATAGACCTGGACGGGGACGACAGCTCCGCGAACGTCATCAGCCGCGGCGTGGCGAGGGATAACTCCCGTCAGGTGCTGGTGCTGCGCATCAACGGCAACGCGAGGTGCTACGGCCACAGCGAGTGCGACAACATCGTAATGGATAACAGCTATGTGCAGGCCATCCCGGAGATAACGGCCAACAGCGTAGAGGCGAGCCTGGTCCACGAAGCGGCCATAGGCAAGATCGCGGGCGAGCAGCTGATCAAGCTGATGACCCTGGGTCTGACAGAAAAAGAAGCGGAAGAACAAATTGTCGCAGGTTTTTTGAAATAACCCCTTGACATTCCCGCACTATTCTGCTATTATACCTCTTGCACCGCACGGGGGTATAGCTCAGCTGGGAGAGCGCTTGAATGGCATTCAAGAGGTCAGCGGTTCGATCCCGCTTATCTCCACCAGGAAAATCCGAAGTTACGCACTTCGGATTTTTTTCTTTTGCCTTGGGAATCCCCCAGGCGGAAATTGACAGGGCGAAAGCCCGGATGCTACAATAAAAAGACAAGGAGCGCGAATTGGTTCCGCTGGCGGAAAGGGAGGCGTTTCGCGATGAAAAAAGCTTTGGCCTTTTTGATTTCTGTGGCCCTGTTGGTTGCCCCGGCTGGCTGCGCGGCCGAACCCGGCCAGCTCACCTTGGAGAGGGTGGAACAGCTGGCCGAAAAAGGGGAGGCCCTCACCTGGAGCGACTTCGAGGGCTATGCCTATGAGGAGGCCGGCTCCGGCCTGTACATCCGCGTCTACGATGTAAACGAGGAATACTATGTGATGGTGGGCGGCCCCTCTTTGGAGGAAAGCCCCCTGTACGTCCGGCTGGTGTCCCGGGACAACGGGGAGCAGTATGTGGAGCTGCGGGAAGGCGGCTTGGAGGGCTTTCTGCAAGGGGAGTGAATCCCCCTGGGCAAGTTGCAACCGCTGGTTGCGCAAAGGCGCCTGCTGTCTTCTTGCGCGCAACCGCTTCTTTTGCTAGGATACAGGTGGAGAGAGTCCCGGGGAAAGGTCCCGGGGCCGCCCTGTGTGACAAGAGGAGGATGTGCCATGACATTGGGAGAGAGGATTGTCCACTATCGCAAACGGCAGGGGCTGTCCCAGGAGCAGCTGTCCCAGCGGCTGGGTGTCTCCCGCCAATCGGTTTCCAAGTGGGAGCGGGATGAATCCCTGCCGGAGGCGGACAAGCTGCCGCTGCTTGCCAAAACATTGGGCGTGTCTTTGGACGCGCTGCTGTCCGGGGAGGAGGAAGCCCCGTCCCAGCCCGCCGGGCCCACGCCTGCCAAAGGCGGGGCTGTGGGGAAGCTTGCCTGGCTGTTCCGGCGCTGGGGCTGGGTGGGCGGCTTGGTGCTGGCCGCCTACGGCGCCTTCGCCTTTGGGCTGGGCTTGCTGGCTCGCTTCCTCATGGGGCCGATGTTCCCGCCCAGGGAGCTGTTGCTGCAAGCCGGCGGGCCGGTGCGCGCGGCCGCTTTGGGGTTCCAAATCATCACCGTGGCTGTCCTGGTGGTGGGCGGGCTGGCCGTTGTTGGAGGACTCATCGCGGCGGCCGTCCTCTACCGCAGGCGGCCAGGCGGGAAGAAGTAAACCCGCTTCTATGTAAAACACGCACGTTTCTTCTATAGGAAAGGAGAGCTATGAAGATAGAGACACCCCGCCTCACCCTGCGAGACTTCACCCCGGCGGACGGCCCGGCCCTCCACGCCATTTTAGGGGATGGGGAGGTGATGGCCTTTGCCGAGCCGCCCTACACCCCAGCGCAGACCCAGGCCTTTTTGGAGCAGTTCTGCATTGCCCGCCGGGGAGGCTTGGCCTGCGTGGAGAAAGCCACCGGCCAGCTGGTGGGCTACCTGCTGTTTTCCCCCCTGGGGGAGCAGGTGTGGGAGCTGGGGTGGTTTTTTCGCCGAGACACCTGGGGCAAAGGCTTTGCCACCGAGGCAAGCCGGGCGCTGCTTTGCCACGCTTTCCAAACCCTCTCCGCCCGGGAGGTCGTCGCCGAAACCATCGACACCGGCCGGGCTGCCCGTGTGCTGGAGAAACTGTGGTTTCGCCGGGAAGGCGCCCAGCCGGTGGAATCGCCCGCCGGGGGGAGGACCCTGCTGTATCAATACGCCCTTCGTGCCAAGGATTGGGAACGGGAAAAATAGAAACGGCGCCGGAAAATTCCAGCGCCGTTTCTCCTTGCCTTGTTAGGTTTGGGGAAGGGACTTAGCGGCAAAAGGGGAAGCCGTGAGACTATTCTGTTAAGGGGAGGAGCTGGCCATGTTTACAGAATTGTTATCCCAGTGCATCCAAGAAGCGGGGGTGGAGTACGCCCATCTGGAGCCGCCATGCCCGGAGGAGGAGATTGCCCTGGCGGAAGCGGCGGTGGGCTATCCCTTCCCCCAGGAGCTGAAAGCCCTGCTGCGGGAGACAAACGGCGATAGCTGGCTGCTGTTGTCCGCGTCCCGGATGGTGGACAGCCGGTGGGCGATGACAAAGCTGGTGCGGTGCTCCGTCAGCCGGTCCATGGCCTGCTGGGTGATGAGCTCTGTGCGGGTATCCACCGAGGAGGTGGCCTCGTCCAGAATCAGCATGGGATTGCCCTGAATCATGGCCCGGGCGATGGTGAGCAGCTGCTTCTGCCCGGAGGAAATGGCAATGCTGTCATCCAGCACGGTATCAAAGCCGTGGGGCAGGGTTTCGATGAAGTGATAGATGCCGCAGGCCCGGCAGGCCTCCTCCAGCTGCTGGTCCGTGACCCCGGTCTTGTTGTAGA
>URDK01000067.1 GCA_900546485.1 uncultured Eubacteriales bacterium
CCAGGGACGCTGTCCCTGGACCCTGCCACCTTTGAAAAGGTGGACGAAACTTTCAAGCTTGGGGCGGGCGAAACTTTCAGACGTGCTAGCGGTTGAGCAGCCAGATTCCCGCGTTGAGGTAGGCGGCGAAGGCCAGCCACACCAGATAGGGCGCCTGGAGCCGGGCGGCGGGGCCGCTGACGCGGTCGAAGGCCATGGTCATCGCCACGACCAGCACGAACAGCAGCACCAGCACCACCAGCGCCGCGAGATAGGCCTCCGCTAGGAAAAACACCAGCGTCCAGGAGAAGTTCACCGCCAATTGCGCCCACCAGAGCCTCTCAGCCCGGCGGCTGCCCGCCCCGCCCCGGGAGCGCACCTCCGCCATGCCCACGCCCATGAGGATGTACAGCGCCGTCCACACTATCGGGAACAAGATGGCGGGTGGGCTGAGCGGCGGCTTCTCCAGCGCCGGGAAAACCTCCTGCACGCTCTGCCGCGTGATGAGCCCCGCAAGCGCGCCGACGGCCACGGCTATGACGGGATAGATGATGTAATCGCGTTTTTTCAACTCAAGTCCTCCCTCCGGACCCGGCGGGCCCTGCTATATGTTATTTCCCGTTTGCCCGCCGAGATTCCTCCCGGGTAAAAAAATGCCGCAGACCGAAGTCTGCGGCATTTCGCTTTGTTTGTCACTCTATGGCGTATTCAACTGTCGCTGCGGCGTACCACTTGCCGCTGGCCTTGATGAAGGCTATCTCACAGCTGCCCGCGAGGACGTCGTCATTGTAGAGCAGCACCGTGCAGGTGTAGAGGTTGTCACCGTAGGGCACGAAGCCGGTGACCTCCACCTTGTCATAGTCCTCGGCCGCCACGCCGCCGGAAGGCAGGCGGGAGCTGTACTCCGAGGCCAGGCGCGTGCCGAGAGGCGTGCCGCCGTACATATAGGGCAGGATGTTGTAGTAGTTGGTGTCTATCTTCTCGTCCTTGTTCGCGGCGAAGGCCGAGTAGAGGTCAAAGAAGGTCTCCGCATACTGCTGCTGCGAGGAGGCGAGCTCCTCGTCCGCCGCCGGCTGGAACACGTAGGCCCCGTCCTGGAGATAGGGCGCGGAGAGTTCCGTGCCGCTCTCGTCAGTCGCGGTGAGCTCCGGCGTACGGTGCAGGCCGCTGATCTCCCAGGCCTCCATCTCCGGCGCGGTGCCGTAGCTCTCGAGGCCCTCAAAGATGCTGAGGGTGACGCTCTCGCCGGTCTTGTAGCTCTCGTCGAGCTCCACGCCGTTCACGCTGACCGTGGCGCCCGCCGGGGCGTATATCGTATAGCTCAGCTCGCCCTCGGGCAGGGAGAATACCGCGCCGTTTTCGTCCATCGTCTGGGCCTCAAGCGTCTCGCCGTTTTCAGCCGTGGCCGCTATCTCGACCGTGCCGTAAATATTGGCGATGTCGTAGCGGCAGAGGAGCTCCGTCGCATCCTTCTCGAGCTCGGGCAGATAGGAGGTGTCCGGTGCCTCGGCGCTCAGGTAGTTCTCGCTCACGGCTATGCCGTTTACCGTGACGGTGGCGCCCACGGGGGCGGTTATGCTTATGGTCCTGGCCTCGGGCGCTATGAAGCCCGCAAGCAGCTCGACCTTGTTTATCGACATGTATTGCAGCCCAAACCCGGCCTCGCCGCCCGCCTGAGGCGACATGTAGACCCGGCAGAGCTCAACGCCGTTCACGCTCACCAGATACACCGGAGCAGCGTCCGTGTATGCCTCGTCCTTGACGTAGCTCATCTCGCCATCGCGCAGCAGGCTCAGGCAGAGCTCGTCCACCAGAGCGCTCTGCGTCTCGAACTCGGAGGGCGTCACGGCAAAGGAGCTGGTGACGGCGGTCTCCCAGTACTGCTCGTCCGCCATCTGCTCGAACTGCGCCATGACGTTCTCAGGCCGCGTGAATTCGTAGGCCTCGAGATACTTCCACAGCACTGCCAGGACCGCGACGCAGGCCACGACCAGTACCAGCGCATAGAGGATGAGCGCGCGGGCAAAGCCGCTTCTTCTCGGCGGCTCGTCGGGCTCGTAGCGGCGGGAGCGGCGTCCGCCCTGCTCCTCAGGGGGAGGTCCCCACTTTATGTCCGAGGGCGCCGAGCGGCGGGCACTCTTTTGCATCTGCTGCTCGGGCTTGGCGCTGCGCTCCTTCGCAGGGGCGGCTTTGGCGGCGGGACGCGGCTCGGCCTCGCGGCGCTTGGGCGTGCTCCGCTCGCGCGCGGGCTTCGGCTCCGGCTGCTGCATCTCACCCTCGGCCCGGGTGCTACTGGGCCTGCGGACGGGGCGCGGCTCGGCCGCTTCCGGTTCCGGCTCGGGTTCAGCCGCCGGCTCCGGTTCAGGCTCCGCTGCCGGCTCTGCGGGAGCGGCAGTATATGCGCCGGCGCGCGGCGCACGCGGCGACGCGGGCTCGTCCAGGTCGCGGCGGATGGACTCGAGGAAGCTGTCAAAATCCTCGTCCGCGGAGAGGGCGGTGAAATCAAAGCCCTTGTTCTCTTCGCTCATGTCTTATTCCCCCTCGCCTGAAGTCTCGCCGGCATCATCCGACGGCTCTGCGCTCGCCTCCGGGGCTTCGCTCTCGGCCGGCGTCTCGCTCTCTGCCGGGGCCTCGGAGGGCTCGGCGCTCTCGTCCGGGGCCTCGCTCTCCGCGGGAGCGGCGCTTTCTTCCGGTTCGGGCGCATCGGTCTCGTCCCCGGCCAGGATGGCATCTATCTCGTCGCCCGGCACGAACAGCTTCGTGACGAACGACAGTCCGCTGTCCGCGGTGCGCTTTACAAATTCGCTCTTTGCCGCGGGCGACGGGCCCTTGGTGATGATGAACACGGCGGCCAGCGCCGCGAGGATGAGCACGACCAGCGTCACGCCTATGAACGCGAACACCTTCCCGACTGCGGAGCCGGAACCATCCTCACGCTGTATCTTATCTTCCCTGCTCATATCTTTTCTCCCTTCTGTGAGAGTTTATGCCCTACTTGTTGAAGTACAGCAGCCGCGCCTTGCCGTCTGTCAGCTCCACGCAGCTCCAGCAGCCCTGCTCGAACCACAGGCGGTTCACCGCCGAGTTCGGCATCTCCAGAAGCAGCATCAGTATGGTGGAGAGCGGCCCGTTGTGCGCCACGAGCATGATATCCACATCCCGCGCGGCTGCGCGCGCTATGGCGGCCGAGACACGCTCCCTCAGGCTCTCGAAGCTCTCGCCTCCCGGAGGGACCACGGTGGTCCAATCGCTGAGCATGGCCCGCACCAGCTCCGGCTCCTCGGCCATCATTTCCTCGAAGGGCTTGTCCTCAAAGTCGCCCATGTACTGCTCCATGAGGTCGTCGTCAAGCTCTATGGGAACGCCGCGGCCCGCGAGGGCGAGGCGCGCCGTCTCCGCCGCGCGGATGAGCGGGCTGGAGATGCAGAGGTCTATATTCACGTCGCGGAGCTTCTCCCCGACCTCCCGGGCCTGGCGGCAGCCGTTTTCCGTCAGCGCGCAGTCCGTGTGCCCGTAGAGGCGGCGCTGGACATTGCACTCGGATTCGCCATGTCTTACAAGGTACAGCTTCATATGTCGGCCCTCTTCTGTTCGACCGGAAGCCCAGCGAGATATCTGCGGAGCATGTCGAACACGTTCTGGCAGGCGTAGAGCCTGACCGTCGCGCGGTCGCGGTCGTTTATGTGCTTCTCGCGCACCCAGGTGCGCTTGCCGTCGGAGAGTGAGACGAAAACCGTGCCCACACTGTTTCGCCCGTCGCCGTCCGGCCCGGCAAGGCCCGTGACGCCGACGCCGAGGTCGGCGCCCAGCTTGAGCCTCACGCGCTCGGCCAGCTCCGCGGCGACCTCGCGGCTCACGGCGCCGTATTTGTCCAGCGTATCGGTCGGTATGCCTAGCAGCAGGTGCTTGGCCTCGTTGGTGTATACCACGACGCCGCCCTTGAGCGTTGCCGAAGCGCCGGGGATGCCGGTTATGCGCTCCTGCAGCTCTCCGCCCGTGCAGCTCTCGGCCGCGGCAAGGGTCACGCCCTTCTCGATGAGCAGCTTTACCGTGTGCTCGGCTATGTCAAAGCCGTCCACGGCGTACACGAGCTCGCCGAACATGTCCTTGACCCGCTCTATGACCGGGGCCATCATCGCCTCGGCCTCCTCCGCGGTCTTGGCCTTGGCGGTGACGCGCACGAGGCACTCGCCGCTCTTGGCGTAGGGCGCGAGGGTGGGGTTCGTGAGCTCCTGCATGTAGTCGCGCAGGCGGTACTCCATCTCGCTCTCGCCTATGCCGTAGAAGTGGATGTTGTGCGAGGCGATGACGGCGTCGGAGAGCTCCGCGAGGATGGGCCGCACGCGGTACTCGAGCAGCGGCCTGAGCTCGCGCGGGGGGCCGGGCAGCATGATGACGCGCACGCCCTCGCGCTCAAAGTAGCAGCCGGGGGCGGTGCCCCAGTCGTTGCGCAGCGGCGTAGAGCCCTCGGGCAGCCAGACCTGCTGGAGGTTGTTGGGCGTGAGCTCGGGGTAGCCGCGCTTTTTGAACACGTCCCGCAGCCAGGCCTCCTCCGTCTTGTTGAGCTCCAGCTGCATGTCGAAGGCCTCGGCAAGCGCGGCCTTGGTAAGGTCGTCGCAGGTGGGGCCCAGGCCGCCGGTGGTGATGATGATATCCGCGCGGCCCCTCGCGCGGCGCACGGCCTCTATGACGCGGCCGGGGTTGTCGCCCACGACCGTCTGCCAGTACACGTCGATGCCGTATTCTGAAAGGAGCACGGCGACGTCCGCCGCGTCCGTATTTATCGTACTGCCGAGCAGCAGCTCGGTGCCTACTGAGATGATTTCAGCCTTCAATGTCTATCCATATCCTTTCGATGCCTTCCAGCGCCTCGTTCACGAGGCCCTCAATGTCCATGACGCTCTCCGCGGCCGCGACGTCCTCCACCTTCGGCTTGGTCTTGGGGTGGCGGGGCGTGAACACGGTGCAGCAGTCCTCATAGGGCAGTATCGAGGTCTCGAAGGTGCCTATCTTCCGCGAGATGCGGATGATGTCCTCCTTGTCCATGCCTATGAGCGGCTGGAGGACGGGCAGGCTGGTAACGGCCTGGGTGCTGGCCATGGCCTCCATGGTCTGGCTTGCGACCTGGCCGAGGTTCTCGCCGGTGACGATGGCCTTGCAGCCGCCGCGCTCGGCTATGCGCTCGGCGATGCGCATCATGAAGCGGCGCATGATGAGCGTGAAGTACTCCTCTGGGCACTTGTCGCGTATCTCCTCCTGAATGTGCGTGAAGGGCACGACCTCAAGGCACATCTGACCGCACCAGGGCGTGAGCAGCCGCGCCAACTCGACGACCTTTTCCTTGGCCGCCTCGGAGGTGTAGGGGAAGGAGAAGAAGTGGACGGGTATGCACCTTACGCCGCGCCTCGTTATCATCCAGGTGGAGACGGGGCTGTCGATGCCGCCGGAGAGCAGCGTCACGGCCCGGCCGTTGGAGCCGACGGGCAGTCCGCCCGCGCCGGGCGTTGGCGCGGCGTGGACATAGGCGGCGTAGTCGCGCACCTCGAGGTGTACGGTGAGCTCCGGGTGCCGGACGTCAACGCGCGTATCCGGATACGCCTCGGCGAGCAGGCCGCCGACGTACTGGCTAAGCTGTATGCTGGTCATGTGGAAGCTCTTGTCGGAGCGCTTGGTCTCGACCTTGAAGCTCTCCGCGGCGAGCATGTCCTCGCGCAGGTACTCTATGGCGAGCTTTGCGATGGCGTCCTCGTCCTTCTCGCAGGCGGCGGCACGGGAGAGCGCCACGACGCCGAAGGTCTTGGAGAGCGCGTCAAAGGCCGCGTCCATATCCGCGAAGTCGTCCTCCGGCTCCACGTAGACCGTGGACTGCACGCAGTAGACCTTGAAATTTCCCATGGGCTTGAGCCGCTTGCGTATGTTGGAAACGAGCCTCTGCTCGAAATATCTCCTGTTGAGGCCCTTCAGGACGACCTCGCCCTGCTTGAGCAATATGATGTCCTTCAAAAAAATCACCTTAAAACGAAATTTCGCGTCCCTGCCAGCAGCTTCTCAGCCCGCGCAGGAGGGCCGCGCGTCGCAGGACGACGAACTCCCAGCGTCTGGTCTCGGTCTCCAGCCTCACGGCCGGGAAGCCGAGCACGCGTGAGCGGTCTACGCTGCGGATGTCGGCAAAGGGTATGAAAACGCGCCTCTTGTCACGCGGCACCTGTATCTTCTGCGTAGCGAAAAGCAGCCCGCCGGGCTGAATGGACAGGCTTCCACCCGTTATTCCTCCCCAGCAGAGGCTGGCCGCATAGGTACCGCCCATCTTGCACCCCTCCCGAAGCTCTCAGCTGTCGAGCTGTTGCGCCGCATTGCGCACAATTACAGTATATTTTATCACACAGCCCCGTCAAACGCAAGCGCCGCAGGCGCTTACTTGGGCTTTGGAAAAAAGAACTGCCCGGGCCGGACCCGGGCAGTTTTTGGTTATTTTGTTGAATCCCGCTCAGGCCTCGACGTAGCGCATGAGTATCGCCGCGCACTGGGCGCGGGTGGCGCCGTCGCCGGGGCTTATCATGCCGTTCTCGTCGCCCTCGATGATGCCCTCGGCGGCGGCCCAGCGCATGGCCTCATAGGCCCAGCCGCTGACCGCGTCGGCGTCCTTCGCGGTGAACAGGAAGTCCACCGCCGGTTCGCCGGCAAAGCGCCAGAGCATGGTGACGAGCTGCTCGCGGGTCACGGGGGCGGAAGCGTTCTCGCCGTCGGAGACGCCCTCGGCCATGGCCCAGCTGCGGGCGGTCTCGGCCCAGTTGGAGCCGGTGACGCTCACGCCGTCGACGCGGGCGAGGATGGCCCAGACCATCGCGCGGGTCATGCCGCCGCCCGGCTCGAAGGCGGTGTCGGAGACGCCCTCCATGAGGCCGTTTGCGTAGACATAGCTCACCGCGTCAAAATACCACGCGCCCGCGCTCACGTCCGTGAAGGGCAGCCCCTTGAGTACGAACACCGCGGAGACGGTGACGGCGTGGTCGGGCATTGTGAAGCTCGTACCGCTTATGCGCTCGCCGTCGACGGTGACGTACGCCAGCTCATAGCCCTCGTCGGGCACGGCGGTGACGGTGATGGCCGCCCCCGCGCTCGCGTTCGGGAGGTTGACGGATACGTCGCCGTTGGCGGGCTGCATGACGGTGATGTCATAGGTGTCGGGCACGTTTATCGGATACAGTACCCTTACCAGGCACTCCGCGCTCGGCCCCTCTGCCGATGTGACGGTGATGACCGCCTCTCCGGGCATGTGCGCCGTGACGAGGCCGTCAGCGTTGACCGAGGCCACATCCGGGTCGCTGCTCGACCAAGTGAGGCTCTTATCCGTGGCGCTCTCCGGCGAGACCGTTGCCGTTAGCTGTTCCGTGCCGCCGACCGTGAGCCTGAGCGTATCCCTGTCCAGCTCCACGCCCGTGGCGGAGGTGCGCACGCTGATGGAGCACACCTTCACCCCTCCGACGGATATCTCCGTCTTGCCGTTGGCGAGAGCCGTGACGCGGCCGTTCTCATCGACCGTCGCGACGTTGTCGTCGCTGCTCGACCACACGGGACGGGTGAACGTCACGCCGTCCTCCGGGTCGTTGCCTTCAAACACACCGGAGCTCAGGCAAGCGCTGAGGTCAAGGGTCTCGCCCGGCTCGAGCGTCTGCGCAGCCGCCATGGGACCCGTATTGTACCTGACCTGCAGTTCTCCGCTGCCGCCTATTGTGCCGGCGTTCGTCAGGCTGCCGCCTATCTCGAGGCTCAGTACAACACCGCTGTCGATGTCCAACCTCTTGCCCTCGCCGACCGTGAGTTTATACCCATCGGGTATGCTCAGGCCGCCGGTGAGCGTGAACGTCGTGCCGTAAACTGCGCCCGACGCGCTCAGCTCGTCCGCCCAGCCGTCAGCTCCGTAGCTTTCAACCACGCCCTGGAATATGAGGCCGCTCCAGCCGCTCGTATCGCCGGCACTGAAAGCCTCGCCGGCGCCATCCTTTCCTCTCCCGCCGTAGGCGAATATTATCGCGCTGCCGGATTCTCCGGTGCTGAACGTGCCGGGTTTTGGCTTTTCCGTATTATAAGTCTCATCATCTTCGGTATCTACATAAAAGCCTCCGCTGCCTATGCCCGAAGGCCCATAATACTCTTCGCTTTCATAGTTTCCGGTATACTCCCCGCCGCAGGCTATGACCGTGCCGCCGCTTATCGTTATATCGCCGCCGTTGCCAGACCTGCCGCCGCCGATGCCCGCGCCGCCCCAGGCGCCGTAGGCCGTCACCGCGCCGCCAGTTATCGTTATATCGCCACCGTATCCGTATATACTGCCACTGCCGCTGCCGATGCCCGCGCCGCCAGCGCCGTAGGCCATGACCGTGCCGCCCGATATACTTATCTTGCTGACAGCGTTGAAGCAGCCGCCGCCAATGCCCGCGCCACCGTCAGTGCCATAGGCGGTGACTGTACCACCCGTTATCGTTATCTCGCCGCTGGGATCATGGGTGCCCTCGCCTGCGCCGATGCCCGCGCCGCCAACGGAGCTGACTAGGACAAAGCTGCGGGCCGTGACAGTGCCGCCGTTTATCGTTATATTGCCGCTGGAGGCCGCGCTGCCGCCAATGCCCGCGCTTTCAAGACCACCTTGGGCCTCGACGATACCTCCGTTGATTACGATCGTACCGCCGGTACACGGCCAATCCATGCCTCCGCCGCCGATACCTGCTCCGCGACCGCCCGTGGCCTCGATGTTCCCGCCGTTTATCGTGATCGTGCCTCCGGCGGCTTGTTTACCGCCTATTCCGGCCGCACAGCCATTAGCCACACCCCAGGCGGCTCCGCTGGCGTTCAGGCTGCCGCAGCTGTCGTCGCAGACGTGGCCGTCCTCCCCGCTGCGGGCGCAGCTTATGGTGAGAGTCGCTCCCGCCGGCGCCTCTATTCCGGCTCCGGAGCTGTAACTACCATCCTTTCCATCCGTATCTCCGACGAGCGTGTTCACGCTGCCGTCCGCCAGAGTGAGGTCCAGCTCCGCGCCCGACGGCACGGTGACTGCGCTGACGCCGTTTGTGTTCTCATTCACGCCGAGCGATATGTTCACGCCCGCGAACGTGAGGTTGGCCGTCACATCACTGCCTATGACTATGCGGTCAGTGGTCGGCGTGTTGGCGTCCTTGTTGCTTATAATGAGTGATTTAGACGACAATATCGTCAGCACGTCGTCTGCATAGCTGTAGTCCGTGCCTTCGGTGCCGCCGGTAACGGTGAAGTCCCCGACCTCATCCGCCATCGCGCCGGTGCAGAGCAGCACGGCGCAGAGGGCCGTGACGAGCGCCAGACCGAGCAGTTTTTTCATTCTCATCGCCTCCAGTTTTCATTGTGCTCCCACAGGGAGCGCAAAAGCGGGCACCCGCTTTTTACCATTTACACAAGTATATCGTCCGCTGCGGGGCATTGTCAAGCTCTCACTCGCCGTCGCGGAAGTCCCAGGTGCGGTACTGGATGGCCTCGGCGAGGTGGGCGGGCTGGATATCGTCCGAAGCGGCGAGGTCTGCTATGGTGCGCGCGACGCGCAATATGCGGTCGTAGCTGCGCGCGGTGAGGCCCATGGCGTTGTAGGCGTTTTCCATGAGGCGGGAGCACTCGGCGCTGAGGGCGCAGCCGGCTTCGAGCTCGCGCGGGCCCATGTGGGCGTTGCAGTCGGCTCCCGTGCCGGCGAGGCGGGAGCGCTGGCGGGCGCGGGCCGCGTCCACGCGCTTTTTTATCTCGCTCGAGGGCTCGCCCTCCGCCTTGCCGGAGAGCTCAGCGTAGTCGAGCGCCGGGACCTCGACCATGATGTCTATCCTGTCGAGCAGCGGCCCCGACACGCGCGCGTGATAGCGCCGTATCTCCGTCTCCGAGCAGGTACAGCGCCGCGTGGGATGGCCGTACCAGCCGCATTTGCAGGGGTTCATGGCGCACACGAGCATGAAGCGGCTCGGATACGTCACGGTGCCCGCCGCACGCGAGACGGTGACGACGCCGTCCTCTATGGGCTGGCGCAGCGCCTCGCGGACGTCGCGGTGGAACTCCGGGAGCTCGTCGAGGAACAGCACGCCGTTGTGCGCGAGGCTCATCTCCCCGGGCTGGAGCAGCGCCCCGCCCGAGAGCGCGGCCGCCGAGGTGGTGTGGTGCGGCGCGCGGAAGGGCCGGGTGTCCACGATGGGCTCGCTCCGGCTCGTGAGGCCGCAGACGGAGTGTATCTCCGTCGTCTCTATCATCTCCTCGCGGCTCATGTCCGGGAGGATGGAGACCATGCGCTTTGCGAGCATGCTCTTGCCCGCTCCGGGAGGACCCACCATGAGGATGTTGTGCCCGCCCGCGGCGGCGACCTCAAGCGCGCGCTTGACGTTCGCCTGGCCCTTGACCTCGGCGAAGTCCGGCAGGCGGCGCTCCGCGTGCTTCACACGCGGCGGCGGGGCGGGCTCCAGCTCCCGCGTACCGCGGAAGTACTCGAGGAGCTCCGTAACGCTGCCCACGCCGTAGACCTCGAGCTCGGAGGCGAAGGCCGCCTCCGGCGCGTTGTCCGCCGGGACAAAGAGGCGCTTTATCCCCGCGCGCTGGGCCGCAAATGCCATGGGCAGAGCGCCGCGCACTGGCCGTAGCTCCCCGGCCAGCGAGAGCTCGCCGAAGAAGGCGCAGTCGTCCGGCGGCTCCTTTATCTCGCCCGTCGCGGCGAGGATGCCGAGCAGCACGGGCAGGTCGTACACCGTGCCGTTTTTCCGCGTGTCCGCGGGGGCGAGGTTCACGGTAAGGCGCGAGACAGGGAACTTTAGCCCCGAATTCTTTATAGCGGCCCGCACGCGGTCCCGGGCCTCCCGGACGGCGGTGTCCGGCAGACCGACTATCTGGAACTCCGGCAGGCCCTGGGCGGGCGAGCACTCGACGGATACCTCGTAGCCGCCTATGCCCTTTATGCCGAGCGAGCGTATGCGCGATACCATCTGCCCACCTCCCTGCTTCTTATTTGCCGAAGGCCGTGTCGGACATAGCCTTCGCGGCGTCTATAAGCATACTGATGTCGAGGCTCACGGTCACGCTGGGGAAGCCCTGGGCAAAGTAGCCCGCAGCGGCCTCCGCGCTGCCGCAGAACATGATGCAGGGCTTGCTGGCCCTCTCGCAGGCGAGGCGGATGCGCTCCACGGCGGCGATGTGGCGTGGGTCGTCGAACTTGCCGGGGATGCCGAGCGCAATCGAGAGGTCGAAGGGCCCTATGAAGATGCCGTCCACGCCCTCGATGGCGACTATCTCCTCGATGTGCTCGAGGCAGCCGGCGGTTTCGCACTGGGGGATGAGGAGGGTGTTGCGGTTGGCCCAGTCCATGTAGCCGGACATGCCGTCGGAGTAGTTGTCGTCAAGGCCCCAGCCGCCGTCACGGCTCGGGCAGTAGCCGCGGCTGCCCACTGGTGCAAACTTGGCCCAGCCCACAAGCTGACGCGCCTGCTCCACCGTCTCGAGCTGAGGCACGATGAGGCCCGCGGCGCCTACGTCGAGCATCTTGAGGATGGGGCTGCGGCTCATCTCGTCCACACGGACGAAGGGCGCGAGCCCCGCCCCGGAGGCCACGCCTACCAGCTCCGCCGCATGCTCCGCACCGATGGGGCTGTGCTCCATGTCGATAACGACGTAGTCAAGTCCCGCGCGGGCGAGCGCCTCAACGGCGGGCGCGCTGAGAAGATGCGTGAAGGTGCCGAGGCTCGGCTCACCGGCTATGTACTTTTCAAAAAAGCTGTTTCTCATGTGCTGCCTCCTTGAGTAAAATAAACGGGGGAACCCCTGGCGAGGGTTCCCCCGGATCCCCTCCTGCGCTGCTTTGCGATTGGGGTATTGCGCTCGCTGCGGCGAGCGGCCAGAGGCTCTGCCTCCGGGCTTATTCTTTGGGCTCTTCCTTGACGATGGCGATGTGCAGCTCGTCGAGCTGTTTCTGGGTGACTTCGCCGGGGGCGCCCATCATGAGGTCCTGGGCGCTCTTGTTCATCGGGAAGGGGATTATCTCGCGGATGGAGTCCTCTCCCGCGAGGAGCATGACCATGCGGTCCACGCCCGGGGCGATGCCCGCGTGCGGGGGCGCGCCGTAGCAGAAGGCGTTGTACATCGCGGGGAACTTGGCCTTCACGTCCTCCTCGCCGAGATTGACCATCTCGAAGGCCTTTATCATGATGTCCGGCTCGTGGTTACGCACAGCGCCGGAGGAGAGCTCCACGCCGTTGCACACGAGGTCGTACTGGTCGGCGGTGATGGTGAGCGGGTCTATCTCCCCGCGCTCGGCGGCGAGCAGCGTGGCGAGGCCGCCCTTCGGCATCGAGAAGGGGTTGTGGCAGAACTCGAGCTCGCCGCTCTCCTCGCCTATCTCGTACATCGGGAAGTCGACTATCCAGCAGAACTCGTACTTCTCGGCGTCCATGTGGCCCGGGCACTCGGCGCCCGCGAGCTTTATGAGCACGCCCGCGCTCTTCTGAGCCGCGCCCTTATTGCCGGCGGCGAGCAGCACCAGCGTCCCCGGCTCGAGGCCGAGGCCGGACTTCACCGCGTCGGCGATGGGCTGCACGAACTTGGCTATGCCGCCGACGATCTCGCCCTTCTCGTCCACGCGGAACCAGTAGGCCTTGCTGCCGGACTGGACCTCGGCGTCGGCGCAGAGCTTGTCTATCTGCTTGCGGCTGCCGGTATAGCCGGAGACGGCGACGGCCTTGACGACCTGGCCCTCAAAGGGGCCGAAGCCGCAGCTGCCGAGCAGTTCCGTGGCGTCCTGCGCGGTGAGGTCGATGCGCAGGTCCGGCTTGTCGGTGCCGTATTTCTCAAGCGCCTCGGCGTAGGGGATGCGCTTGAAGGGCGCCGCGCTGGCGCGGGAATACTTGCCGTACTCCGCGAAGATGGGAGGCAATACGGCCTCGAGCACCTCGAAAACGTCCTCCTGGCTGGCGAAGGCCATCTCCATGTCGAGCTGATAGAACTCGCCGGGGGAGCGGTCCGCCCTCGCGTCCTCGTCGCGGAAGCAGGGGGCTATCTGGAAATAGCGGTCAAAGCCCGAGGCCATGAGCAGCTGCTTGAACTGCTGCGGCGCCTGGGGCAGGGCATAGAACTTGCCGGGGTGGTTCCTCGCCGGAACGAGGTAATCGCGCGCGCCCTCGGGGCTCGACACGGTGAGGATGGGCGTGGTTATCTCCATGAAGCCCTGCTCCTCCATGGCGCGGCGGAGCGCGGAGATGACCTTGGAGCGGAGGATTATGTTCGCCTTGACCTCGGGGTTGCGCAAATCGAGGTAGCGGTAGCGGAGCCTCGTGGCCTCGTCCGCCTCGCGGGAGCGGTTTATCTGGAAGGGCAGCTCGTTATACCGGCAGCGGCCGAGCACCTCCACCTTCTCCGGGACGACCTCGATGTCGCCGGTCGGCATGTTCGGGTTCTTGCTCGCGCGCTCGCGCACCGTGCCCTCGACGCTTATCGTGCTCTCGCGCGTCACGGCCTTGAAGGCCTTCACCATGTCCTCCGTCTCCGCAACGACCTGGGTCGTGCCGTAGAAGTCGCGCACGACGATGAAGGCCAGCGCCGAGGAGACCTCACGGATGTTCTCCATCCAGCCGACGATCTTTACGCTTTTGCCCGCGTCTGCAATGCGGAGCTCGCCGCAGTTGTGTGTTCTTGACTGCATCATTTCTGCTTACCCCTTACTTTTCCTTTATAAGCCGTATCCCGGCGCTCTCGCCGAGACCGGAGAGTATCCGCTCCGCCGCCTCGTCCGGCGTGCAGCTGACCTGCTCGCCGCGGCGCATGTCCTTGAGCGCCACGAGGCCGTTTTTGACTTCGTCCTCGCCTATGATGACGGCATAGGGTATGCCGAGCTTGGAGGCGTAGGAGAGTTTCTGCTTGAACTTCTTGTCCTCGGTGTAGAGCTGGGTGCGTATGCCCGCTTCGCGCAGCTTTGTGGCCGCGGCGGCGGCGAAGCCGAGCTCCTCCGTCATGGGCAGGACGATGGCGTCCGCCGGGGCCGCCGTGAGCTCCGGATTAAGGAGCCCCTGCTCCGAAAGGACGTAGAAGAGTCGCGTCACGCCGATGGAGATGCCGACGCCGGGGAGGGCGCGGTCCGTATAGTACTCGGCGAGGTTATCGTACCTGCCGCCGGAGCAGACGGAGCCTATCTCCGGGTGGGAGTTTATCATCGTCTCGTAAACCGTGCCGGTGTAGTAGTCGAGCCCGCGCGCGATGGTGAGGTCGATGGCAAAACGCTCTTCGGGTACGCCGAGGCCGGGCAGGGCCTCCGCTACGGTGCGCAGCTCGTCAACGCCGGTGTCGAAGAGCTCGTTTTTGCCGCGCATGCCCTCGAGGAAGGCGAGCTTTTCCGCCGTCGTGCCGGAAAAGCCGGTGAAAGAGAGCACCGCGGCGGCCTGGTCCTCGTCGAGGCCGCAGTCCGACATGAGTATCTCGCGGACCTTCTCGGGGCCTATCTTCTCGAGCTTGTCTATGGTGCGGAGTATCTCGGCCGGGGCGCTCATGCCGTGCATGGCGAAGAAGCCGCCGAGGACCTTGCGGTTGTTTATGCGGATGGTGAAGTCCTCGAGCCCGAGCTCCGTGAAGGCGCGGCAGATGATGGAGGGGATCTCGGCCTCGTTCATGATGTCGAGCTTGCCGTCGCCGATAACGTCTATGTCGGCCTGGTAGAACTCGCGGAAGCGGCCGCGCTGCGCCCTCTCGCCGCGCCAGACCTTGCCTATCTGGAAGCGCCGGAAGGGGAAGGACAGCTTGGCGTAGTTCGCCGCGACGTATTTGGCGAGCGGGACCGTGAGGTCAAAGCGCAAAGCGATGTCGCTGTCGCCCTTCATGAAGCGGTAGATCTGCTTTTCCGTCTCGCCGCCGCCCTTGGCGAGCAGCACCTCGGCGGATTCTATGGCCGGGGTGTCCAGCGGCGTGAAGCCGTAGAGGGAGTAGACCTCCCTGAGCGTGCCGAGCAGGCGCTCCATCTTCAGCTGGTCGGCGGGGAGCAGCTCCATAAAGCCCGAGAGCGTCCTCGGCGTCACCTTTTCCATTTCTAAAACCTCCAGAACACACAGCGCAAGGGCGACGGGCCGATACCCGCCGCCCTTCGGCGCGTAGTTTATTTTTTCTTCGGATTGACGATATCTCGCCAGTCGAGATCGCCGCGGCGCAGGCCCTGGATGAGCACCTCGGCCGTGGCGGCATTGGTCGCCATGGGTATAAGATGCTGGTCGCAGAGCCGGGAGAGCTTGTTGACGCTGTCAAAGCCCTCCGGGTTCGCCGGGTCGCAGAAGCAGAGCACGAGGTCTATCTCGTTATAAGCTATCCTCGCGCCTATCTGCTGGGCGCCCTGCTTGTCGTGCAGGTACAGGGTTATGGGCAGACCGGTGGCCTCGCTGACGAGTTTGCCGGTCGTGGTTGTGGCGCAGATGTTGT
>URDK01000068.1 GCA_900546485.1 uncultured Eubacteriales bacterium
AGATTCTGGGCCGTATAACTGGACAGGCAGCCCCCCAGGGCCATGAAACAGTTGATGGCAAAGGTGTTCAGCTTGACGGCCCCAGAGTAACCGGCGATCACCGCAGACCCGTAGCGGTTGACAATCTCCTGCACAAACAGGTTGCCCACGCTGAGAACGCTCTGCTGCATGATGCTGGGCACTGCGATGGCCGCGATCCGCCACAGAAGGGAGGCGTCGAAGAGTCCGGGCCTGGAGCCCTGGTGAAACCTGCGCAGGCGCACGGTCAGGGTGGACAGGGCCAGAACCGCAGAAATCCCCTGGGCGATGAAGGTGGCCCAGGCTACGCCCGCCACGCCCATATGAAACACCGCCACGAACAGGCAGTCCAGAACGATATTCCCAATGGAGGAACCGATCAAAAAATACAGGGGCGTTTTGGAGTCCCCAAGGGCCGTAAAGATACCGGTACAGACGTTGTAAAACAGCAGGAACGTGAGGCCCATCACATAGATGCGCAGGTACAGCGCTCCGTCCGCCAGAATGTCCTCCGGCGTATGAATCCAGCGCATCATAGGCGTGCAGAAGGCCAGGCCGTAGGCGGTTAAAAGCAGACTCATCCCCACACAAGCGATAAAGGCCGTGGTCACCGCAGTGCGCATCCGCCCGTAATCCTTGGCGCCGAACAGCCGGGACACGATCACCGAGGTTCCCAGGTTGCTGCCCACCGCAAAGGCCATGAAAATCACCGTCACCGGGTAGCTGGCCCCCACCGCCGCCAGCGCCGCCTCCCCTGCAAACTTCCCCGCAATCATGCTGTCCGCCAGATTGTAGAGCTGTTGAAAGATCACGCTGACCATCATGGGCAGCAGAAAACGCCACAGTATTTTATCCGGATGTTCCGTCGTCAAGTCCGTTACCATATACTTCCCCCGCAAAGTTCATATTTTCATGCGAAGCCCGGAGAGCTCGCGCCAGGTATCTTATGTCTCTGTATCTCAAAAAGGTTCCGCCGTGTGGCTATTTTGCCCTGTGGAAGGTTTGGCTCCGATCATGGAGGCGCGCAGACGGTGGAATAAAATTACAGACATGCTCTAGTATAGCGCGGCCCGGCGGCGGTTTCAACTGTCTTTTGCGTTTGTGGGAAGCATTTTGTGGGAAACAGGAGGGATCACCACCCCTGAAAATAGCTGAGCACGCTCCGCACCCCCGCGCGTTTCACACAAAAACAGGGAAAGCGGAGCAAAACCGCTTTCCCTGAAACAATGCGTAATTCTTCTGATAAAACCCAGCCGGTCAATGGTGGAACAGCCGGATCCCCGTGAAGGCCATAACCATGCCGTACTGGTTGCAGGTCTCGATCACCTGGTCGTCGCGCACGGAGCCGCCGGGCTGTGCCACGTACTTCACGCCGCTTTTGTACGCCCGGTCGATATTGTCGCCGAAGGGGAAGAAGGCGTCGGAGCCGAGGGCGAGGTCAGTGACCTTGGAGAGCCACTCGCGCTTTTCCCCGGCGGAGAGCTCCTCGCGGATGAAGCGATCGATCTCATTGTCACGCTCGGCGCGCTTGAGCGAGGGCTCAAAACTGAGCTCGAGCACCTTCGGGTGGCGGCGCAGCTGCCAGAGGTCGGCCTTGTCTCCGGCAAGGCGGGTGCAGTGGATGCGGCTCTGCTGGCCCGCGCCGACGCCGACGGTCTGGCCGTTCTTGACGTAGCAGACGGAGTTCGACTGCGTGTACTTGAGCGTGATGAGCGCAAGGAGCAGGTCATCCACAGCGCTGTCCGTGAGGCTCTTGTTCGCCGTCACGATGTTGCCGAGGCACTCGCGGGTGATGGGCAGGGAGTTGTAGCCCTGCTCAAAGCGGATGCCGAAGATGTCGCGCTGCTCTATGGGCTTGGGCTCATAGTCGGGGTCTATCTTCACAACGTTGTAGCCCCCCTTGCGCTTCTGGCGGAGGACCTCCAGCGCCTCGGGCGTATAGCCGGGGGCGATGATGCCGTCGGAGACCTCGGGCAGGAGCAGGCGGGCTGCCGTCTCGTCGCAGACGTCGGAGAGCGCCGCCCAGTCGCCGTAGGAGCAGAGGCGGTCCGCGCCGCGGGCGCGGGCGTATGCGGTCGCGATCGGCGAGAGCTCGCCCTCGGCGAAGAAGGCGCGGCGGTCCTCGTCGGTGAGCGGGGAGGCAAGAGCCGCGCCCGCGGGCGAGACGTGCTTGAAGCTCGCCGCTGCGGGCCTGCCGGTGGCGCGGCGAAGGGCGCGCACCAGCTGCCAGGAGTTGAGCGCGTCCATGAAGTTGATATATCCCGGGCGGCCGTTAAGCACCTCGACGGGCAGGTCGCCGCCGTCGGACATGAATATCCTGGCGGGCTTCTGGTTGGGGTTGCAGCCGTATTTGAGCTCTATCTCCTGCATTTACGCTTCCTCCTCGTACTTGTTTATGATGGCCTCAACGCCGTCCACGCAGGTGTAGAGCGAGACGCGGTTGTCGGCGTTGAGCGCGCTCCGGATACGCTCCGCCAGCTCCATTGCGTCAAGCTCGGGCACCGCGACGGCCACGGGCTCGCCGGAGAAGCTGGGCAGGGGCGAGCCGAAGCCCTCGTAGGTGCTGATGAAGTGGCCGGCGCCCGGCTGGGCGGCCTCGTACTCATAGAAAAAGCGCAGGCAGGGCTTGCCCTCGGGGGAGCCCGCCTTGAGTATCGAGAGCTTATAGCTCCCGTCGGGGCTCAGCAAGCCCGAGATGCGCGGCGTCCAGTTGGGTCCGTCCGGCTCAAACTCGCGCGTGCGCAGGGCCTCGGCGAAGGTCCTGCCCGCAAGGATATAGTCACGCAGCGTGTCGGTCTGGTCGCCGTTCGTGACAACGAGGCCGCGCCCGACGCGGCGGACGGGGTGATATATTATGAGGCTCGGGTCGGTCATCTTGCTCTCGTCGTGGGCGCGGGTGCGGATGCCGTCTTCGGTCTTTTCAAAGACGCGGTTGCGGCTGTTTTCGCTCCGGCCCATGATGAAGTACGCCGCGGCGGCCTTGCCGGAGGGCGTGGCGCCGAGCATTATGCCGCGGCCGGGATAGGGCCGCGCGAGGAGGTATTCAAAGAGGTCCGTCACTGTTTTCCGCTCCTTTCAAGTGAGGAGGCCACGCGCTGGGCGGCCTCAGGCAGCAGCTTCCACTCCGCCTGCTCCATGACGCGGCGCTGCAATACCTCCGGCGTGTCGCCGGGCAGCACGTCCACCGCGCGCTGGGCTATTATCTCTCCCCCGTCGGGGATCTCGTTGACGAAATGCACCGTCGCGCCCGTGACCTTCACGCCGCGCGCGAGGGCCGCCTCGTGGACGTGCAGCCCGTAGTAGCCGGGGCCGCAGAAGGAGGGGATGAGGCTCGGGTGGATGTTTATGATGCGCCCGGCCCAACGCCGGGTGAACTCCGCCGACAGGATGCGCAGAAAGCCCGCGAGGATGATGAGCTCTGCGCCCTCCTCGTCCAGCAGGGCGTCCAGCCGGTCCTCAAAGGCTGTCTTTTCGAGGTATTCCGCGCGTATTCCGGCGGCTTTGGCACGCTCGAGCGCATAGGCCCCGGGGTTGTTCGAGACGACGAGGGCGAGCTCCACGTCCGGCATCTCGCCGCGCGCCGAGGCGTCTATGAGCGCCTGGAGGTTGGTGCCCCCGCCTGAGACGAGCACCGCCGTCTTTACCATAGCTCCACGCCGCCTTCCCCGCGCACGGCCTCACCGCAGATGTAGGCCTCGACGCCGCTTGCGCGCAGCGCCGCGACGGCCGCGTCGGCGTCCTCGGCGGCCACGACGGCCAGCATGCCGACGCCCATGTTGAAGGTGTTGAACATGTCGCGCTCCGGAATATTCCCGGTGCGGGCGATGAGCTCGAAGAGGGGCGGGGTCTGTATCTTCGCCTTCTCTATCCGCGCAGTGAAGCCGGGGGCAAGGGCGCGGGGGATGTTCTCGTAGAAACCGCCGCCGGTGATGTGGCTGACGGCCGAGACGCGCGCGGCACGCAGCATATCAAGGACGGGCTTTACATATATTCTGGTGGGCTCGAGCAGCGCCTCGCCGAGGGTGCGGCCGAGCTCCGGCTCATAGCGCTCGAGCGAACCGCTCTCCACGTCGAACACGCGGCGTACGAGGGAGAAGCCGTTGGAGTGCACGCCCGAGGAGGGCAGGGCTATGAGCGCATCGCCCTCGCGCATGGTGGAGCTGTCGAGTATCTTCTCCCTGTCGACGAGGCCGACGGTGAAGCCTGCGAGGTCATATTCGTCCTCGGGGTAGAAGCCCGGCATCTCGGCGGTCTCGCCGCCGATGAGGGCGGCCCCAGCCTGGACGCAGCCCTCGGCCACGCCTGCGACGATGTCGGCTATGCGCTCCGGCACATTCTTGCCGCAGGCGATGTAGTCGAGGAAGAAGAGCGGCGCGGCGCCGGAGCAGACGACGTCATTGACGCACATGGCGACGCAGTCTATGCCCACGGTGTCGTGCTTGTCCATGAGGAAGGCTATCTTGAGCTTGGTGCCCACGCCGTCCGTGCCGGAGACGAGCACGGGGGCCTTCATGCCCGCGAGCTCGGGCTGGAACAGCCCGCCGAAGCCGCCGAGCCCGCCTATGACGCCTGGCATCACGGTGCGCTCTACGTGCTTTTTCATCAGCTCCACGGCCTTGTAGCCTGCGGTGATGTCCACGCCCGCGGCCTTGTAGCTTGCGCTCTCGCTTTTCATTCGTCGTCCTCCCTGCGGCTTATTTTCTGCTCGAACTTGGATTTCTGAGCCCGGCAGGGCGGGTCGCAGGGGTACTCGCCGGTGAAGCAGCCCTTGCAGAAGCCTATGGTGCTGTTGTCGGCCAGCTTGTCGAGGTAGTCCACGTTGAGATAGCCGAGGCTGTCCACGCCGATTATCTCGCGTATCTCCTCGAGGCTGTGGTTGTAGGCGATGAGGTTGTCGGAGGAATCTATGTCCGTGCCGAAGTAGCAGGGATAGAGGAAGGGGGGCGCGGAGAGCCTCGCGTGGACCTCGGTAGCCCCGGCCTCGCGCAGGAGGCCGACGATGCGGGCGATGGTCGTGCCGCGCACGATACTGTCGTCCACGAGTATGACGCGCTTGCCGCGGACGGTGGAGGCGATGGTGTTGAGCTTTATCCTCACCGCGTCCTCGCGCCGGGCCTGGCCGGGCTGGATGAAGGTGCGGCCGATGTACTTGCTCTTGACAAAGCCCACGCCGTAGGGTATGCCGCTCTGCTTCGCGTAGCCGAGTGCGGCGTCGAGGCCGGAGTCCGGCACGCCGATGACCACGTCGGCCTGCACCGGGTGCTCAAGCGCGAGGAAGGCGCCCGCGCGCTGGCGCGCCGTGTGGACGCAGCTGCCGTCGATGACGGAGTCGGGGCGTGCGAAGTAGATGAACTCAAAGACGCACTCGCCCGTCGCGTGGCCGCAGTGGCTGCGGTCGCTCTCAAGGCCCTTGTCGGAGATGGTGACTATCTCGCCCGGCTCCACGTCGCGCAGGAACTTGGCGCCGATGGCGTCGAGGGCGCAGCTCTCGCTGGCGATGACCCAGCCGCCCTCTATCTCGCCTATGCAGAGCGGGCGGAAGCCGATGGGGTCGCGCACGGCTATGAGCTTGCGCGGGCTCATGACGGCGAGGGAATAGGCGCCCTTGACCTTGTCCATCGCGCGGGACACGGCCTCCTCGATGCTCTTTGCGCCGAGGCGCTCGCGCGTTATGGCGTAGGCTATGACCTCGGAATCCGAGGTGGTGCGGAAGATGGCACCGTCGAGCTCAAAGCTCTCGCGCAGCTCCGCGGCGTTGGTGAGGTTGCCGTTGTGGGCAAGGGCCATGCCGCCTTTGATGTGCCGGATGACCAGCGGCTGGGCGTTCTCGCGGCTCTGGCCGCCGGTGGTGCCGTAGCGGCAGTGGCCGATGGCCATGCGGCCGCGGGGCAGCTTGCGGAGGATGTCCTCGGTGAACACCTCGCTGAGAAGCCCCGTGTCCATGTGGCCGGTGATGACCCCGTCGTCGTTTACCGCGATGCCGCAGCTCTCCTGGCCGCGGTGCTGAAGCGCGTAGAGCGCGTGGTGCGTTATATTGACGACGTCCGCGCCCTCGTCACGCATGTAGATGCCGAATACGCCGCACTCCTCGTGCAGCTTGCCGAAAATGTCTGCTCCCATTGTTCTCTCCCGGTCGAAAAAGTCTTATTCCCCTATGAGTCTGCGCATGACTTCCTGATACGCATCCTCGACGCCGCCGAGGTCGCGGCGGAAGCGGTCCTTGTCGAGCTTCTCGTGGGTCTCGACATCCCAGAAGCGGCAGGTGTCGGGGCTTATCTCGTCGGCGAGGACGATGGTCCCGTCGGGCAGACGGCCGAACTCGAGCTTGAAGTCCACAAGCTCGATGCCGTGCTCGAGCAGCAGCGCCTTGAGCAGCTCGTTTATGCGGAAGGCGTAGCTCTTGATGGTCTCTATCTCCTCCGCCGTGGCGAGCTTGAGGGCCAGGGCGTGGTAGGAGTTTATGAGCGGGTCGCCCAGCTCGTCGTTCTTGTAGGAGAACTCTATGGTCGGCGCGTCAAAGACGATGCCCTCCTCGACGCCGTAGCGCTTCGCGAAGCTGCCGGCGGAGATGTTGCGGATGATGACCTCGAGCGGCACGATGGAGACCTTCTTTACCAGGGTCTCGCGCTCGGAGAGCTCCTCGACGAAGTGGGTGGGGATGCCGTTCTTCTCGAGCATGCGCATAAAGCTGTTGGTGAGGCGGTTGTTGATCACGCCCTTGCCCATGATGGTGCCGCGCTTTTCGCCGTTGAAGGCCGTGGCGTCATCCTTATAGTCAACTATGCAGAGGTTCGCATCGTCGGTGGCAAAGACCTTCTTGGCCTTACCCTCGTAGAGCTGTTCGCGCTTTTCCATGTCAGTTCCTCTCCTTTTCAAGCTGTTCGCGCAGGGCGCGGTCCTTTTCAAGCGTGGCGGCCTCCATGTCCCGGCGCATGGCGTCGAGGCGCTCGGCCAGTTCGTCGTCGTATATGGCAAGCATCTGGGCGGCGAGGAGGGCGGCATTCTGCGCCCCGTCTATGGCGACGGTGGCCACCGGGATGCCGGAGGGCATCTGCACGGTGGAGAGCAGCGCGTCCAGTCCGTCGAGTGTGGAGCTCTTGACGGGGATGCCGATGACCGGCAGGGTGCTCGCCGCAGCGAGGGCCCCCGCAAGATGCGCCGCCTTGCCCGCGGCCGCGATGATGACGCCGAAGCCGTTAGCCCGCGCCGAGAGCGCAAAACTGCGCGCCGCCTCGGGCGTGCGGTGGGCCGACATGACGTGTACCTCGGTCCCTATCTCCAGGGCCTCCAGCTGGCGCACCGCCTTCTCAACGACCGGCCAGTCGCTGTCGCTGCCCATTATGACGGCAGCCTTTTTCCTATCCATGCCCTCGCCTCCAAGTGATAAATAAAAATGTAACAAGGCCACGGCATACAGTCATGGCCTTGTCTTTTACGAATTTATGCTCTTCTTCCCGAGAAGGTACCCCCAGACGGGGAACAAAAGGGCGCACTGGGCCCCGGCCGAGCCAAACGAAAGCCGAACCATCGCCGCGCCACCTCCCGTAAGAAGATAGTATTATGATATAGGCTTTTCCTGCAAAACTCAACGGATTTTGCCCGATGAAATTGATTTTCATCCAAAGCGACAAGTTTCGACCACTTCCGCCCCGGATTTTATGCGGATTTTACACGCCGGAGGCCCCGGACTTGTGAAATCCGGCCCGGCGTGGTAAAATACCCCTGTATCAGCGCACCGGCACGCAATTTTTTGAAAGACGTGATCAAATGACAATGGAAAACATGCGTCTCGCCGTCCTCATAGACGGTGACAACGCGCCGCGCGACTGCCTCAAGAGCATCATGGAGGAGATAGCCATATACGGCACGCCCATGATAAAGCGCATATACGGCGACTGGGCCTCCCAGGGCCTGACGAGCTGGAAGAACTCCCTGCTCGAAAACGCCGTGACGCCCAAGCAGCAGTTTGCATATACGACGGGCAAGAACGCCACGGACTCCGCGATGATAATAGATGCAATGGACATACTCTACACCGGCAAGACTGACGGCTACGTCCTCGTCTCCTCGGACTCCGACTTCACGCCCCTGGCCATACGCCTGCGCGAGAGCGGGATGTACGTCATCGGCATAGGCGAGGAAAAGACGCCCAAGGCCTTTGTCCAGGCCTGCGACAAGTTCATACGCGTGGAGGTCATCCGCGACAAGTACAAGAAGACCGCCAAGGCCGCCGCAAAGCCTGCGGCCAAAAAGACCGCCGCTAAGACGGCCAAGACCGCGGAGAAAACAGACAAGGCCCCGGCCAAGACCACGGCCAAAAAGTCCGCCCCCGAGGAGAAGAAGCCGCCCGTCCCGGACGACATCATCAACCTCATCGCCGACTCCGTCGCCGACCTCGCGGACGACGACGGTTACATCGACCTCTCGAACCTCGGCAACCTCATTATAAAGAAACAGCCCGACTTCGACCCGCGCACCTACGGCTTCGGCAAGCTCTCGACCATGCTCAAGAACCTGCCGCGCTTTGAGGTCCAGGTCCGCGAGACCTCGGACCCCAACGTGAAGCCCATCTACATCCGCGACCAGGAGGCACAATGACAAAGCGCAGGCGTATCGTCGTCCCCATCCTGCTCGTGCTAGTCGCCATCGCGGCCGCGCTGCTCCTGCTCTCGAAGTACGGCCTTTCCGTCACGCGCCTCTCTCTGGAGTTTGAAAACCTGCCCCGGGGCTTCGACGGCTTCAAAATAGTCCAGCTCAGCGACCTGCACGGCTCGGAGTTCGGGCAGGACAACGCCCGGCTCATAGAGGCCGTGGCAAAGGAGGAGCCGGATATCATCGCCCTCACGGGCGACTTCCTGGACGAGGGCAAGGCCGGGCGGGAGCTCCCGGCGCTGGGGGCGCTTGTGGCGGAGCTCATAAAGCTCGCGCCCGTGTATTTCGTAAGCGGCAACCACGACTGGGCCTCCGGCGCGTCGTCGGAACTCTTTGAGACGCTCACCGCCGCCGGCGTGGTCTGTCTCAGGAACGACTTTGTCTACCTTGAGCGCGGCGGGGACGTGCTCGTCCTCGGCGGCGTGGACGACCCGAACGGCCCGGCGGATATGGAAACGCCGGACGAGTTCGTCGCCCGGCTGCGCAGCGAGGCCCCCGGCGCCTTCACGCTGCTGCTGGCGCACCGCGCCTACTGGGCGGAGCGCTACCCGGAGCTGGACGTGGACCTCATCCTCTGCGGACACACCCACGGCGGCATAGTCCGCCTCCCCTTCCTCGGCGGCGTGGCGGGCACGAATTTTGCCCTCTTTCCCGAGTACGACGCCGGGCTCTTTGAGACGGGGTCCTACAAGCTCTACATCTCCCGCGGCCTGGGCAACTCCGTGCCGCTCCCCCGCTTCCTCAACACGCCCGAGCTCGTCTCTATAACCTTAAAGTGCGCGTGAGCGCCCCATTCTGGGGCGCTCTTTTTTTGCCTGTTGACAGCAAACTGTATTATGGCTATAATACAGTCAAGAAAACTGTATTACTCGACTAACACACTTTTGCGGGAGGTGAGCGCGTGATATCCTTCGAGGGCTTCCGCTCCGAGGACGGGGTGCCCATCTATTTGCAGATAATAAAGTATCTAAAGCAGGGCATAGTCTCCGGCGCGGTGGCGGACGGGGACGAGCTGCCCTCGCGCCGGGTGCTCTCGGCCACGCTGGGCGTGAACCCGAACACCGTGCAGAAGGCCTGCCGGATGCTCGAGGAGGAGGGGCTGCTGAACTCCCACGCGGGGGCCAAGAGCTGCGTGTGCGTCACGCCCGAGCTGCGGGAGAGGGTGCGCGCGGAGCTCATCCGCTCGGACGCGCTGGCCGCGGCGTCGGCCTTCCGGCGCATGGGCGTGCCGCTTGAGGAGGCGTTGGAGCTTGTAAAGCTCGCATATGAGGAGGCTGGGGAATGAAAAGGCACTTATCCGTATTCGAACTTGCCGCGCGCGGCGCGGTGTACAAGACGCTTGCCGTCTCACTCTGGACGGCGGCGGTGATATTCGTTCTGCTCTGGGCACTGCCCGCCGGGGCGCTGAATCTCACCGACCTGCTCTCGGGCAGCTACTTCAGCGCGGAGGCCGAGAACTACGTCGTGACCGGGGGCAGATACGCCTCCTACGTGTTCGCCGCGGGGCTGGCGGCGCTCTATGTCCTGCTCTCCCGCTCCGGCGCGCCCAAACGTGGCGTGAACCCGGACTACACCTGGCGGCGGCTGCGCATCACGGAGCGCCGGGCCTCGCTCATCCAGTCCGGCGTACACGCGCTCTGCTTCGCGCTCTACATGGCCATAGCGCTCGCGGCCTTTCTTGCCTTTGCAGCCATCTTTCTCCCGCGCTCCGGGCCCTACGATAACGACGGGCAGACGCTGTTTTTCGCGGCCTTCACCACGGCGCCGCTGCACGCCGTGCTCCCGCTGACGGAGCCTCTAGAGTGGCTGGCCTTTGCCGCGACCTGCCTGGGCGGCGGCGTCGGCACCACGGCCATGGCCTTCTGGCTCAGGAGGGGCAAGACCTCCGCCCTGGGCGTCTGCCTCGGCATAGCCATCGTGCTCACGCAGTTCCAGTGGGCCTATGGCACGGGGATACGTAATATCCTTGTCTTTGTCGTACCCGTGCTGACAGTCGGCGGACTCGTTTCATCGTTCAAGTCCGTGTCCGCCGCCGACTACAACGCGGAAAGTGCGGAGGGAACCGATATCCGGATGACGGAAGGAGGCGGGGCAGATGCGTCTGCGTGACATGGCGGCGCCGCCGGGCTTCGACTCGGCTTATGAGATAAAGCGCGTCAGGAACTGGCTGCTCAGCTGCGCCGCGATCTTTGTCTTTATCTTCGCCTGCGTCTATGTAGGCCAGCTCGTGAACATATCCTCCCTGATACGCCGCGACAAATTCGAGCCCATGGGGATGTTCCCGGACGTGGCGCGCATTCCCTCGCTCGTGTGTTTTCTGCCGGTGTTCATAGGACTGCTGGTGATGCTCATCCGCAACGTCAACTATTTCCGCGCCTCGAAGAGCTATTACACCATGCGGCGGCTTCCGAACCGCTGGGAGTATCCGCTCCGCTGTGCGCTGCTTCCGGCGTCGGGCTTTCTCGTGCTCCTGGTAGGCTCGCAGATACTGCTCCTGCTCGCGGGCGCGGCCTATCTATACATCACTCCCGACGCCTGGCTGCCCGCCGGAGCTGGGGAGAGCGTTCTAAGCTTCGTTTTAGGAGGTATCCTCGCATGATAGAACTCAAAAACGTCAGCAAGTCCTACGGCAAGCGTCAGGCCGTACGGGACCTCAGCCTCACGATAGGCTCCGGCGAGATCGTTGGCCTCTTCGGCGAAAACGGCGCGGGCAAGAGTACGCTCATAAAGTGCATCCTCGGCCTGCTCAAGTACGAGGGCACGATAACGCTCGACGGCGAGCCCATAAGCCATAAAAACATAGACCGTCTCTCTTTCGCGACGAGCGAGCACTCCTTCTTTCCCGCCCTCTCGCCCGAGGGGCACGCGGACTTCTACGCCGAGCACTTCCCGCGCTTCAACCGCAAGCGCTTCGACGTGCTCATGGACTTCTTCGAGCTGCCGCGCAAGGGCGCCCCTTCGAAGCTGTCCACGGGGCAGAAAAACCAGTTCGAGGTCGTGCTCGCACTCTCGCAGGGCGCGGACTACATCCTCATGGACGAGCCTTTCTCCGGCAACGACGTGTTCAACCGCGAGGACTTCTACAAGGTCCTGCTCGGCATCATGGAGCCGAACGAGACGGTCATACTCTCCACCCACCTCATCGAGGAGGTCGAGGGCTTCATCGGCCGGGCGCTGCTCATCCACAAGGGACAGCTCGTGGGCGACGTGCAGATGTCCGAGCTCGAGGAGACCGGCGAGGGGCTCATCGACTTTGTAAAGCGCAACTACGGATACCGCGCCGAGCGCATCCGAAAGGCGATAAGCGAGCTTTCGGGCGACGAGTGAAAGGAGGGCGCGCATGAAAAGGGCGGGCATACTGCTCATAGTTCTGGCGCTGCTGGCCGCGGGCTTCATGGCCGCCGTCAACATAGTCGTCGCGGACACGGGCGACGACGCGCATTTTGAATCCACGCTGCTCTCCGGCTCGCGCGAGGGCGTGGAGGGCGTCCGCGTCTCCGGCTGGCGCTCGGACAATACCACAAACAACGGTAAAATGAACTTTGTCCTCGGCTACGACGCGGGTTCCGGCGTCTCGGAGAGCACCTTCCAGCTGGGCAGGCTCGACAGCGAGACGGGAACGGACTACGGCACCTATAATTTCGACATATTCGACGGTCTCAACAGCAGCGGGAGCAGCAGCGGCGGGGACGGCATGGACAAGGCCGAGCTGCCTCTGCCCTGCGCCTCCATAGCCGACGAGACGGCGGCGGGCCAGACCAAGACGGAGACCATGTATCTCCGGGACCTCTGCGAATACTGGCCCATCAGCGTCGACCGCTGGGGCCGGCAGGAGACCGAGGAGCGCTCCGAAGCGATAGGCGAGAAGCTTCGTCCGCTGCTGCCCGTGCCCGAGGACACCCTAGTCACCGCCACGGTCACCAAGGACGAGGAGGGCTGTATCCGCGAGTACGACTGCTACGTCACCGGCGGCTCCAGCTATGAGCTGCGCACCTATAATTACACCAGCTGCTTCATCATCACCGTGGAGCTCTACTCCCGCGGCGAGGAAGGGGAATATATCTGGCAAAGCAGCCAGACATACAGCATGGAAACCGAGCCTAACGAGGAGCTTGAGATATACGTGCCCATCCCGGAGAGCTTCCGCCTTGCGTTGGAGGGCTTTGAGGTATATGACATCGTCGAGACTCCGGGCGTCGGCGGCGCACTGCTGCTCGAGCGCGGAGACGCGGCGCTCCGCATAGTTCAGCTCTCGGGCACAGGCGAGATATTGCAGGACCTGGAGCTGCCCCGCTCCGAGGAAGATGTCGGCGCGAGTTTCGTTACCGGCGAGGACTGGGTGCTGGTAAAGCAGCACGGCCTCGTGCACTCACTCGTACCGGACTCGGACGGCGTATATGTTGCCGGTCCGGCCTATGACCTGCGCGATACCGCGGGCTACGCCGACAACTGGTGGAGCTATGAAGAGTACTTCGACTTCGACGGCGAACGGCTCGCCTCCCTCATCTCCGTGGATTTTCGCTACATCGGCTACTATACCTCCGTCAGCAGGTACGACTCAAACCCGGACGATGCGCGCGACGGGCTGCTCTACCTCGCCGTCGCCACGCCGGAGGAGATACTCCTCTCCGAGGAGCTCTACCCCTCGCTCTACACAAACGGTCTGAGCCTGAACTGGAGCGTGGAAATAGAATAAAAAAAGAGGCCCCCGAGGGGGTCTCTTTTTTACTGTGCAGGCTCCTCGCCCATGCCGTCCCTCAGGCTGGCCTGGAAGGTGTTCATCACCACTATCGTCCAGACGATTATCGCCAGCGTCAGGGCGAGGAAGGGCCAGATGAACCAGGTATCGCCCTCGTCCAGCGGGAGGGGCAGGGAGAGCAGTGTTGTGAACACGACGTTCACCGTCCTGAGCACCAGCAGGCTGCGTCGCTGCGGGCAGCCGAAGCGCTCTGCGGCGGAGGCAAGGTTCGTGAAGAGCTGAAAGTGGACGTAGAGCGTCAGCACCGCGGCTATGAGCCACAGGCCCCAGAGCTCTGTGGGCTCTCCCAGCGCCGTCAGTACCCAGCAAAGGCCCTCCCAGGCCGCAAGCAGGCCGCAGAGCGGGCGCAGCAGCATCGC
Organism: uncultured Eubacteriales bacterium; assembly: GCA_900546485.1. Taxonomy (GTDB): domain Bacteria; phylum Bacillota; class Clostridia; order Oscillospirales; family Oscillospiraceae; genus Scatomorpha. The sequence goes on from URDK01000068.1 coordinate 13,789, forward strand.
CGAGGGCTCCCCCGCCCCGGCGATGCCGGGCAGGGCGGAGTATATGAGCAGCCAGCCCGCCCAGTCGGGCAGAAGGTCTATGGTGTTTATATTGAAGTGCAGGTATATGAGTGCGTAGCCCCAGGCTATCTTGCCCAGAGAGCTGTAAAGGCCCTTACGCTCCTCCATTCTCCGCGCCCCCTTCCATGACAAATTCGTCCACCACCTCGCCGTCGAGCGATATGCGCACGGCGGCGGCTTTGAACTCCGGCTCCGGCAGCAGCGGCGTGTCATAGCGGAATTCCTCGGACATGGTATATACTTCCCCATCCCAGCTGTCACTGCGCCACCCGCTGCTCTCATACTGGCTGCCGTCGAAGACATAGGCCTCGTCTGCGGAGCCGAGCGGGAGCATCTCCAGCTTCGCCCCGCTCTGAGGGAAGTTGGCCTCGTTGCAGGCATATTCCACACAAAACAGCTCTGCGACTGGCTTGAATTCGGCATTGGGCCTGTAAACGCTGTCGGAATAGCCCTGCGGCACGCCCGCGAGGCCAATACTCGAGTCCGAGGCCACGGCGTAGAGGTTCCGCCGGAGCGTCACCGTGCCTGTCTCGCGCTCTACGCTCACGGTGTCGCGCCAGGGCAGGATATCGTTCCCCCAGCGGGCAAGGGACACGGGGTCACTCACCATGAAGTCGGTGATGGGGATGAAAAGCCGCTCGCCCGTCTCCTCGACGACCCAGCCCTCGGCCTCATAGGCGCGCACGGGGACGACGTAGAGTCCGGTGAGAGTGTCGCCGTTCTCTCCCTTGAGCCAGCCGCCGTTTTCCTGGTCCGCGACGTAGCTGACGGTGAAGACCAGCTCCGCCTCACAGGCGTTCTCCGTGCTGACGATGTTGTTTATGAGATAGCCTGAGCCGCTGTCAATGGAGTACTGCTCGGGTATGGCCTCGTAGTGATAGGCCACCCAGCCATCGGCGCCGCTCTCGCGCATGCCCGCATAGAGCTCCTCGTGCTTTTCAAAAGGCGAGGAGGCGGCGAGGAAGACGCCGTTATCGTAGAGGAGGCCCTTGGCATAGGTGTCCAGAGCTGCGGCGGGGGTCCGGCAGCGGGTGGTGCGCGCGGCGGCAAGGCTGCGGTCAAGCTCCCTCTGCGGGCCAGGGTGCATGTGCCCCGTATCCGCGCTCGCCGTGCCGAGCAGCAGCGGCGTCGCGAGCACGACGGCTATGCAGACAGAGGCCAGGGCCATGCCGCGCGGATAGAGCTTGAAGCGCACGATGGCCGCGATGCGGCGGGAGATGTTCCTGCCGCCGTTCGAGATGGAGCTCGTCCCCGGGGCGCGGGCGTATTTGGCGTTCGCCATGCCGAGCAGGATGCCGCCGTACTCGCGCCGCTCCTCGCCCTCGAGGCGCTCCAGCACGCGCTGGTCGCAGAGGGACTCGAGGTCGTTGCCCACGCGGTCGAGGACGTAGTGCATAAAGGGATTGCACCAGTGCAGCGCGCGGATGAGGCACCATAAGATGCCCTGCGCCGCGTCGAAATACTTCAGGTGCAGCAGCTCATGGAGCAGCACCTTGTCGTCCACGCCGCCCTTCGGCACGGCGAGCACGGGCCGGATAACACCGCAGACAAA
>URDK01000069.1 GCA_900546485.1 uncultured Eubacteriales bacterium
GTCTGGCGATGGCTCAGGGCAGCGGGACGCTTGACCTGCTGGAATGGTTCTGCAAATAATTTGAAAGAGAGGCAAAAGAGAGATGTCCATTGAGAGAGGGCGCGCGTACTTCAGACAGTTCGGCATGGAGGACCGCGTCATAGAGTTCACGGTATCCAGCGCGACGGTGGAGCTTGCGGCCAAGGCGCTCGGCGTCGAGGGCGCGAGGATAGCCAAGACGCTGTCGTTCAAGAAGCCGGAGGGCGGCGCGCTGCTCATTTTGGCGGCGGGCGACGCGAGGATAGACAACCACAAGTTCAAGGAGAAGTTCCACTTCAAGGCGAAGATGCCGACCCCGGACGAGGTGCTGGAGCTCATCGGCCACCCGGTAGGCGGCGTGTGCCCCTTCGGCATCAACGAGGGCGTGGACGTGTACCTGGACGAGAGCCTGAAGCGCTTTGAGACCGTGTTCCCCGCCGTCGGCAGCGGCGCGAGCGCCATAGAGCTGAACCTGGACGAGCTGTGGAAGTACTCGAACGCACTCGAGTGGATAGACGTCTGCAAGCTTCCCGAATAAATATGAAAACCGCCGCCCACATGGGCGGCGGTTTATTCATGCCCGGCCGCAGATAAAGCCTGCGCGCAGCGCAGGGCGCGGCGGAGGGCGCGGGCAAAAAACACCCCCGGTGGTCCGGGGGTGTTCGTTTTATTTCATTATGGCCTTATTGAAGTTCTTCTTGCCCCTTCTGAGCACGACGCCGGCTTTGAGCTCGGCCTCGGTGAAGGACTTTGCAATGTCGTCGACCTTCTCGTCGTTGGCCGTCACGCCGCCCTGCTGCACGTTGCGGCGCGCGTCGCTCCTGGACGAGCACAGACCCGTCTTGACCAGCAGCGTCAGTATGTCCGCCGCGCCGTCGGTCAGGTCGTCGGCGCTTATCTCGGTCTCGGGCATGTGCTCCGTACCGCCGCCGCCGAAGATTGCGCGAGCGCCCTCCTTCGCCTTCTGGGCCTCCTCCTCGCCGTGGACAAGCGCCGTCAGCTCCGTGGCCAGGATCTCCTTCGCCTCGTTGAGCTGCGCGTCCTTCCACTTCGACATCTCGTCTATCTGCTCAAGCGGCAGGAAGGTCATCTTGCGCAGGCAGTTGATGACGTCCGCGTCGTCGATGTTGCGCCAGTACTGGTAGAACTCGTAGGGGCTGGTCTTGTTCGGGTCCAGCCACACGGCGCCGGACTGGGTCTTGCCCATCTTCTTGCCCTCGCTCGTGAGCAGCAGCGTGATGGTCATGCCGTAGGCGTTCTTGCCCAGCTTGCGGCGGATGAGCTCCGTGCCGCCCAGAATGTTCGACCACTGGTCGTCGCCGCCGCACTGCATGACGCAGTTGTACTCCTTGAACATGTGGTAGAAGTCGTAGGACTGCATGATCATGTAGTTGAACTCCAGGAAGGAGAGGCCCTTCTCCATGCGCTGCTTATAGCACTCGGCGCGGAGCATGTTGTTCACGGAGAAGTGCGCGCCCACGTCGCGCAGCAGCTCGATATAGTTGAGGCCGAGCAGCCAGTCGGCGTTGTCCAGCATCAGGGCCTTGCCCTCGGAGAAGTCTATGAACTTCGCCATCTGGACCTTGAACTTCGCCGCGTTCTCCTGTATCTTCTCCTGCGTCAGCATCTGGCGCATATCGGTACGGCCCGAGGGGTCGCCGACCATCGTCGTGCCGCCGCCCAGCAGGGCTATGGGCCTGTTGCCCGCAAGCTGGAGCCGGCGCATGAGGTTCAGGGCCATGAAGTGGCCGATGTGCAGGCTGTCCGCCGTCGCGTCAAAGCCAATATAGAACGTGGCCTTGCCCGCGTTTACTAGCTCGCGGATCTCCTCCTCGTCCGTGACCTGCGCGATAAGTCCGCGCGCCTTGAGTTCCTCGTAGATCTGCATCGATCTTTCCCCTTCGTTATAAATTTTCTTATGCTTTGTGAAAAAACTTATTCACCAATGAGCTCCGCAGCCCTGTCGGCGCACCAGGCGCAGAAGTCGTAACATACGCTGTGGTCGCCGCCGCTCTTCCCAAGCAGCTCCTCGCAGCGGATGGAGTCAAACTGCTCCTTGAATTCGTCGGAGAAGGCCTTTACCATATCCGCAACGCGGCCGCCGGGTCTGCCCATGCCGTCCGCGCCGACGGTCATTCCTATTGCCAGCACCGCGCCGCAATACGCGCCGCAGGTCTCACCGCAGCGCAGGCCGCCGCCGAGACCGGTGCTGATGGCTTTCGCAGTCTTCTCATCCAGGCCGGTCAGCTCGTTGAGCGCCACCAGGACGCTCTGCCCGCAGTTGAGGGTGTCTTTCAGCTCTCTCGCCTTTTCGCCGTAGGTCATATCACAAGTCCCCCTTTGTAGTCGCTCGCCGCGTCGAGCTGCTCGGCAGCGCTTGCGAGCGTTGTCTCCGTCACGTTCTCTCCGCCGTGGAGCCGCGCGAGCTCCCTTATCCGGCCTTCGCGGTCCAGTGCCGTCACAGCCGTGTAGGTGCGCCCGTCCCGCTCCGTCTTCGCGATGCGGAAATGCGTGTCCGCCATCGCCGCGATCTGGGGCAGGTGCGTCACGCAGATGACCTGCTTGCGCCGTGCGAGGCGCGCCAGCTTCTCCGCGACCCGCTGGGCCGCTATGCCCGAAACGCCCTCGTCTATCTCGTCGAAAACCATCGCGGGCACGCCGTCGCGCTCAGAAAGCACGTCCTTCATCACCAGCATTATCCTCGCCAGCTCGCCGCCGGAGGCTATCTTCGATATCCGACCCGGGGTCTCGCCCGCGTTTGCCGACATGAGGAAGCGGACCTCGTCCATGCCCGTCTCGTCAAAGCCCGGCTCTCCGCCCAAGGGCGTCAGCTCCGTTTCAAAGCGCACGGAGGGCATCGAAAGCTCCTTCAAGCCCGCCTCTATGCGCTGCCGGAGCTCCTCGCCCGCGGCTCTTCTCAGCTTTGACAGCTCTTTTGCGGAATTATACGCCGCTTTTTTCCTTTTTGCAAGCTCCGCTTCGAGCTCGCGGCGCTTTTCGTCCGAGGAATCCAGCTCCTCGAGCCCGCGCTTTGCGCTCTCCAGGAGCTCCGCGAGCCCGGCCTCGTCCGCGCCGTACTTCTTTTCCAGTCGCCGGAGCTGGCTGAGCCGCGTCTCCAGCGCGTCGTATTCCCCGGGTGAAAAGTCCAGCCCCTCGCGGAAATCGCGCAGGCGCTCCGCCGCGTCCTCGATGGAGGCGCGGGCGGACTCTATCTCGCCGACGGCCTCGGAGAGCTCGGGCGCCAGGGCCGCGGCGCGCTGCGCCCAGCCGGAGGCGTTCCCGGCCAGCTCCGCGGCGCTGTCCTCGCCGCCGTAGAGCGCCTCGTAGGCGGCATCCAGCGCCTCGGTGAGCTTCTCGGAATTGCGCAGCAGTTCGCGCCGCGCGATGAGCTGCTCCTCCTCGCCGGGGCGGATGTTAGCAGCCGTCAGCTCGTCCGCGGTCATGCGGAACTCGCGCTCGCGCCGCTCGCGCTCGGCATCCGTCATATCCAGCTTTCTGAGCGCCGAGGCAGCCTCGCGGTAGGCGGCGTAGAGCTCGCGGTAGCGCTCCAGCTCGGCTGAGAGGCCGGCGAAGGAGTCGAGATAGTCGCGGTGCCGCGTCTCGTCCATGAGCTGGCGGCCGTCGTTCTGGCCGTGGATATCCAGCAGCCGCGAGCCGAGCGTGCGCAGCTCCGCGGCGGAAACGGGCGTGCCGTTCACCTGCGCACCGCTCTTGCCGTCCGGGCTCACGCGGCGGCGGATGACGAGGCCCTCGTCCTCGTCGAGCTCATTCTCGCGCAGCCAGTCCTCCGCGCCGTCCGTCGTGAACACCGCCGTGACCGAGGCCCGCGCCGCGCCGGTGCGCACCAGCTCGCGGCTCGCCCGCGCGCCGAGTACGGCCCCGAGCGAGTCTATGACTATGCTCTTGCCCGCGCCTGTCTCGCCCGTCAGGACGTTCAGGCCCGGTCCGGGCTCAATGTCCGCGCGCTCTATGACCGCGATATTCTCGATGTGCAGCTCCGTCAGCATTGGCTCTCTGCCTCTTTTCCCCTCAGAACAGCTTTTTTATCTCCTCGCAGAAGTGCTCCGCGCTCTTTATGTCGCGCATGGCGATGAACACCGTGTCGTCGCCCGCGACGGTACCCACCAGCGAGGGCAGGTCCATGCCGTCCATCGCGGAGCTGGCCGCCGAGGCCAGGCCCGGCAGGGTCTTGAGCACGATGAGATTCATCGCCGTGTCGCAGGAAATGACGCCCTCGCGGAAGATCTTGCGGAGCTTTTCGTTGTGACCCGCGGTCTCGTCGTGCGCGGGCTGGGCGTAGCGGTAGCGCCCGTTCGGGGACAGCTCCTTGACGAGCCGGAGCTCCTTGATGTCCCTTGAGAGCGTGGCCTGAGTGCTCTTTACGCCGCGCTCCGAGAGCGCCTGCATGAGCTGGTTCTGTGTCTCGATGTCCTTGGACGCGATTATCTCAAGGATGGTGTTCTGCCTTGCGCTTTTCATTCCAAACCCTCCTAATCTCAGGCCATACGGCCTTCGCGGGCCCCTGCGGGCCGTTTGTTCAGGACTGCGTGAGCTTGTTAAGTGCGGTATCGTAAAAACTTCGGACTTGCATGTCCGCCATTATTACCGTGTTTCCGGACCAGCGGGCGCGGACCTCGTCCCCGCTCGAGAGCTGGATGCCCTCCGAGCCGTCTACGGAGAGCACCGCGCGGCGGCCGCGCAGCCGCTCCGGCGTGACGGTCACCGTCCGCTCCGGCGCGAGCACGAAGGACTTTGCCGCCATGATGTGGGCACAGATTGGCGTTATGATGATGTTCGCGGCCTCAGGCTCCACTATTGGGCCGCCCGCGGACATCGAATACGCCGTAGAGCCCGTGGGTGTGGCGATTATGACGCCGTCGCCGGCGAAGTTGGTTATCTCCGTTCCGTCGGCGCGGACGGCGAGGTTTATGCAGTTGACGTCACTCTTGACCACGGCGTCGTTCAGGGCACAGTCACGGATGACCTCGCCGTCGGCGCGGTGGAGCTCGATATCGAGCATCATGCGCAGGCTCTCGCGGAAGTCGCCCGCGGCGGCGCGGCGGACGAGCTCGATGTCCTCGGGCTCAAGCCCGGCCATGAAGCCCTTTGTGCCGACGTTCACGCCCAGCAGCGGGATGCGCATGCCGAGTATCTGCCTTGCGACGTGGAGGAAGGTGCCATCCCCGCCGAAGGAGATTATGAGCTCCGCGTCCTCCGCCGCACGGCGCAGCGGGACCATGTTCGAATCCCCGGGCACGTCCACGAACACCGGGGCGATCACCGTCTCCCGGCCGTCGCGCTCGAGCAGCTCCCGCGCGCGGTTGGTGAGCACCAGGCCGCGGTCGCGGTAGGGATTCGGCGAAAGGACTATTTTTTTCATCACTTCTCCAGCTCTCTGTGGGACGCGGCGACTATACCGGCCGCGTCCGGAATGGGCGCTTCATAGCTGCCCTTTTTGAGATACGCGAGATATTCTATATTGCCCTCCGGCCCGCGCACGGGCGAGAAGTCGAGGCCCATCACCGTGTAGCCGAGGCCCGGCGCCGCCTCGAGGAAGTCCCTCAGCACGCGCTCATGCACGGCAGGGTCTCGCACCACGCCCTTTTTGCCCACGTCCTCGCGCCCGGCCTCGAACTGGGGCTTTATGAGGCAAACGACCGGCGCGCCGTCCTTGAGCAGCGTATGCACCGCCGGGAGCACCAGGCGCACTGAGATGAACGAGAGGTCCATGACCGCCATGTCCATCGCCTCCGGGAACATGTCCGGCGTCAGCGCGCGGGCGTTCGTGCGCTCCATCACCACGACGCGGCTGTCGCTCCTCAGGCTCCAGGCGAGCTGGCCGTAGCCCACATCCACGGCGTAGACCTTCGCCGCGCCGTTTTTGAGTAGCACGTCCGTGAAGCCGCCTGTGGAGGCTCCGCAATCTATGCAGGTGAGGCCCTCCGGCGAGACGGGGAACACCCGCAGCGCCTTTTCGAGCTTGAAGCCCCCGCGCGAGACGTAGGGGCAGGCCGCGCCGCGGACCTCTATCTTAGCATCGTCCTTCACGGCCATGCCGGGCTTGTCCGCGCGCTGGCCGTTTACGAACACCAGGCCGCTCATGATGGTGGCCCTCGCCTTTTCCCTGCTCTCGAAGTGGCCGAGCTCCACCAGCTTCTGGTCAAGTCTCACGCCGCTCATGCCATCAGCTCCTTCGCCGCCGCCGCGATGCCCGCGGCGTCTATGCCCGCCAGGGCGCGGAGCTTGTCCGTCCCACCCTGTCCGACTATGCCCTCGCCCAGGTTCAGCAGGCGGCACTTGAAGCGCGCCTCTCCCCCGGCGGCGGAAAGTATACGCCCGCCGATGCAGCCGGAGGCGCAGACCTCCTCCGCCACGACGAGCCTGCCGGTCGCCCTCGCCGCGGCGAGCACCGGCTCCGCGTCCAGGGGCAGGACGCGTCCCAGCTTGACCACCCCGACCGAGACGCCCTCAGACGCGAGGGCCTCCGCGGCCTTCATGGCCTCGTTTATCATGGTGCCGTAGGCAGCGATGGTGACGTCCGTACCCTCGCGGAGTATTTTGAAGGCCTCGGCGCCGCCGTCAGTATATTCGCCCTCGCCGCCGCGCGGATAGCGCAGCGCCACGGGGCCCGTCTCGCCGTAGAGCGCCTGGTGGAGCATATCCTCCGCCTCGCGGAGCGAAGCGGGACACCAGACCGTCATCCCCGGCACTGCGCCGAGGTAGGCGATGTCGAAGACGCCGTGGTGCGTCTCCCCGTCCTCGCCGACGAGTCCGGCCCTGTCCACGCCGAATACGGCGTGCAGCCGCAAAAGCGCGACGTCGTGTATCAGCATGTCGAAGCCACGCTGCAGAAAGCTCGAGTACACGCAGGCGACGGGTATCATGCCCTGCTTGGCCATTCCCGCCGCCATGGCGACAGTGTGGCCCTCGGCTATGCCCGTGTCGAAAAAGCGCCCCGGGAAGCGCCGGGCAAACTGCGCGAGGCCCGTGCCCTCTGCCATTGCGGCCGTGAGCGCGGCGATGCGCGAGTCACCCTCCGCCTCGCGGCAGAGTGCAGCGCCTACGGCGGAGGAAAAGCTCGCGGCGCCCTTTTTCAGCGCGCCGGTCACGGGGTCGAAGGGACCGACACCGTGGTACTTTTCCGGGTCCGCCTCCGCAAAGGAGCAGCCGCGGCCCTTCTGCGTTATGACGTGCAGCAGCACGGGCACGCGCATGTCGCGCGCCCAGGCGATCGCGCTCTCGAGTGCCGGGATATCGTGCCCATCTATGGGCCCGAGGTAGTAGAAGCCCAGGTCGTCGAACATGTTCTCGGGCAGTATCGCGCCCTTGACGCCCTCCTTGACCCGGTGGGCTATGTCGTACACCGGCTTCACCTGGCCGACGGTACTGCGGTACCAGCGCTTGAAGGCGAAGTAGCCGGGCTTGACGCGCATGCGGCTCAAAAGCCGCGCCATGCCGCCGACGTTGGAGCCTATGCTCATGGCGTTGTCGTTGAGGATGACCACCAGCGGCTCGCCGCTCTGCCCGGCGTTGGAGAGGCCCTCGTAGGCGAGGCCGCCCGTGAGCGCCCCGTCGCCGATTATGGCGACGACGTCGTAGTCCCCGCCGAGGCGGGTTCGCGCGCGGGCCATGCCCAGGGCCACGGAGACGCTGTTCGAGGCGTGACCGGCGATGAATGCGTCCGCACCGCTCTCCGAGGGCTTGGGAAAGCCCGAAATGCCGCCGTATTTGCGCAGCTTGTCAAAGCCCTCCCTGCGCCCGGTCAGCAGCTTATGCGTATAGCACTGGTGGCCCACGTCGAAAACTATGCGGTCGCGGTACGGGTCGTACACCCGGTCGAGCGCGACGGTGAGCTCCACGGTGCCGAGGTTGGAGGCCAGATGGCCGCCGGTTTTGGAAAGACTTTCTATTAGAAATGCGCGAATCTCCGAGCACAGCTCCGGAAGCTGCTCCTCCGGAAGGGCGCGGAGCTCCGCTATGTCGTTTACGTTTTCAAGTATGGACAAGGCTTATACCTCTTATGACATGTTTTTCCCTGCACTTGGCAAGTATCCCCTTATAATAATGTATCAAAAACCGCCCGGATTTTCAATAGATACCGGGCGGTTATATGCATATTCATGCACCTTGCATAATCAATATCAGCTTCTTCTGTGTGAGAGGCGCGCGGCGAGCTCCGCTAGGAAGTCGGAGCCGAGCTCTCCGGCCAGCTCCTCGGCGCGCGCGGTCAGCCGCTCGACCATCTCGGCGCATTTTTTCTCGCCGTAGAGCGACATGAACGTGACCTTGCCCTCAGCCTCGTCGGAGCCGATGGGTTTGCCGAGCTCGACCTCCGTGCTGAGCACGTCGAGCATGTCGTCGCGTATCTGGAAGGCCGCGCCGAGCGCCGCGCCGTATTGCAGCGCGAGGTCCGTCTTGTCCTCCCCCGCCCCGGCCGCGGCCGCGCCCATCGCGCAGGCGGCGGAGAGCAGGCTGCCCGTCTTGCGGCCCTGGAGATCGGTGAGCCAGGCCTCGTCGCTCGGCGGGTCGGCGCTCATGTCCATGAACTGCCCGCCGCAGATGCCGTCCACGCCGGCCGCGCCGGCGAGGTATTCCGCGCACCTGGCACGCCGCTCCGCGGGCAGGCCGCAGCGGAGGATGGTGCCGAAGGCCTCGGCCTGCAGCGCATCGCCCGCCAAAACGGCGGTGCACTCGCCGTAGACCTTGTGGTTCGTCGGCTTGCCGCGGCGCAGGTCGTCGTTGTCCATGCAGGGCAGGTCGTCGTGGATGAGTGAGTAGGTGTGCAGCATCTCCACCGCGCAGGCCACGGGCAGGGCCGCCTCCACGTCGCCGCCGCAGATGCGGCAGAACTCCAGCACCAGCGTGGGGCGCAGGCGCTTGCCGCCCGCCGTGAGGCTGTAATCCATCGCCTCGAGCAGGCCGTCGAAGGGGAAGCCCTCCTTCCGGCCGAAATATCCCGCGAGCGCGGGCTCTATCATGCCCAGATACTCCGCGTATCTATCGTCAAAGCTCATTCCCCGGCCTCCTCGAAGGGCAGCTCCTCCGGCTCGCCGTCCTGGCCCTTGCGAAGCTTGACCACCTTCTGCTCGGCCTCGTCGAGCTCCTTGGTGCAGGCCGTGATGAGCGCCGCGCCCTCCTCGAAGAGCCCCAGCGCATCGGCCAGCGGCGCGTCGCCCCGCTCGAGGGAGCGGACTATCTCGCCCAGGCGGGAGAGTGAATCCTCAAAGGTCTTTTTCTGTTCAGACATCGTCTTCTCCTCCGTAAACGCTCTCCACAAGGCACTTTGCTCCGCCGCGGGAGAGGCGCAGATCCAGTTTGTCCCCGGCCTTGAGCTGCCCGGACTCGCGCACGGCGCGGCCCCCGGCGTCCAGGGCTATCGAATAGCCGCGGCCCAGCACCTTGAGCGGGCTGAGCGCGTCCAGCTTCGCCGCGAGGCGGGCGAACTCCTGCCGCTCTCGGTTCAAGCGCCCTGTCGCCGCCGCGTCCAGGCGCAGGCGGATGGAGTCGAGCTCCAGGCGGCGCTGGTCTATGAAGCCCGTGGGGCTCTGCATGACCCGGCGGGACGAGAGCTCCGTCAGCGCGGCGCGCCTCTGCGAGAGGCCGCGGTCCACCGCCTGGTCCAGCCGCGCCGCAGCCGAGCGCAGGGCGTCCCGCAGCTCGGACATGTCGGGCGCAACGAGCTCCGCCGCGTTCGAGGGCGTTGCGGCGCGCAGGTCGGCCACAAAGTCGGCTATCGTCACGTCGGGCTCGTGGCCCACGGCGGAGATGACGGGCAGCTCGCTCGCATAGATCGCGCGGGCCACGCGCTCGTCGTTGAAGGCCCAGAGGTCCTCTATTGAGCCGCCGCCGCGGCCGGTTATTATGACGTCCGCGACGCGGTATTTGTTGGCATAGCGCAGCGCACCGGCTATCTCCGGCGGGGCTTCCACGCCCTGCACGCGCACGGGCAGCAGCACCACCTTCGCCACGGGCCAGCGCTTGCGCAGCACGCGGATGATGTCGTGCACCGCCGCGCCCGCCGAGGACGTGATGACGGCTATGCGCTCCGGATAGCGTGGGATGGGCTTTTTGTGCGAGGGGTTAAAGAGGCCCTCGTCGGCCAGCTTGGCCTTGAGCTGCTCGTAGGCCACCTGCAGATCGCCCGCGCCTTCGGGCATCAGGCCCTCGCAGTAGAGCTGATAGGCCCCGTCGCGCGGATAGACGGCAACGCGGCCCCAGGCCGTGACGCGCATGCCGCTCTCCGGCCGGAAGCGGAGCTTCGAGGCCGCGGAGCGGAACATCACGCAGCGCAGGCTTGATTCCGCGTCCTTGAGCGTGAAATAGTGGTGGCCCGAGGGGTAGACCTTGTAGTTCGAGAGCTCGCCCCGGACATAGACGGAGCCGAGCACGGGGTCGGACTCGATGAGGCCCTTTATGCGGGCATTGAGCTCCGATACGCTCAGCGGCTCGCGCCCGCTCATGTTTCCTCCGGCGCGTCGGCGCGCTCCCCGCGCATGAAGCCGCCGAGGACGCCGTTTATGAAGGCGACGGTCTCCGGCTCCTCGTAGTTCTTTGCGAGCTCCACGGCCTCGTTTATGACGGCGGAGGGCGGGATGTCCTCCACGTACAGCAGCTCCGTCAGGGCGCAGCGGAGCACGGCCGCCGCGGTGCGCGTTATGCGCTCGGTCCGCCAGCCGATGGCGTATTTCTCGATGTATGCGTCTATTTCCTCGCGGTTTGCCGCGCAGAGGGAGACAAGCGTCCGTATGTAGCCGAGGCTCTCCTTGTCGGGCTTCTTGCCGAAGAGCTCGTCCTCGTCCGCGAGGGACTCGAAGTGCTCGTCCTCAAAGAATCCGCCGAGCAGGTCCTCGGGCTGCTCGCCCGAGGCGCCCTGGGCGTATATCAGCCGTATCGCCAGTTCTCTGGCCTTCGTCCTGGTCATTTGTCAAAGGCCACGCCCGAGACGTGGACGTTCACTACCGGCGCGCCCATGCCGGTCATGGACTCGACGGCGCCGGTGACGGTGTCCTGCACCTGCTTGGCGACGCTGACGACATTGGAGCCGTAGCGGACCATGATGATGACGTCGACGGTGATGACGCCGTCGTTTATCTGCACCTTGACACCCTTGCCGGGGGACTTGATGCCCAGCAGCTCGGCAAGCTCAGCCCCGGCGTTGTTAACCAGGGAGGCCACGCCGTCTATCTCATTCACGGCAGCGCGCACCATCGAAACGAGGACGTCCTCGGAGATGTTGATGCTGCCCTTTTCATCCTTGCAGGTTATATAGTTCTCGCCCATGCGCTTACCTCCTTAAGATAATGGCAATATAGTATACCACGCCCAGCCGCGAAAATAAAGAGCGGATTTGTCACTTCTTAGCTTTCGACTTTACAGCGTATTACTTTTGCGGCTACATGAGTGCGCCTTTTCGTATGGGCAATATGGTAAGTCTCCGGCGAAGGTTCGGTGGTCAGTGACCTGCGCGCAACGCGCAGCGAAGGGCGCGCGGGTCACGACGGGCGCAGGTAGGACGTTAGCGCATAGCCGTACTGCTCACCGAAGCGGACAAGCGAGAAGTCACCCACTTCGTCAAGGACGTACAGCTCCGCTCCGGCGGGCGCGGTGGCAAGCGCGGCCGCGCTGACGTCCGGCGCCGCGCGCAGCGAAATGTACTCCTCACAGTCTGCCTCGACCACCGGCAGCGGCCCGAGTGCCTCCACGACCTCGTAAGCATCCGTGTCCGTGTAATGCCACCACTCCGCTGAGTAGCCCGCAAACCCCGCGCGCGTCATCACGTCCTCCAAAAGCCGCGCGTTCGCAGCGGCCGCCTCAGACACGTCCGTGTAGTCCCGGTCCGCCAGCGCCGAGAAATCGTCAAAGCCCGAGGGCAGCTCCACCGACTCGCCGTCAAGAGTTGTAATAGTTATGTCAACCGTATTCCCCCGGCAATGACCGGAAAAGCCATTGAATGGGTCCGCCACATAGCGCGCGTCCGGGCAGGCGCGCCAGAGCGCAAACTGCGCCGCGACAGGCCGCCAGGCGTCCCAAACAGTGAGCGAATAGCCCAGTTCCTCCAGCTCCTCCTGCGCCTTCGCCAGCTTCTCCGCCGTCCCCCGGCGCAGATACGCCTCCGCGCTCTCATAGATGACCTCGCCCGTGAAATTCTCCGCCGCCGCATAGCGGATATCGAGGCGGATGTCCGGTATTATGTCAACTACTCTCACCATATCCCCCGGCTCGGGCGTAGACGCCTGTGATGGGGTGGCTGCGGCTGTGGGCTCCGGTGTTGTTATGTCAACCTCCACCCCGCCGCAGCCGCTGCACAGCAGCAGGCACAGCGCCAGGGCGATGGCAACTGCTCTGCCGCCTTTGCGTTTTATATCCATGCGCGTCTATTGTCCTCCCTGCGGGTATGAAAAGAGCCCGGCGGGCCGGGCTCTTGGGGTTTAGAATTTGAAGAGGTTCAGGCCGATCTCGTCGGAGAATTCGCGGCCGACCTCGCCGTCGATGACATCGATGACAAGCTCGCAGGTGGCGCTCACTACCGCGGCGTTGAGGTGTCCGGCGTGGCACTGCTCGTGGGAGGGGCTGCCGATGACGGCGTGGAGGTGGAGATAGGGCTTGCCGTCCTGGCGGGAGAGGCTGCCGGTGACGGAACCGAGCTCGTAATCTATGCCGTTATAGCGCTTTTTGAAATACTCCTTCGTGCCCGTGTCGAACACGCCGAGCGTCACGTCGTTGCTCGCGCCGATGCCGCTCACGGACGCGAGGCGGATATTCTCGGCCTCCGCCAGCTCGAGCAGCTTGGCGCAGACCTCCTCGCCCTTGTCAATGCGCGCGACTATCTTATTTCCAAAACGTCTGTATTCCATGGAAAAGTCTCCTTTGCCTTGTTAATTCAATATGTAGTTGCTCCAGAGGCCATCGACGTAATCATCTGAGGTGAACAGCAGGCTCACATTCTCGATATCATAGCCGGAGCCGAAATCGATGAAGGGCACCCAGAGCACGTCGCTCATCAGCAGCTCCACGCTATGGCCGAAATTGTCCGGGTTGACAAAGGCCGGTATATTCATCTGCCCCTGAAATCTGCGCAGTATACTTTCAAAAAAACCGTATTTCTGCCAGGTCCACACGACATATTCCCTGTCCCCGACGCGGATCGTCCCGTCGAGCTTGTCCTGGGCAAAGAGCGAGCGGGATACGCTGAGGTCAAATTCGGCGTCAATCGAGCCCCCGGCCGGGTCGGAGCAATATAATTCCATGCTCGCCGTTGTTTTCACCGGGATATGATACCAGACAAGCACCCCAGCCGCGACAATGAGCAGGACGCATACGGCGATGAGCTTTTTCCTCTTGCCCATATGTGGCCGCCTCCTTTTCGGACTTTACATCCATGATAGCACACTTTTCGCTGTTCAGCAATTAGAATCCATTTTTCACGGGGCTTTGCCTCGGGAAAAATACCGCTCGCGGAGCGGAGTGTGAAAAATGCACCAGTCCGCGGACTGGTGCATTTCTTTGCGAGCAGCGGAGCGCTGTGACAGCGGCGCTTGCGCCGGGGCTCTTTGGCACGAAATGCCTCCGGCATTTCGGCCAGTTTATTTAGCAGAGCTTCGCGCCGGCGGGGATGGCGTCGTCGACGATGAGCAAGTGCAGAGCCTCCTCGCCGTGCTCCTTGTGGACGGCGGAGATGAGCATGCCGTTGCTTTCCATGCCCATCATCTTGCGCGGGGGTAGGTTCACGATGGCCACGAGGGTCTTGCCCACGAGGTCCTCGGGCTGGTACCACTTGTGGATGCCGGAGAGTATCTGGCGGTCGGTACCCGTGCCGTCGTCGAGGATGAACTTCAAGAGCTTGTCGGACTTCTTCACGGCCTCGCAGCTCTTGACCTTGACGGCGCGGAAGTCGCTCTTGCAGAAGGTGTCGAAGTCGACCTTTTCCTCGGTCTGCGGCTCTATCTCGACGGGGGGCAGAGCGGCGCGGCGGGCCTCCTCCTCAAGCTTTTCGAGCTCGGCGAGCTCCTTGTTAAGGTCGATGCGCGGGAAGAGCGTATCGCCCTTCGTGACGGTGACGTCGGCGGGCAGGCTGCCCCAGACGGCGGCCTTGTCCCAGCCGGTCTCCTCGCCCTTGGCGCCTATCTGGGCGAAGGCCTTCTCGCAGCTTTCCGGCATGAAGGGCACCAGCAGGCTGGTGCAGATACGCAGGCTCTCGAGCAGGTTGTACATGACGGAGGCGAGGCGCGCGCGCTTGCTCTCGTCCTTGGCGAGGGTCCAGGGTGCGGTCTCGTCTATATACTTGTTGGCGCGGGAAATGACGCGGAAGACCTCTTCCAGCGCGCCCTGTGTGCCGAAGTTGTCCATGAGCTTCTCGTACTTGCCGCGCAGGGACGAGGCCATGGCGATGAGCTCGGCGTCCTCGGGGCCTTCCTCGCGCTCGGCGGGCAGAGTGCCGTCAAAGTACTTGAGCACCATGGCGACGGTGCGGGAGAGGAGGTTACCGTAGTCGTTGGCGAGGTCGGAATTGATGCGGCTTATGAGCAGCTCGTTGGAGAAGTTGCCGTCCGAGCCGAGGGGGAACTCGCGCATCAGGAAGTACCTGAGCGCGTCCACGCCGAAGCGACCGGCGAGGATGTAGGGGTCGACGACGTTGCCCTTGGACTTCGACATCTTGCCGCCGCCGAGCAGCAGCCAGCCGTGGCCAAAGACCTTCTTGGGCAGCGGCTCGCCCACGCTCATGAGCATGGCGGGCCAGATTATGGAGTGGAAGCGGACTATCTCCTTGCCGACCATGTGTACGTCGGCGGGCCAGTACTTCTCCTTGCCGTCGCGCTTGTCGTTCATGTAGCCGAGGGCGGTGAGGTAGTTGAAGAGCGCGTCCACCCATACGTAGACGACGTGGCCCGGGTCAAAGTCGACGGGGATGCCCCACTTGAAGCTGGTGCGGGAGACGCAGAGGTCCTCCAGGCCGGGGTCTATGAAGTTCTTTATCATCTCATTGACGCGGCTGGCAGGCTCCAGGAAGGTGCCGGTGAGCAGCAGCTCGCGCACCTTTTCGGCGTACTTGGAGAGGCGGAAGAAATAGGCCTCCTCCTCGGCGTACTTGACTTCGCGGCCGCAGTCGGGGCACTTGCCGTCCACGAGCTGGCTCTCGGTCCAGAAGCTCTCGCAGGGGGTGCAGTACATGCCGGAATACTTGCCCTTATATATGTCGCC